>JBLHWY010000239.1:0-7170 GCA_047629195.1 Candidatus Azotimanducaceae bacterium
GTTAATCTCTTCACCGTTTTTAGGATCAGTAAAGGGTAGACCCGCCTCAGTTAAGAACCCGTGCTCACCATTTTTGTCACGAAGCTCTCCTTTTTCGTTAATGGTAAAGGGGTCTGGCCCAAGTGTCTTGGTTGCGTCCAACCGTGCTTTTTGCATGTAATAATGAGACGTAGGAACAACGCGAATACCCTTGATAGGCATCCAATCAGACGTTAAACGGTCGATCCAGTACTGAGGCAGGTAATCTTTCACCCACGGCAATGAACCAACGTTTTCTTTGGTGATAACAAAACCTGGTTTTAGCTCCGCAGGGAAAACTTCTTGCGCCAGCAAAGATGAGGCGGTGTATCCACGGAAATCTTCCCACTCTTTTGCAAGCGCGCGAGTTTCTGCGTTATCGATAGCAGCAGCCCAGGCAGCGTGTTCAGGCAGCCCTGTTTTGTCGGCAAATGATTTCCAGTTATCAATCCATTCATCACCCGCTTGTGCGGCAGAGGTTGTCGACCCCAAAACCGCTGCGGTTAAGAAGGCTCCCAACAGTGCTTTAAATTTTGAAAAATTCATCTGTAATCTCCTTAAAGATAAGGTTGCGCCGAGCATCATCGCGCGGCATAGAAGTTAAAATTGATAGGTAAAAGAAAGCTCGACATAGTCGGAGTTTTCGTAGAGAGCGAGTAGTCCGCCTTCGGTCTCACCCGAGAAAGTTCCTATTTCAAGTCTTGTCAGCAATTTATTTTGGAAAGCTGGGAAATCGACTCTTTGGCGATAAGAAAATGCATCTTTGCTGAGATCCCAAATAGCCAACCCACCAAGCGTCACTCGGTCGTTAAATAATCCAATTGCATAAGTTTGAGTGAAATATTGTTGGTTATTTTTAACATCTAGCAATGCATACGGTGCTTGAAACAACAAATTCTCATGATCTTTAGTATGAATATTGAAAAATTGAGAAGTCAAGAAAATCGAGCTCTGTTGTGTTGTCCACCCAGGAACCCAGAAATTAAAATCGAATCCAATGAGAGTGGATATTTGGTCACGATGAGTGACAGTATCCGTTTTGGTTCCAACGAGCGCGGGGGTTCCAGCCGCAACTTGTCCTGGTATGAAAGGATCATTGATAACCCCACGGTTAAACGCCTTATCAAACTCGTAGGCAGACTCTAAACGAAGCACCGGTGACACTTGCTTGCGTCCAAACTTCCACTCGCTCATATCCCGAGTAAACGAAAAGCCTATCGTTTTTTGGCGTTCTGTATAATCCAATTCGAAATCTGCGGTTACTGAGCATGGAAGCCCGCCAGCCCCAGGGTTCAGGATATCCAAACAGCCAAAGGCAATGAGCGGAAAATCTCCCGGTGCAGCTGTCCCACCCGCAAGAGATTGAATGAAATCAACATATTGTCCGGGTGCATGTATTGCGCCTATGGTCGTTGCAAGATCGAGCGGTACATTCGCAACAGACGCTGCTGGATCATTGATAAACGACCCCACGTGCAGAGTAGAACCGGTGTTCACAACAACGGGTAAGTCTTGATACCCATAAAACGCATTGAGTGTTGCCTCACCACCAAATGCGCCAAATTTCAAACGCGCACCTACCTCTTGATTGTCCCAATCGTCCACTTCGCGCTCGGTGAGACGAGCACCGAGCAAGGGCATCCCAAATCCAGACTGACCTTCAACAAGTTGTGGAAAAGGGAATCCAAATCCGCCTCCGGAAGTTTGGCTATTCGGTGTCGGGTTGTTGACTACAAATTCCGAATGACGAACTTCGGCAATATAGATTAGTTCCAGTGTTGGGTTTTTCATTCCCATCGCTTCGAATGGTACTGCTAAGCCAAGTTGTTTCAAGTCAGCTGTAAGCGCAGCGCTCCAAGCCGGTATTCTGATTTCATCAGTATCCGCAAAAAACGTTCGTTGCCGCAGATCTTGTGCATTGAGGATGTCCAGCAACCTGAGACCATCTGCCTGCCCCCATCCACGTTGGAATTTACCGAGTTTCAACGACAACGAATCTTCGTCATTGGTAATTCTTATCGACAACTCTCGTAGAATATCATCATCAAAATCATCTAAACGCTTGTTCTCATTACCTGACGCTCCGAAAGGGTCTGGCAGCACAAGGGATCCATCCTCTGAAGTCCGCATACTAAATCGATCTCGAAAGCCACTCTGAGGAGAAGTGAAGTCTTGTAACGCAGCAGTTCGAAAGTCACCACCATCCAGATCGTAAAATCTATCACCCCTCAGCCAGAGGTCACCAATCACTGTGATATTGTTATTTGGCGTCCACTCACCCTGTAGTTCGACGACGTATTGAGACGGACCCCATCCGTTAGAAGAATCACTATGACCATCAAAATGCACTCCAAAACCTTGTTTTATTCGACCCCCAATCCAGAGCTCATCAGGCATGTTTAAAGCATCTGATAAGCCTTGCGCATTAGTGGGCGCGACAACGAGTAATGTCGCCATGGATAGCGAGGCTCCTGCCATTATTGTTTTAAACAAACGCGCGGTTAGCACGTTTATTTTTGACTTTATAGAGTTCATTTTAGTTTCTCCGCTGTTGTTGTTTATGCTGGATTCGAAATGGTCAAACCAACCGATGATTGAGAACGGCTCGAGTTGTGAAAATTGAAACCTTTTGGTTTGAAAATTTTGATCGCAGCTGGGACGATCGTAATTGCACCTAACATGTTGAAGCCAAGAATGATCGCTAAAAGCAGTCCCATTTCGGCCTGAAAACGAATCGGCGATAAGAAATACCAAGGTAGGAGTGGCAATATCATGGTCATCGCAGTAACAATAACGGCGACTCCCGTCGTGTTGAACGCCCGACTTGAGGCTTTAGAAAAATCAAGGCCAGCTGCCATTTCTTCTCGTATACGGTCGGCCATGTAAATGCTGTAGTCGACTCCACGGCCGAGCCCCAAAGCAGCGAGCGGAAGCGTATTCAGGTTCATCCCTATGTCTAGGAACGTCATGACGCTCATGGTGATGTAATGTGATGTCGCCAACACAAAAATCACGATGACGCCCAATTTTAATGAACGATAAAGCCACAGTAGGTTGAATACGATGATGAGAATAATTGCATATAGCAATCTGCCTTCTTTCAGCTGAACTTCATCGTTAGTGGCTTTCACCAGCCCGATTTGACCACCGGCAAATTGAATAACAGGCTCGCCTTCGCTGAAGGCATAACTGTCAACAAATTCTTTGCCATACCTCATCAGATCATTGACAGTCTCTGCACTGTGTTCACTGGTGAATATAGATATTTTACCAATACTCCATTCAGGATTTGTAAAGGCTGCAAAGTCACCCGGCTCACCGCCAGATCTAAACATATAAATATTGAAGCCAACTTCACCGCTAGTATCAGGAATGAATTGATAAGAAGGGTCACCTTCCCAAAGCGCCATATTAATATTTTTAATTATGGGCGTCAGACTGGATGCTGGGGTTGCCGGTAATACCCGTTCATAAATATATCGATCAAATGCTTCAGACTGATGATAAAGGTCAGGCCTAAGCATGATCTCTTCATCACCCGCAAAATAGGCCTGTAAAACGTCCGTTCCAATGCGGTCATAATTCGAATTGATATCCGCAATGTCTTTGTTATATCGCGCATCAGGCCACAGAATCGGACTGCCTACTGCATCACCAATTTTCAAATTTTGAGCGATGAAAAGGCCACCAAACAACAAAACAATAAAACCAGGCAGAAAGACGTTACGCGACATGCTTGCACCAAAAACCGATGCAAAAACTGGTTGAAAGGGAAGCTTTGTTTTACAATTTTGCGGCTTTTTCAAAAAGCTCATAAAAGCCGCTGCTACAATTATGCCAGGCGTTAGCGTTAGCAACCAAATCGTGCATATAACTGCTAGCGATTGTATGGAGGGTATCGCTACGAGCGCTAGGACAGTAAATCCAGCAGCGTCAGTTATGACCGCCGCGGTGCTTGGGAATAACAGTCTCTCTAAGCCTAATCTCACGCCCTCTTTCATACCTCTGCCGTCATTCAACTCGTCAAATACTCGAGACACGAACTGCACTGAGTGTGACAACACGGTTGCAAAGACAAAAAATGGTAACAACAGCAACAACGGATCCATGTTGTAACCGGTAAATCCGATGACACCAAAGCCGAATACCGTAACTGAAAATGCCACGATCATCGGTACCACTACACCGACCCAGGTCCTGAAAAACAGATAGAGAATGATCCCGATCACCACAACTGACATTGCGAAGATCAGAATCATGTTGGGTAGTTCTTTTTTTACAGCGCCAAGCAAAATAGGCCGACCGACGATCGCGAGTTTGACTGTGTTGTCTTCATATTCGGCACGAATCTTCTTAGTAAAGTCCACCAAGCCGGCGGTATCTACGTCGTCCTCAAACTCAGCAGCAATCATCAAAGACTTTTCATCTAATGAGATTAAATAGCCATTGAATTGCCCGCGGATTAACAACCTGAACTTTTCCATTTCAGCATTTGTCTTAGGCAGGCTTGGCCACATTATTGGATTTACAACAATTTGCCCCTGTGCACCAAAGACAGCCCGTGTCTTTCTTAAGTTAACCGCCTCAAATAGTGCTTGGCGGTTATCGTCATGAAAATAAAACGCATCTGAAATTTTCTTGTACTTCTCCAAAAACTGTTTGTCGTAAACCGTGCCAGCTTTGTTTTCTACCATGACGAGAACAGTGTTTACGCCACCAAACTTATCGCTGAATTCTTCGTGTAATTTCACGTTCTCGTGTTTCGACGGCAACATCTCAGCCAACGACACGCGTAGTGTTAAGCCTGAAACAGCAAAGTAACCAGCTACTCCTGTCATAATGGCTGCGGCAATCAGTATGGCTGCGCGATATCGTATGACCGACCTTGCAATGCTGTGAACAACGCCATCATTTTTCTGTCGTGTTACCATTTCAGCACCCCATTCATACCTGCAGTCTCAGTATCAAAAGTGACTGCCATACCTCCCGTACCGACCAATACATATTTGGTATTTGAAACAAGCGCTGCCCCCATGAAATACAAATAGTTACGATCGGGGCGATGGATTTCAACGGGGATCAACGGCTTCCCATTTCTAATCACCAAGATATTGGCAAGACCAACCACAATACCCTCGCCGTCTTGATTAGCAGTAATATCAAACAAGTGCTGATCTACGCCTGAATCTAATAACTGGACGTATGCAGGCTCTTTTCCCTCACCGCCTGCATCATCAGGTAGCGTAAACCTATCAATGCCGACGGAATGAACGTGTGCAATAACACCATCAAGACCAACCGCAAATATGGAATCACCCACTAGTTCAATTTCTGTGAATGTTGCGTTGAAGTCCGGTGCAGAGATAATCGTCCAGGTATTACCAGCGTCGATAGTTTCAGCGATCACACCAAATTCCCCAGCCAACATAGCCCAAGATTGACTGAGTACGACCAGGCCGTTTAATCGAGGTAAATCTCGCCCCCCAAAATTGCTCAGGCTTTGTTTAATCCAGGTTTCGCCACCGTCACTAGTACGCAATATGGTGCCTTCGTGACCGACAGCCCAACCCACGTCAGCATCGAAGAACTTTATATTGCGCAAGTTAATCTGATTGTCATCTATATAACGATTTTCCCATGTTGAGCCGCCGTTCTTGCTACTCATGATGCGACCACGATGTGTGACTAACCATCCACGATCCTTGTCTAGAAACTGAATCCGCCGAATTAGATCGGTGTTAGGCAAAGATATGTGAGTCCAAGTTTCCCCTCCATCTACTGTTTTTAAGATAGTGCCGTAGTACCCAGCAGCCCATCCAAATCGAGAATCAACGAAGTCGATAGCGAATAGGTTATCGGGAACTAGGCGAACGCGATCATCGCCATCGTAAGAAATATTTGACTGATAAACCCCTGGCGTCACCTTTGATCGATCCTGCGCCTCTTCAACTGCCCACACCATTGCGGACACCATCGCGATTGAAGATAGGAATATTGGAGTCAGTTTTAGGTGGCGGTAAAAGTCCTTTGCGATCATCTTAGGCATCTCAGAGATTACGTTTGCATTCTTCTTTTCTGGTTTTTAAAAAAATGTATTCCTGTGAACGATCTATCTAATCAGCCGGTTCTATTTTTGTAGAGTTACAATTGACCGGGGTCAGCCCAAAACCTCGATGTATGGCAGGATCCTCAGCAATTATTTCCTCGTATTTGAGGTGCCATAATTTGATGTAGTTGTAAAAGGGTGCCGTCGGGTAAAGGTGATGAATGAGATGATAATTCTGAAATACAAACAGAGGTGTCAACAACCACTCCCAGCCTAGCCTGATTGTTGTAGCCTGATATTCATTTTCCTGTGCAGTTACATTGGCAGGATGATGAGGTAGATATACAAAAACCAATGCAACAAGAAACAATCCAATACGAGATGCCAATATCCATAAAAACAGCACTTCCATGCCGAAGCCAAAATAAGTCAATGCCGCAATCCCGAATAGAAACATACCCGCTTGTACCGTTAGTGCGCGTGAGTGGCGTTGTTTCTCCTTACCGCCGTCGCGCAGAAAGATGTATAAATAGTACAAGTCAAAATTAGGCCAACGTAAAAGTACGTCCCACCACTTTGCATCGTGTATGAAGTTATCTGGATCTTGATCACTACTGGTAAACCGGTGGTGTTGGTAATGCGCCCATCGTGCGATTTCAATAGGAGCGGCTGGGATTAATAGTAGTAGGGAGATTCGACCGAAAATCTCGTTGAGGCGACTGTTTTTTGAAACATTACGGTGTAATGATTCATGCATAATGGTGAATAGAAAATAAAGACCGATTCCGTTTGCTAACATGGCAACCCACAACGGAATATCTCCGGAAAGTGCCATCCCTGAGGCACCAACGATGACAAAAAGGCCAAGTAAGAAAAAACCTACCGCGGGCCAGGACATCGCTGGAGTTTGTTTAAGTTCACGAAAATACTGCTCTTTGTTCGGGAGTTTAAAGTCGCTGTCTGAATGTGCCATATTCTTATTCTCTGTGTCGTGTAACTTTCTTCATCGAGGTAGTTAACGGTTGATGACCCTGCTTCGCTATGGATATGATTGTCACCCAAGGTTTTTAACTGTTTAGCGTATCTGGAAAAGATAATGTTCCAAG
>JBLHWY010000240.1:0-7076 GCA_047629195.1 Candidatus Azotimanducaceae bacterium
TGTGTTCGAGCTATTTTACCGACTACGTCTGGATTTCCGGGGTAGCAGTCTGGCATATTGCTCTTCCGTTCAATCATACGTTAAGCCTATGATTGAAACTTTATTAGAAAAATTTATCTACACAAACTTATCTAAACAAACGATGCTTTTATAACGTTCTACCTAATTCAAAGGATCCTACTTCGCGTGTATCTCTTCATTGAAAAATTTTTTACGCTCTGCATAAGCCAATGTATAAACCACTTCATAAGATTGGGGCGCGCATCATGATGTCCGTCCCGTCACGCAAGTTTATTCAGCTGATAGGCACAATATTGATTTTGTCTCTGAGTACTTCGCTCGCTGCTGAAGGATATATGCCTAAAGCTCATTTTCTAATACCTGCGGGTCCCGGTGGCGGCTGGGATGGCACGGCACGTGGTTTCGGTGATGCCATGCGAAGATCTGGGATTGTGACTAACGTTTCGTTCGAGAACCTATCTGGAGGTGGTGGCGGCAGAGCCATAGCAAAATTCATCAAGACAGCTAGCATCCAACAGAACACCTTGATGATTAGCTCTACACCCATGGTTGTAAGGTCGCTGCAAAAAATATTTCCCCAATCTTTCCGTGATCTTGTTCCTATCGCTTCGGTAATCGCAGACTATAGCGCCTTTGTCGTTGCCGCTGATTCTGACATCTCCAACTTTGCAGATGCTGTACTGCTATTTAAAAAGAACCCGCGATCACTGAAAGTCGCTGGAGGATCGGTAAGAGGTAGCACAGATCACTTTATTTTTGCCCGCGCCATTGAACTGGCTGGCGGCAATCCCCGCCGTGTCGTGTACATCCCTTACGATGGAGGCGGAAAAGCAATGGCAGGCATCCTGAGTGGAGAAACACAAGTGCTATCTACCGGTATGAGTGAAGCAATAGCAATGAGTCGGGCAGGCAAAGTTCGAATAATTGGTATTACAGCCCCCGAACGTCTACCTGAAGTACCCGAGATCGCCACACTCAAGGAACAGGGACATAATCTGGTGTTTGCGAATTGGCGCGGATTTTTTGCAGTAAAAGGCTTATCGGCTGAAACTTATCAGGCGATGGAAACAACCATTGCTGCGGTCGTTAATTCAGCGGAGTTTGAACAGGTGCGAGCTCGAAATGGATGGAGTCGATTCCATCGGTCCGGCGATGACTTCTACCAGTTCCTCGAACAGCAGGAAAAGGATATTGGCGCATTGATGAGAAGCCTTGGGTTTCTTGAGGAAAATTGATCCTCGAAAAATACATAACGAGCGTAAATCGTCTAAATAGGTACACTGCGACAGTGTCAAACAAGCACGACTAATCACCTTAGATAAAAACGGCAACTAATTGGTTAATAACTTTTATTCGCGAACTTCGAGCTTTGTGCTGCTTATCGTCACACTGGCCTATGGATATTACGCGCAACAAATACCACTCGATTTTTGGTCCCAGGAAGAAGCGATTAATGCGCGCTCTCTCCCCTATTTACTTGCCATTGTTGGTGCAGCTCTCTCCGGTATTCTCGTGATACTTTCTTTAGTACCCCCGAGGCATCTGAAACCTAAAGCAGAAAATCTCACGACCGTCCCGACCAATGATTGGCGGTCGCTATTTCTGATCCTTGTTCTCATGGTGCTCTTTGCAATTTCTATCGAAATCCTCGGATTTATTCTGAGTAGTATCTGTCTATTAATTTCTGGTTTTTTAGTGCTAGGAAGTAGATCACCACGTCTTATTTTCCTCATCGCAATACCCCTTGTACTCGTCATATGGTTTCTGCTGGATGTCATGGGCATCTACCTGGCGGAAGGCTCCTTATTTATCGATTTAGCAGCAGAACTGAGTATTCCTAACTCTGGTTTTACCCCTGGTTTGAGTCCAGCCCTCGCGGGTAGAGAATGGCAGGAGAATAGCTAGATGTTTGAAGGTATTTTACTCGGACTCGAAACTGTTCTAACGGTAAATAGTTTACTGCTGGTTTTTGCCGGATGTGCCGCGGGTACTATTATTGGCATGCTGCCGGGTCTCGGACCGATTTCTGCGATCGCACTCATGATACCTATCACCTATGGGTTTGATCCTGCTAGTGGCATGATATTACTCGCGGGTGTTTATTATGGCGCAATATTTGGCGGCTCTACGTCATCCATCCTCATCAATGCTCCAGGTGTAGCAGGAACCGTTGCAACGGCGTTTGATGGGTACCCTCTTGCGCAACAGGGCAAAGCTGGAAAAGCCCTCGCAACCGCAGCTTACGCCTCCTTTGCTGGTGGCACGCTGGCTGTGCTTATGCTCGTTTTACTGACCCCTTACATGGCAGACTTAGCATTAGGGTTCCAATCACCAGACTACTTCGCGTTGATGCTCCTTGGACTATGTTTGGTCACTGCATTTGCGTCCTCAGGTCAACACCTCAAAGCATTAATGATGACATGTCTGGGTTTGATGCTGTCCACAGTCGGCACTGATCTCACAGCCGGTGTTCAGCGGTTCACGTTTGGCCAGGCTGATCTCATCGATGGTATTAGTTTTCTGTTGTTGGCTATGGCGACATTTGCTCTTTCAGAAGCGCTGATGATGGTGTTACGCGGTGTTGGCGGTAACGGGAGTACCATTGGTAACAAGGGTAATGGCGCAAGTCACACCAATCAGCCTGTTGCCAAGCGGCTAGATAGAAAAGACCTCTCTTTGACTTCAGCAGAATTCAAGTCGATTGTGCCTACAGTTTCTCGTTCATCTGTACTTGGCTTCTTTGTCGGTGTACTTCCCGGTGCAGGCGCAACAATTGCATCTTTTCTTGCCTATGGGGTAGAGAAAAACTTAGCCAGTCCAGAGGATAAAGGTCTATTTGGCTTTGGCTCACTAAAGGGGCTAGCAGCACCGGAATCAGCCAACAATGCAGCTTGTACTGGTTCTTTTGTGCCTCTATTGACTCTGGGTATACCGGGTTCGGGCACAACCGCCGTATTACTGGGCGCGTTAATTGCTTATGGTATTCAACCCGGCCCACAGCTCCTTGTCGACGAGCCACGAATTTTCTGGTCCGTCATCGTCTCTATGTATTTCGGTAACATTATTCTGTTAATACTAAATCTACCGCTAATTCCCTACATTGCCAGATTGTTATTGATTCCTAAGGTTTATCTTGTCCCAATCATCATTTTCTTCTCTCTGACGGGCGTTTATTTGGTCTCGTTTAATGTATTTGATCTATATCTAATGATCTTCTTTGCCATCATTGCCCTATTCCTGCGGCTCGGCGATTTTCCGTTAGCGCCTTTACTACTAGGCTTCATTCTTGGCGGCATGCTTGAAGACAATCTGATTCGTGCCATCACGCTCAACGATGGTCAGTGGCACTTCCTCTGGCAGCGACAACCAACACTCATTCTAATGATATTATGTGCACTTTCTTTGGTATCCCCGTTATTACCAAAATTTTACGCATGGGTGTTTAAGCGAGTTAAGTCGGTATATTGAAAGGTTTCAGATCTAATTGTTCTTGTCTTTTATCTACTCCAACAGTATCGTCCTTGCAACGGTTTCTAATCATGGCGGAGGCACATCATAATGAAGGTGTCTCTGAGAAAATCGCCCAGAAAAAACACGCTGATTTGATTGGCTTTGATAAGTGTTACGCCTATCAAACCAAACTTGTTTCTTCAGTATGAGTCTCCCAAATTCGAACCGTTTTCTCAATTCGCTCGCTCACGTCTCGGTCCACAAGCCATAATCAAGAATTACACAACTCATATGGAAGCTTTCCCATCGGCATCATTGCAACATCACCTCTTGAAAAATATACCCCGAAGGACTTCGTTTGATGGACCAAACTAACGAAACCAATGATGCACTAACCGACGAACAAACCGCACTCCGCTTACTGGGTTGGAAACCATTTTTTCAGTTGCAGCAAGCCGAATATCCCGAACATTTCCAAGCACGGGTCGTTCGGCAGGACGTCGACAGATACCAACTATTAGGTGCAAAAGGTCCGCTGATTGGCATTCTTCCCGGCAAAACACGATTAACGACTTTCTCTAAAGCTGAATTACCTACCGTTGGCGATTGGGTCTTGATTAGAAAAACTGAAGAATCAAAAAGTGGACACCTTTTAGTCATTGAACGCACGCTGGAGCGGATCAGTAAGTTCTCTCGAAAACAAGCAGGAGAGGTTAATGATGAACAGGTTCTGGCAGCGAATATCGATACGGTGTTTATTGTCACTGGACTAGATGACAATTTTAATCTGAACAGGATAGAAAGATATCTCATTATTGCAGCAGGTAGCGGCGCGGACCCCGTGATCGTCTTGAGTAAATCTGACCTCTGTGAAAATATTAGCAGTCATATTGATCAAGTCCGTGAAATTGCGCCCTCCGTACCAATCCATGTCGTCAGTTGTGTTACCGGCGACGGGCTTGAAGATTTACGACATTATCTGAGTCCTGGTGAAACTGCAGCACTACTAGGATCTTCTGGCGTCGGGAAATCGACTATCACCAATTATCTACTTGGCTACGAACGTATATTGACAGGAGAAGTCCGGGCCGGCGATGGTAAGGGAAGGCATACGACGACCTATCGAGAGCTTTGCCCAATTGAGGGTGCCGGCATGGTCATTGATACACCCGGAATGCGCGAGATTCAGATTTGGGGCGAAGAAGAGGCAATTCTACCCTCCTTTGAAGATATCGATAACTTAGCGATAAATTG
This sequence comes from Candidatus Azotimanducaceae bacterium, assembly GCA_047629195.1. GTDB lineage: Bacteria > Pseudomonadota > Gammaproteobacteria > Pseudomonadales > Azotimanducaceae > UBA4582. The sequence goes on from JBLHWY010000240.1 coordinate 4,726, forward strand.
TCGCTTTAACGATTGCCAACACAATGCGGAACCAGACTGCGCTGTGACACAGGCAATTAAAACAGGCGAGCTTCAAAGGGATAGGTTGCAAACCTATCGTAAGTTTCAACTAGAATTGGCGCAGATTGCTGAAAAAGAAAATGCCGCCTCCCGAGCACAGAAAAAACAAGCTCGAAGAACCTTTTCAAAAACACTAAAGAAACGCCCGACCAAAAGAAAATAGCACGAAGAAAGGTTAAGTAGAAGGCGCAAAAAAAGCTTAGGTACAAAAAAGGGAGCCGAGGCTCCCTTTAAATCTTAATGTTTACAGTACGACTAGCGAAAGCTTAATCAGCTTCTAACATTTCTTTGAGTGCGGCTAAACGACGCTTTTCACCTCGAATATAAGCAATATACTGTTTCGCGCTTTTAGCTCGGTCTTTGTCCTTTGATGCTTCTTTGAATGCGTCAGTGGCATCATCCCATTTCTTTAATTGCATCAAAGAGATACCCATCCAGAAACTGGCATCACTGTCTTGCCCATCTTTCAAACCGCCCCTTTTGATAGCTTCTCGGTAAGACGTCGTAGCTTCTTTGTGGCGGTCTTGATTTGCCAAAGCTTGAGCGAGTCGATAATGTAACTCGCCATCATCTGCAAATTTAGTTGCTTCTTCCCAAGCATTAATCGCCTGATCCATATCCTGAGACATAGTGTAAGACATTGCGAGTAGTTTTATATTCTTCTCATTTTTCTCAACTAGACCTTCGTCGAACCCCTTCTGCAGGATTCTTGCTGCTTCGAAAGGAACTTCTGCATTGAGCAACCGTTGGCTCAACATGACAACCTCGGATTCTTTATCAAACATACCCTGAGAATAAGCAGCATAGTAGGCAGACAAAGATCTGTCTTCCATTTCCTTCTCTGCATACATACCGGCGAGGTGCATCCAGTACTGCTTCTTTGGATAGGCTTTGAGTAATTTTTCGAGTACATTGATGACGTTATCGAGATCTTTCAACTCGTTGTAAACCACAACTTGTAGGTATAACCAATTTTCTTTGACCGTCGTCTCTTCAGCAATTGCAATTTGTTCGACCAATAGGACGTTCTCAAGCGACTTTTCAAAGTTATTAAGCTGATAGTACGCTGTTGCCTTAATAAAGGTAACGGTGGTATCTCTAACGCCTTTCAGCACTTCCCATCGTTCCATATAATTGATCGATTTTTGATAATCCTCTTGTGCATAATAAAGCTGGAATAGAGCTCTAAGAGAAGACAGTTCTAACGCCTCAGTGATTTCTTCCTTGAGCACGTTTTCATAGGCTCTCAAGGTATTCGGCGTATCATCAAGCGTGTAATATGCAAACGCTAGCGTATTCCAAACCTGCGCTTTCTCGTAGCTATTGATTCTCCTGCGTTCTAACGTTTCCATCAGATCGAGGATAGCCTGCTGCGGGTTTGCGACGATGTCAGGCCTTTCCTCACCTTCCTCCACTACAATAGATTCGGGATCGATCAACGCCTGTGCTTCAGAAATCGCCTTGTAAACCTTTTCGGTCAGTGGCGACACTTTTCGAGGTTTCTTCTTCTCTTCTCCGTATACAGTGCCTGAATCAAATTGCTGTCCCGGGATGAGTGATACAACTGCGGGAAGTGCCCAAAGAACACCTACCGCGGTTAGCGTACCTATAAACGTGCTTATAAATGATATTTGCTTTTTCATCTCGGTCACCTAGTCGTCAGCCAACTCAAATACAATCCTGTTTTGTACCCCGGCTGTTTCAACCGGTTCACCGTCAATAACCTTAGGCTTATACTTAAACTTTTGAGCCGCATTCATCGCTGCTCGGTCAAATACACCATTAGGGTTGTCTTCACATTGGCCTTCATTTCGAGCACTCTTAATCCAACCGCAATTACTGACCACCATCGGATCTTTCACGGTACCTTGTCCACTAACGGTAAATTCAACAATTACCCATCCACTCATACCGCGGGATAACGCACGACGAGGATAAACAGGTTGAACTTTCACTATTGGTAGATAATCACCATCAGAAATACCAAAGCCACCACCGCCAACATCAACTGCGACACTTACATCAACATTCGACATGCTAAAGGCTGCGCTATCTACATCAGTGGTAAAGTTCTGTGGCGGTGTATCGGGTGGTGGTTCGTCTGGGGGTGGGGGCTTCTTGGGCTTACGTTTTTTAGTTTCTAGCAGTTGCTCTTGTTTGACTCGAACAAAGTCAACCATGTTGCCACCGGCATCGTCGGTAATCGCACTATCCTGACTCGAAATCAGTGCTTGCATAAGATAGAACAACGCCAGGGTAACGACTGCCCCTACTATGACAGAAAGACCTAA
>JBLHWY010000241.1:0-6987 GCA_047629195.1 Candidatus Azotimanducaceae bacterium
GGTATTTATTGTTTAAAACACCATTCTCAAGGGTTATTCCATGGAAGGCACAGATTTTAGGGAACTCGATCTAATTTTTGGCGGCGAGAACGGTTTGTTATTCGAGTTTGATAACCGAAAATCCACCGACAGAATTATTCTGGTTACACGAAAGGCAGGATCGGTTTCTGGCCGCGAGATTCACACAGGCAAACATCCTAACAAAGATCCAGAACTGGGGATTGTCGTTTCCGGGACCGTTGAATTCTACTGTAAAGATGCCGACGGCAATGAGGTCACTGCGCGGTATGATAATCCGGTTCAATATACCTTTCATAAAAACATCTACCACGAACTTAGAGCAATCACCGACATTATCTTCATTGAGTTTAACGCTGCCACAGATGGCAAAGATGATTCAATGACAAGCTTCTAATGTTCTGTCCGCTAATTTTATGTACATTGATTCATATTCTTTAGCTAGATACTGCCACTCGAACCGACGCCTAATTTCTTCAGAATGTCTTAAATCTTCGAGTATCGAACGATTATTTTTCAGTTCATTGAGGCGATGCTCCAAAGCACCCTGCTGTCCCATATCGACAAGGTTTTTTTGATCATTGATTAGCCACTGGAAATGGGGGCAGTCGTGCACCAGTACCGCGGTGTCCGTCGATAGCGCTTCAATAACCACCATGCCAAAGGCTTCATTGATTGATGCCAGCACCATCACATCGGCCAAATTGTAGAGCTCGCCTATGTCCTGTGAGGGAATATGAGAAAGGCGGCATCGCTCACCAAGCGATTGCTTTGCAAGGTCAGGTATGTCTGCCTCACCTAAATCCATAGAGCCATCCAGCCACAGAAGATCATTGCCTTCTAGTTGCTCAAACTCCTCAATCAAATAGTCAATACGTTTGTGATAACGGTTTAAGGCTGCGACACTCAGCACCACGAACGTTGAATCATCAATACTATATTTTTTCCGTAAGTCTTTTCGCGTTAGATCCGATGAAAAACGTTGGCTATTAATGCCTATCGGAATTAGATGCATGCTCTGTGCAGGTACGCCATAGGCAATCGCCTCGTCATAGGACACCGGAGAAACTTGGTGGATGAAATCGACAGGCGGGTAATCACTAGCACGCATGTCAGACGCTTCGGTATGCAATACCTTGAACGATAATCCCAAGCGGTTTTTTAGCTTCGACAGAATGCGGGCAAATGGTGGATCTATGGTATGAATAATATCAAAGCGACCACTCAGTAGCGCTGGCAGCATACCGAGTAATAGGGTCAAACTTTCTACGTGCATGGGCGCTCGATGGCTACCCCCACCCAAGAGCTTATGCAGTGGAATGTTTCGCAAAATAAAGCCGTTTCTGGCGAGAAAAAATGGCACCGTTTCGCGCTTGTTAGTTGCGCCTTTGCCTTTGAATAGATGAATATCAACCTGGTCGCTGTCTCGCAAAACACTAAAAAGGTCAGACATTACTCGTTCGTAGCCACGCTGCACCAGACCAATACCTGGACATACGATGGCTATTCGCGGTTTTCCTACTTGATCATCCATTCTCGTCATCTCCTGACGCAATCACTGCAAAAATATACGACGGAACAACTGGTTGTGTTCAAAGTAGCTGCGCAACTTTATAAGCTGTGTTGGTGGCAACACTAATAAAATTGGTTCCAAAAACGAATATTTTAATCTAAATGACTTGATGGGCTTAAAGTAATTCAACCACAGATGTATTTTGGTTGAAACAGACAATGACTCGCAATGGCGAATCAACATAATGGCAGGCCGGGCCAGCAGACCCCGCTCAATCTCAACTAGCTGGATATCTTCGGGCAGGCAGAGTGCCGTGTTATCAAATACTACTTCACCAATTTGAGAACGTAGTTGAGCTTGTTCCATCGTTTTGTTGAGCAGGCCAAGCCAAGCTGGCTTGCCGTGAACCTGCTGGATTAGTGACTGCGTTTGTTCGCCTGTTACTTTGCGTAACTCGGCATCAGTGATCAAAGTAACTAATTTCTCCCGAAATTCGCTGATTGACGTAGTGTTGATGACTGAGTGAGTAAGACTCAACGAATCCGCTCCAAAAACAGTATCTGACAACAATGGATTAGTATAAGCCAGCACTGGCATTCCGCAGTTGCCGGCTTCCAATGCGGCGGTATGCGAGTGAATCGGTATTGGCATCAAAAACAAGTCGCCCGCATTGAGATAAACGTCGGTGTCAGCGCATTCACCCATTGCGCGGATACGACCGTTACTTACGCTGTAGGCGTTACTCCATTTTCCTTCGCGGGTGGGACCGATGGCAACTAGGTGTACATTTTTGTGTTGCTCAAAAATGGGGAGAATAGCATCGACAAAATGGGTACACCGATCAGCAGGCTGAAACTTATAGGAAAAACCCATGGTTACGCACACAACATCATCCTCAGTTATACCTAGCTGCGCTTTGCATTCCTTCTTTGTTAATTTTGGCTCGACTTGTTCGATCGGAATGGGTATGACCGAACACATCTCGGCTGTAATACCTCGTCTTTGTTGGCTTATGTCATGCCCTGTACTGCGGAACGAAATGTAATGATCGGCCACACTAGCACCCAGCCAGAATAGATGATCGGCATGGTTCATCATGAGGATTAGGGGGCGCTCTCTCCATTGGCTGAGCGCAACTAGCGCTAATGGGTCGTGGGGATGAATATGGAGTACAACGATGCAAGCGTGCTGTGCTATGGCGCGAATTTCCGATGCGCGCTGCATCTTACTGGCCTTAGACTTGCCGATGTTATGAAGTGAACCGCCCGATTTCGTTACCGCTGCTTGCAGTAACTGCGGAACATCTGAGGCGCCTTGAGCCGTTAGAATCACCGAATGTGTATTCGCTTTGTCATTATTTATCCAGCGCCATGCCAATCGGCTACTTCCACCCACTGGGTGCGACTCTGTCATAATATGGACAACGTGTTTGCTTGAATCCACCACTGAGCCTTCAACCGGCAGTGGGGCTTCCACTAGCGGCTGAATATTTGCGCTCAGTTTTTTCAAGCAATTTTCTAATCGGTTTGAGGTAAAGATACCAGCGTGATTCCTCGATGCAAAATCAGCGCAAACCTGAACCAATGCAATGCCAGCCTCGAAGTCGCCTTGGCTTATCTTGGTTTCTGCCAATTCAACAAGGCGAGCGAGCCAGGCGTAATTTTCTCTAATGCTCTTTTCCGCCTGACCAATTTTCATGATATCTATTTCACCACTAATGCTGTGTTCCGCGACCCGAGTGACAAAACCATTGCCGTATTAGCCGCCGATTCCGGCGAGCTCAGAGAGTATACAACACAATCGTTCTGGACTTACCGTAACAGACGCTCCAACATAGGTACCAAGGTCACCAGCTTAGGGGTAAGTATGCGAATCAAAGAGGTTGTTATAGCGAAGTTTCATGAGGCTCTGGCAATCACAGACAAAGCGCTTTTGGTTGACCACCTGACGAACGACGTTGTCTTGCTTCGCAGCGGCATGGATTCTTTGGGGTTTGCTGTACTCGTCGCTCTCTTGGAAGAAGATCTTGGTTTTGACCCATTTTCGCTGATGGACGAGCCCTTTTATCCCAAGACTTTTGGTGAATTTCTCTCACTGTATCAACAGTACGGTGACGGCGATTGATATGGCGACCCTGAGCGGTTACGTAGATGGCACATCCGGAGAGCGCTGCGCTTTTACCGATGGAACCAGGAATGTTACTTACTCAGACTTAAGCGCACTATTGGATATGCATAGTGACAGCTTGGATAAACTCAACGGCGCTAACGTCGCACTAATAGGGTCCTGTCATCTAGACATGGCGCTACTGTTTGTACTGCTTGATGGCAGAGCAGGAAGACTTATTCTTCTGCCGAACTGTCTAGAAAATGAACAAAAAGAACTCTTTTATACCCTTTCGGGTGTCACTGCAGAAGTATCGCTCAATCAACACTCGATATTAAATATTCAGCGTATCGGCAATAGCGAGCTATCGCCCACTAAGGAGACTGAATGGGTTGTTCTCACGTCCGGAACGACAGCGACTCCAAAACTGGTTGTGCATACGCTAGCCACGATGACACACAGCACTAAGCGGTCTACAAAAGATACTAACTTCAAATGGGGCATGGCATACGATCTCAATAAATTCGCCGGGATACAGGTGTTTTTGCAAGCTATTACGTCTGGTTCTTGCCTAGTATTCATCGATCGCTGCGACAGCTTCGCAGATGCTGTTGAATTGCTGGTCGATAAGTCGTGTAACGCGTTGTCAGGAACACCGACTTTCTGGAGAAAATTGCTCATGGCAGGCACTGCCGCAAACATCCCTTTGCAACGGTTGACGCTTGGCGGTGAGATAGTCGACCAAAACATTCTAGGCTCACTAGCAACGATGTACCCCAACGCAACTATTCGGCACATCTACGCCTCAACCGAATGCGGAGTGGCCATCACAGTATCAGATGGACAGGCTGGATTTCCTGAACACTATCTAAGCAATACCCCCGATTCAGTTCAGCTTAAAGTGTCAGATGATGACATACTTTTTATCAAGCCCGCGCAGGGCAAACAGCATTACTTATCAGACATTCAGCTGTATGAAGACGACGGTTTTATCGATAGCGGAGACGTGGTTACGATAGAGGCCGGTAGAGTACTATTTTTGGGTCGAGACAATGGATCAATCAATGTGGGTGGAAATAAAGTGTTTCCGGAAGACGTAGAATTGGCTCTGGGGCAACATCACAGCGTTGGCAGCTGCCTTGTCTCCGGCAAAAAAAATAATTTTACCGGCTCCATCGTAGTCGCTAGTGTTGTTTTAATAGAACCTTATGCGAGTGATACTAACCAGCACGTCGACCTCAAACGGTCGATAAAAGAACACTGCAAGAGTAAGCTGGCATCGTTCAAAGTCCCGGCTATTATCAGCATTGTTGACTCCCTAGACGTGAATGACAGTGGGAAGTTGAACAGACTATGATTCCAAAAGACACAGTAGTAGTGACCGGCGGCACGAGAGGATTGGGCTTGGCTATCGCTAAACGGCTTTGTAATGATGGCTTTGGGATCATTGCCGTTGGAAGGTCGTCTACCGACCAACTGCAGGCCCTTATTGATCAGAGTGAAGACAGGGTCGTGTTCGAGAAATTTGATTTCAACGAAATATCTTCGATTAAAACGTTTGCAAGACAACTTGTTACTCGCTATGGCGCGATCTATGGCTTGGTTAACAATGCAGCGCTGGGACATGATGGAATATTATCCACCATGCACGAAACAGAGATATCGGCGCTTATTCGGGTAAACATTGAGGCCCCCATCGTCCTGACTAAATACTTGTCTCGATCAATGCTAATAGCGCAACGAGGCAGGATTGTGAATGTGGGTTCTATAACAGCCAGTACAGGTTTCAACGGCCTATCGGTTTACGGGGCCACTAAGTCTGCGCTTGCAGGTTTTACTCGCTCGCTTGCTCGAGAGCTGGGAAAGGCTTGTATTACCGTCAACACGGTAGCGCCAGGTTACATGGAAACGTCAATGAGTAGTGATCTGAATGAGGACAGCCTAGAGACCATCAAACGACGTAGCCCTATGAATACACTGGTAGAGGTAGACGATGCCGCTGCGGCGGTTTCTTATCTTATGTCGAACAACGCCGCAAAAGTCACCGGCACAACACTAACGGTAGATGCTGGCAGCACAGCTTAACTAACAAAAATGAGTTTCGACCCCTATGGCAATACATCCAACGGCGATAGTTTCAGACAACAGTAAAATTGGCGATAATGTTGAAATCGGTCCGTTCTGCATAATACATGCACATGTTGAAATAGAGGCGGGGACGCGAATCGACGCCTATAGCGAACTAGGTATTCCGACACCACTGGCGACGTCAGCTGAGCTGACCATAGGCAAAAATTCCCTTGTTAGAAGCCATGCCGTTATTTACGCAGGCTCCACCATAGGCGGCGGGTTACAAACGGGCCACAGCATATGCATTCGCGAAAACAGCGTCATAGGTAAGGGTTTTCAACTAGGCTCTCGCGGTGACGTGCAAGGAGACTGTGTGATCGGAGATTTCACCAGAGCTCACGCCGACGTCCATATTGGAAAGAAATCTAAAGTCGGTAGTTTTGTTTGGTTGTACCCCGACGTGTTGTTGACGAATGATCCAATGCCCCCCAGTGACGAACTGCTGGCCGTCACTATTGAGGACTACGTGGTTATCGCATCCAAAACACTCATTATGCCCGGTGTGAAAATTGGTCAAGGTGCGGTTGTCGCAGCTGCATCGGTGGTGACTATTGACATAGCACCTGAGCGGGTAGCACAAGGTAATCCAGCTAAAGAAGTCTGCGATGCAAACCTACTGCGGATGCATTCCGACCCGCGACTAAAAGCATACCCTTGGACAACACGCTTTCACCGGGGATATCCTGACGAGGTTGTTGCTCAATGGAGTGACGATCAAAGTAACAACTAATTCGGCTTACGAATCGTGTCTAGCGGGCTGACATATTGTTACTAGTATCTTGCCCGATCAAGCATACCGGTTGATTGTATCCACGACAGTGGAAACTTGAGAGTCAGTCAGCGCCGCAAAATTGGGTAGTGAAAATATTTCCTCTGCAGCCAATTCTGCGTGGGGCAGCGGTTTTTGCGCTGCGCTGCTATAGGCTTCTTGTTTGTGTATACAGACAGGGTAATGAATACCACAATGAATATCTTCTTTACGTAGGTAATTGATGATCTTACTGCGATGTGCAGAACGGACCATATAAAGATGCCAGGTATGGCTTGTAGTCTCATCGGGGTAGTGAGGCAGGCTCACAATGTCGCTGTTGATGTGTTCGTTGTATCTCTTTGCGATTTCGCAACGACGTGCAATCGCATGGTTAACAAAAGGCAGTTTCACTCGAAGCACAGCCGCCTGAAACTCATCGACTCGGCTATTGCAGCCCACGAGTTCGTGG
>JBLHWY010000242.1:0-6973 GCA_047629195.1 Candidatus Azotimanducaceae bacterium
GTCCGGCTAGGCCGAAGGCGAAGAGGATGAGGGCTGGAGGTGCGGGAACAGTTGGTACCGGCGCCTCGGAAACAATAAGCCAACCTAAAACGCTATTCGCAGGGGTCGCCGACGATTGATCCATCGAAACATAAGACGATGTGAAATGAATATAATCGAATGAAGTGGTAGAGGAATTATTCCCATCAGGAACGGTCCATATATACGTCTGCCCAGGCGACGTGTGCCCCAAAGCTAATGACAATAATCCTCCATCGTAATTAGACCCCGATGACAAAAAGTGACCGAACCCTGGGAGGAACGAATCGGACGCAGTTTCCCCCGATTGGTCATAACCTATCCCTGCCGCTGCGAACAAATCATCGAACTCTGTCGCAATCGCCAATCGTGCATTTGCGTAAGTACCCTGTGCGTTAGCAAGTGCTGCGGTCTTAGTTAAACCATCGCTGTATGACATATCGAGATAACGTAGCCCGTCGGATGCGTTACCAAACTGGCTAATAATATTCAAGTCATCCATCTCCATCACTGTAGCATTGGCGTTGTGAGTCAACCCGAGTAAGAGTGAAAGTGCGAACAGGGTTGAAAATCTACTACGTTGAATCATAGGATCTCTCTTTTAGGTTTTTCTTATACAAGACAATATTTATGCGCAAGAATTGAGCCAAGCTGAAAAAAGCTAACGAAATCAATGGCTGGTTAATAACTCATCAAAGATTAAACTGGCTTTGTAAAAATTTTCGACGTTTTGGTTGCGGATATTGGACAAAAATAGCGCTGAAAACCAACTAAGACCTCCTCATATCATTGCACCATGTCGATGGCGAATCTCTCACAACTCTTTCAGGGGGAACTAAAGGGGACAGATCTATTTAAAAGTAAAGTGGTTACAAGCTAAATAGATCTGTCCCCTTTACCTTTTTACGTCCCTTTACGTCCCCTTTACCGCTCAGACTAAGACGGTATCTGTCCCCTTTACCGCTCGCCATCCTTGCGAATTAACTTTTCACCCCTCTCGCATTGAGCCTATCGAGATACACCTCTAGGTATCTCCCACTTCTGGCTTACTTATATCTTGAACGATCATCTTAATGTTGCACCATTGTTCCATTCTGAGCCATCCATTCCCTCAATGGATTCAGATAGGCAACCAATTCTGGCTCAGCGTCGTTTGGCGAGTTGTCACCATGAACTATTCGGTGTTTGATCCTCCAATCGCCAGATACCTTCTCAAGCGTGCTCTCATACCAGCCAGATATAAACGTATAAACCTTCTCGGGTCGGCTCAACATACCTGTCAGCGTGCAGCGATGTCGCGCCTGATTACCATCAATTTCCACAAGATGATTAGTCATCACATGTCGCGTACCAGGTAGCAAGCCAACATGTGCGTGGATAAATTCACGCAACGATTTTTGCCCTTCAAACTGAATTCCTCCTTCGCCGGCATCAACTTCAAAAATGCCATCTTCTGAAAAACAGGCTAACCAACCCTCTTCATCATAGCCGTCCGCGGTGTGGGCATAACGTGCAAAAAGATCTCCTATTGCAAGCCGATTTGCCAGCAATTCCAAGTCGTTCAAAGTGTATCTCCTGAAAGTTTATCTAAACGCATTTTCAATAAATGCAATGAATGGGGTCCAATGAATGGGGTCGGAGTAAAATTCACATAACGCTGACATTACTGTGCGCTCTTGTTTCACGGGCTTCTGTGAAGAGTCGAAGGCACTCCTAACTCAATGCAACGATTACAACGATTACAACGAGCCTTGCCAGCTACGATGCCTAATGCAAGCAGGGCTAGCTCCGATTTAGGGGGGTGTCACTGAAATCGATTTAATAGTTGTAACCTAGAAGCCGTTTGTAAATTTTACTCTGACCCCATTTATTCTGACCCCATTTATTCCATTTATTTCCCCACTTAATCAATGCGGATGTACTCGTACCTGAAGATCGGTAATACCTCGTACGAAGCTGGATAATAACCGCTCGGGCTCACCGATAACTTCAACCCTGCTGAACCGCTTCATGATTTCTTCCCAGACTATGCGAAGCTGCATTTCAGCTAAACGATTACCCATGCATCGATGAATACCAAAGCCAAAAGACAGGTGATGCCTCGCCTTTTGTCGATCTATGATGAATTCATTGGGGCGGTCGATGGCATCCTCATCCCTATTACCCGAGACATACCACATCAGGACCTGATCACCTGCTTTAATCTTCTTGCCTTTGATTTCAATATCCTGATTTGCAGTGCGACGCATATAGGGTAAAGGCGTGTGGTAGCGAATAATTTCGCTCACCATATTTGGGATTAAACTCTGGTCGGCGCGCAGCTTATCGTACTCGGCAGGATTCTGATTCAGTGCGAGCACGCCAGCGCTCATTGAGTTTCGGGTTGTATCATTGCCGCCGACAATCAATAGGATCACGTTGCCTAAAAATTCCAGAGGATCCATATCCTTAGTTTCCTCGCCATGGGCAAGCATTGAAACTAGGTCGCTGCCAGGTACTTCTTGATCGACCCTCTCATTCCACAACTTTGTAAAATAGGCTAGGCACTCCATCAATTCTTCTCGCTGCTGTTCCGGCGTATCAACAATGCCAGTGCCAGGTGCTGCGGTGGCAACGTCTGACCAACGGGTCAACATACGGCGATCTTCAAAAGGAAAGTCGAACAGGGTCGCCAGCATTTGTGTGGTGAGTTCGATAGACACTCGATCCACCCAGTTAAAGGTTTCGCCGATGGGTAATGCGTCGAGAATATTGCCGGTTCGTTCTCGGATGATCAATTCCATCTTGGCGAGGTTAGGTGGTGAGACAACCCCGCTGACGGTTGCTCGTTGCAGATCGTGTTTGGGTGGGTCCATGTCGATAAAACTCTTCGTTTGGAGATCCTCCGGGTGGGCTTGCGTACCTACCTTTAACCCGAGCGCGATACCCTGCGCAGAAGAGAACAACGCATGGTTCTTATCGACGAACATAATGTCTTCGAATTTCGTCAACGACCAGTAACGGCCAATGTGTGGAATATCGTTAAAATGGACAGGATCCTCTTCACGCAACCTTTTGAAATGATCCCAATGAATTTCCTGCTGAAACAGACGGCCATCGATGACATTGATGTCTTCGATCGGAATTGAATACGGGTCGGTCACCACGGGTGGCGCATCGCTTGCCAAAAAAGGGTCGAACCTGAGTCTAGGTGGCTCTTTATCAATCACAGCTTGTTCTACTTGTTCGCTCATCAGCTTTGCTCTTTATTGGTGGTATATTTAGACAGTATCAAATTTTCTGCATAGAAGCGCGGTCCTTTGCAGAAGAACTAAAGGGGACAGGGCTGGAGTCTGACCAGACAATCACTACTGATGAGCCGCCATCCATTCACGCGCCATGTAATGTGCTTTGCTGATGTCTTATTGGGACATGATTTCCGCGAATTCGTCTCTACTTTTCGAAGTCACTTCGTGTCCATTGGCTGCTGCCATGTTGAAAACCGAAGAATTGTACCTGCCCCTTTTTACTTTCCGTTTACTCTTTGACACTGGTCAATTTATATTTTGATCTCGACCTATAAGCTGATTCAAACTATAGATACTAGGTCGTTCAAATGAGTAATTGTTATGGTGAACTCAGCCACAGGGATGGGTACGTCACTGCCGTCATGGAACGGGAGACCGAATCCAGTGTGCAGGACATCTGGAGTATGTTGGCGAAAGAGTCAAATCGGGTAAAGTGGCTTGCGCTAGGTACACTGGAACTTAAAAAAGGTGGTCGAGCTCAACTCGATTTCAAAGATAGTTATGTCGTGGTGGACAGTGAGGTCACAGCCTTTTTGAGTTGACCGAAAGCCCAACTGGCAGCAACATTTGTTTGAGTGTCAGTATTCCTGATAACGAGGTTGTCGCCAGGTCATGCGCAGGCTGCGAATCGCACTTAACGATGCTTCAAGCAGCTGCCGCCGGCGTGTCAGTTCACTTTCCGATAGACAGATTCAAATTGTGCCGCGAGGAATTCGATCGTCAATTGCTCACCATCATGATGACCGACGTTGAGGCGTTGAGGTTATAGGGAAACATGCGCCATCGTGAGATCATGGCTCTACATCATTAACCGAGGCTAACTGGGTATCGTCGTGAACCTTGATCGTCGGAGGAAGGATGGAACATGGCGGAACATGGGTGTCTCGGAATATCTTCGTCTCGGAATATCTCCTCTCGCTACCTGACTAGACTAAACAGCAGAAAGCGGCTTCCAGAGAAGGCAAAAAACCTTTATGGCGGAGATCCACCGTAGCACAACCAGATGAACCCATGTGAGGCAAAAAGGAGAACGAGTGGGATTTGAACCGGCCGGAACGGTGGAGGCAAATTAGTAGTTTAATTGGCAATCGAAGTGAATACCTTTTTAAGATGTTCCACTTTAAAGGGTTTTTGCAAAAATCCTGCAATATCCTTCTGGTTTACGCGACCGCCTACCTCTTGATCCCAATGTCCACTCATCATCAAGACGGGCAAATTTGGCCAATCTCTCTTGATAAGATTGAGGCAGTCAATACCGTCCATCTCTGGCATGGAGACATCAAGTATAACCGCATGCAGATTGCCTGCACATTGGCTTAGAAAAGCGAGTGCCTCCGATGCACTGCCAACCGTATGAGGAGAAAAGCCCAGATTGCTAAGCAGTGATGCCAGTACCCCCCTGATCATTTCCTCGTCGTCAACAATCAGGACTTCACCAGAAAAACTATTCAGATCTCCGGCCAGATCAGCCGAGTGCTCTGCACCGGAATAACACGGCAGCCATACCCGCACGGTCGTACCTGCAGACACCGAGGATTCGATTTCAATTGCCCCATTGTGAGCTTTGACAATACCTAATACCGCGCTCATTCCCAGACCATGCCCATCTTTTTTGGTTGTAAACATGGGGTTAAATATCTGTTCTAGTGTTGTCTCAACCATGCCGGTGCCAGTGTCTTTCACTTCGAACCAAACATGTTCACCCGCGCTTGCAGAAGAAAAACGTGCGGATGAAAAGTATTCGTCATAGACCCACATGTCACCACAGGTAAGCGTAATCGCACTTTGGGTTTTAGTTGCCGCATCAATGGCATTTACAACCAGATTTAGTATTACTTGCTGTAACTGGGCACTATCCATCTCGATGGGCTTTGTGAGTCGAAGGCCCGAAAGGTCGATACTGCAACGACTCAACGTGGCCAGATCTAGCAATTCCGACATCTCCTCAATCACCTCGTTTATATGCTGTCGCTGGGTGACTAGAGAACCCACGCCTGCTACAGCAAGCAGCTGACTGCTGAGGGCAGCAGCCCTATCAGTTATATTATGAATCTTTTCCAAACTATCTTTTTGGACATCACTAAGGGAAGAACCGAGGGCAACGAGCTCTGCGTTACCGCTGATTGCCAGCAACATATTGTTCATGTCGTGAGCGATGTGACCCGAGAGTTGCGCCAGACTGTCAAGACGCTGGCGCTCAGCAATACGCAAATCTAGCTGACGTTGTTTAGCTTCCATGGCCTTCAGTTCGGTAATATCTCTAAACCAGCCATGACCAATCTCAACTTTGCCTTCTTTATCTCGCTCTATTTGACCGACACACCGTAGCCTGCGATTTTGTCCATTGTGTGCGCTAACAGTAACCTCTAGGTCAAAAGCATCTCTCATGAACATTGGTCTCACGCGGATCTGCTCTTCGCTCGATAATAAGCCAAGCAGTTGACTGAGATCGCAAATGTCATTAGGTGTATTCAACAGGAAACGGGCTCGGTCACTAAGAGAAACTTTTAACGTCTGGGGTTCAAAGGTCCAACTGCCGATACCGGAGAGTTCTTGTGCCATTGTCAGACCGTCGAGGCTGCGGACCAGGGCTGCTCTAGTCCTTTGTTGCAGTGACAACAAGGAAGTAAAGAGGACTAGGACAAATGTCGCCATTGCACGATACTGTACTGGCGGGCGCTCGACCTCGCGAAGTTTAAGAACCCACCAACCCACCCACACTAAAAATATTGAGCCTGCACAGAGAATTATCGTTCTTTTGTAGCTTGGGCTAAATGAAATGGCGCCCAAGGCGGACAGGTAGCAGACAATAAAGCCAGGGTGAAATTGAAAACGTACATCAAAAAGGACACCTAGTAACAAAAGACTCAAGGAAATAGTAATCATCACATTATCACGTGACAATACAGGCTTTTCGCTAGCCTCCTTCATCATTGTCATAGATACCTTTTTCTTGTGCGTACCGTTCACCTAAAGGAGCACCGAAACAAGATGATGTTGATATCATCTCAAATCGGCGGATTATCACAATTTGATTCTTTGTATATATAATCATACTAGCCCATTCTGAAGGATCGATAGGTTTTCGTTTCTACTAAACAAACTTTGGTAGACCGGCATTACAATTCAGGCAGCGCGAGTACCTATTTCTGAAGTGGCAACCTCATTTGGAAAGGAATATGGAATTAAGGTGGCACTTTTGGTGATTTTCTAGTGCACAAACTAGTATTTAACTAGCTGGTCCCCGTTCGAGTTGCGGAAGACCCACCATAAAAATCAATCACTTACGTGATTAGCTGCCAACCCCTAAAAAAGGCTGGTGGGATTATCGGCAGACCATTTACAGGCCGCCACCAATAATCGGGTGCAAATCGGCGATGTTTACAAAACCGCATTCGAAGTTATGACCTAGATTTGCCGTAGTGGCTTAGAAGACTACTGACCAGAGGCCGCGGATCTTGGAACGGGTAACAGGCGGGACACGTTGTCCTCGGACTCGGGAATCTTTCGATTCCTTCTTAGTCCAACTGCAATATTTTGGAGCGGGCAACAGGCGGGACACGTTGTCCTCGGACTCGGGAATCTTTCGATTCCTTCATGGTCCAAATGCAATATTTTGGAGCGGGAAACAGGCGGGACACGTTGTCCTCGGACTCGGGAATCTTTCG
>JBLHWY010000243.1:0-6832 GCA_047629195.1 Candidatus Azotimanducaceae bacterium
AGAAAAAGATTCGTCGCATAGGCAGCGCCAAGTAACTTTTCTGCATAGGGTTGCATTTCTTCTGCGCTATCGGCAGAAGTCACCACGAGTTCAACAGAAAATCGGCCTGCGCTAGGCAGCGATGGCGAAGAATTTGGAAACGCCTGCAAGCCAGGTACCTTTGACAGCTTGCCAAAAGTTTGCGACATCATTTCTAATGTAGTGAAGTCTCGCTCGCTGGTATCAACAAACTGCTGGCCGCCAATCGCGCCGCCGGGATTTACGATCTGCCACATAAAGGTTGCCTGCGGAAGATTGTTCATCACCTCGACAACATCGAACATGTGCTCGTGCGTGTAGTCGAGTGATGCCTCAGGTGGTGGTGAAGAGATCACAAAGATCTCACTCTGATCTTCAATGGGTGCCAATTCTTGCTGAGACATCATCAGGAAAGGAAAGCTCAGCAGAGAAAAAACAAACGCAAATACTAATATCTGAGGGGTCCAGTTCAAGCTATGTGTTAACAACGTCTCGTAGCGTCGCTGAAGGCTGCTAAAGCGTGTATTAACCCAGCGCGTCATCTTGCCTTCATGTCCCTGGGTTGGGTTAGCGTAGGCGCTCATAATGGGCGACAAGGTCAGCGCAATCATGCCTGAAATCAATACGGCGACCGCCAGGGTAAAGGCAAATTCCTTAATCAGTACGCCGGTTAAGCCGGACAAAAACCCGATCGGTACATACACGGCGGCAAGGGTAATCGACATGCCAATAATCGGTGTCAGTAATTGTCGTGAACTCGCTAACGCAGCCTGTTTACGGCTCATACCCTCACGCATGAAACGAGCGACATTCTCAACTACAACAATCGCATCATCCACGACTAATCCGACTGACAGTACAATCGCCAGTATCGTTAGCAGGTTGAAAGTAAAACCCATTGCCATCATTAAAGCCATGGCGCCGAGCAATGAAATGGGGATTGTCATGAGCGGTACTAGAGCGGTACGAAAGGAGCCCATAAAGAGTAAAACCACAAAGCCGACCAGCAAGACCGTTTCAGCCAGCGTGATAAAAATCTCCCGAATCGCATCACGCATATAAAGGGTGCCGTCGAAGCCCATCTCAACGCTCATGCCGTCGGGTAGTGTTGTATTAACTTCATCCAGCACCGTGTAAAGCGTGTCGCCTATCTCAAGTTCATTGGCGCCGGGCAGTCCATACACCGCAAGAAATAGATTGTCTCGCTGACTGATGCGCGCAATCTGGTTGCCTTCGGTTTCGCCTAACTCGACTCGCGCAATTTGACCAAGGCGCACAATCGCGCCATCGATATTGCTTATCACCAACTGCTCAAAGTCATGGGTAGTCTTGAGTGTTGCGCTGGTCTGCAGGTCAATACGTTGTTGTAGGTTCTCAATTCTGCCAATGGGTGCAATGACATTATTGGCCATCAACGCTTGCCGCACCTGCGCCGCGCTGACATTGAGATAGTTAAGGCGAGATGGGTCGAGCCAGATGCGCATCGCAGGGTCGCGTCCACCGGCGACATTGACCCTTTGCACACCGGGTATTGACGACATGATGGGTACGACGTTGCGGGTCATATAATCCGCGGTTTCAGAGCGAGACCGGCCATCCATCATGACATCAAGATAGAAAATAGCATTGTTGGCATCGGCGCGGTTAACGTTGATCGTTGGGTCTTCGGCGCCCGCCGGTAGTTCAAAGCGTATTTGGCCAAGCCGCGTGTTAAGTTCCGCTAGCGCCAAATTAGCAGGCTCGTTTAGCTTCAGCCATGCCGTCACTGTGCTTACACCCGCAGTGGTTGTTGAATCAATGTAGTCAACGCCAGGTACGGTAGCTGCTGCCCGCTCAATGGGGTCGGTGACAAAACCTTTGACTGTCTCAGCCGAAGCACCGACATACGGTGTTGTAATCACCAACGAAGAGCTCTCAATTTCAGGGAACTCAAGCACTGACATCTCGACAGCGGCACGCAGCCCCATCAGAATTAGCGCAAGAGAAATGACAATGGCAATCGCGGGGCGTTCGACAAAAACGTCAAAGAAACCGGGTTTTCCCATCGTAGATTTCATTGTGAGCCATCCGTCATCGCAGCATCCTCTGATTCTTTTCTCGGCAGGCGCTCAACCACATGCACCAACAATCCAGCCTGAAGTTTGAACGCGCCCAGCGCCGCGACAAGGTCGCCGGCTTCAAGTCCTTCAGTGATGATCACTTGTTCACCTTCGGCACGGGCGACGGTTACAGGGCGACGAGCCGCGCGATAGGCTGCTACAGCATCAGACTCGGCTGCAGCCAATAAGTAGACGAATGCGCCAAAGTTATTCCGGCGTACGGCAGTCGCTGGCAGACGGATAACCCCGTTGACGATGCCTGTTTCAACCGCAACATCGACCACGGCGCCGGGTGATAGTGCATTACCCGCATCTGTGAGTAGTGCTCGATAACCCCGCGTTCTTGAAGCTTGATCAATCTCTGGCTCGGCAGAAATCACTTTTGCAACCAAGTTTAATGCTTTGATGCCTCGACCTGACAGGGTGACTGATGTGCCAATACTGATGTTTGCCTTGTCCTGAGGTAAATCAAAATCCAGCCACAACTGCTCTCCATTGCCTGTTAAACCGGTAATGATGCTGTTCGCTGAAATATATTGTCCAAGCTCCAGCGTATGTAAGTTAGTGGTCGCAGCGAATGGCGCGACGAGCTGTTTCTTTTCTATTCTGACCGTGAGCGCCGCGAGATCGGCTTTTAATACTGCCTTGTTCGCTTCTGCGCTGTCGAAGTCTTCTGGACTCGCCATTTTATCTGCGCGCAATTCAATAATGCGCTGTAGCTTCAATTCAGCAAGCTTTAGTTGTGCCCCAATGGCGGATAATTGTGCGGCTTCTTCACGACTTTCAAGCTCCAGCAATACCTGCCCAGGAGCAACCTTGTCACCCCCAACAAAACCGATTTTAGTAATGCGGCCCTCCATCTCATTGCGTAGCTCAACAAAGCGCGTAGCGCGTACCTCGCCAATGGTTCGATACACCTGAGTCCAACTGCCAGTCTCTGCTGTTACTGCCGTGACAGTCGCCGAGCGTTCTGGAAAGGATGCTGCAAATGCCATCGCGTTCTGAATCTGCTGGTATTTCAGGCCGGCAAGCACGGCGATCAGCACAACGCAGACCAATAGAAGCAGTAGCCAGCGCTTCCATGCGCGGACGGGCGGGGGAGTTGTGTCTGTCATAGCGGAAAACCATTGAAATAGATGTACAGATTATCATGAAAGCCTGTGACCAGACAGTCAGTGCTGATGCTGGAAACCCATCGAGCAAAGAACGTGCGTTTGACATGAGACGGGCTGCCGGACAAGAATAAATGACCGCAATTAATTCCGAGGTAATAAAAACGACATTACTCCTCGAAGCAAAAATGAAATGCCACGCGTGTGTCCTGTCTTGACCGTTGCGCCAAATGCAGCGGTGTTTGGCTCGAAGGAGGCGAACTAGACATGATAAAAGGCAGTGTTGAAACTACGGCTATTATGGCAATGGCCACGGGGTTTGTTAGGCGCTTTTAATGCGGGCAGGGAGTGCTGCGCACACGATGTCGATGAGCGGTTCTGACGGGTCCCTTTTGACCTTGATCAATAGGAAAATTTAACAATGTACTTAAAGCAATGTACTTAAAGCAATGTACTTAAAGCAATGAACCTAGCGCAACGACTTTAAAAGAATGAACTTAGAATGACGAACAAAGCACTGAAAGCCAAAACCTACCTGGTCGGTGGTGCAGTTAGAGACCAATTATTGGGTCGGCCCGTCGCAGATAGAGATTGGGTGGTTGTTGGCTCATCACCGGATGAACTGTTGAAGCTGGGTTACAAGCAAATCGGGAACGAATTCCCATGTTTTCTGCACCCTGAAACGAAGCAAGAATATGCACTGGCCAGAACGGAGCGAAAGTCCGGTTCTGGTCATACTGGTTTTGTCTGTGATTTTAGCCCTGATGTCACGCTCGAAGAAGATCTGGTACGACGAGACTTGACCATCAACGCTATTGCCCAGACCGCGAGTGGTGAATACATCGACCCCTATGGTGGGCGTGATGACCTCGCTAAAGGCATTTTAAAACATGTGTCTGACGCATTCGTTGAAGACCCGTTGAGAGTGTTACGTGTCGCGCGCTTTGCAGCCAGGTTTGCCGAGCTAAATTTTAAGGTACACCCAGAAACCATGGCGCTGATGACCAGCCTTTCTCATTCGGGCGAACTTGACGAGCTGACGCCGGAGCGTATCTGGAAAGAGATGTCTCGCGCGCTAAGTGAGAACAAGCCCAGCGAGTTCTTCGAAGTATTGCGGGCATGTGGTGCTTTGAAAGTCATCATGCCGGAACTGGATGTACTATTTGGCGTGCCACAACCCGCCGAGCACCACCCTGAAATTGATACCGGTGAACATGTGATGATGTGCATCGATATTGCCAAGCAAAAGTTCGATAACCCCATGGTGACATGGGCAGCATTAGTACATGACCTTGGCAAAGGCATCACGCCAGCATCAGAGTGGCCCAAACATATCAAACATGAAATTAATGGTGTGCCGCTGGTCAAAGCCGTATCGAATAGATTTAGAGTGCCGAAAGATTATGCTGACCTAGGTAGGTTAGTCGCTGAGCATCACCTCAGGTGCCACAGACTCATGGAGATGAAGCCCGGTAAAATCATGGATCTGCTGGAAGCTGTTGATGCCATCCGCAGACTAGAAAGGTTGCAGTATTTTGCACAGGCCTGTGAGACCGATGCAAGAGGTAGGCTTGGGCTCAAAAATCGAGCGTACCCAAACAGTGCGCTGTTAGTTGCCTGCGGTGAACTCATCAACAAGGTTGACGCCAAGCCTTTGTTAGCAGCGGGTTATGAAGGTCTAAAACTGGCCGAGCAGATTAGGCAGGTTAGGATAAAGCGGATTGCAGCGTATTTGGAAAAGGAGAAGCGCTGATTCTCCTTTTCTAGCCTCATTGCCTAATGATGAGTCAACAGTACGGTTGATAGCGCCAGCAGTCTGGTGCTATCAAGATGATTTTCTATTGCGGTGTGACAAAGGCTGGGCCGAAGAATGGCTCAGGGAGGGTGCCAGCCACGGCTACTACGTTTACCTGTGCCGGTTGTTGCTGACATTTTTAGACGAGAAACGAGGTTCTCTGGTCTTACTCTCAACGTTTGGATATGGACACAAGTGGCTCGCCTGGGTAGGTGGGTACGGAATTCTGCGCCCAGAGAACAAGGGTTTCGCAGAACGACGCCGCGCAGGATGTTGCCTTTGTTATGATGGGCAAAGCGCCTTCGCCTAGGATTAACGCCGGGGCCAAAGAGCGGGATTGGCGCAAGATCGATTTAATTTCTGGCTACGAATGTCGCTACCAGGACGAATTAGACGATAGCCAACATCCAAAGATCAATGTTTTCAAAAAAATGGCAGGAGAGGTGTTTGATTTTTGGGGAACGGAAGTTCCAGAAAACCACCTGGATATGGCGTGGTCTTATTGGCACCTAATTGACTTAACCCCAGAAGGGCTGTCAGACAGGGAAAAGTGATCAGAAGCTGTGAGCGTCGGGTGCTGCCTGCTAGTGCAGGCAGACCGACTGGCTAGATGCTAGATCAGCTCGAAAAACAGACTCATGCTTGGCTGACTTTACGCTTTCGCGCCACGGCCATTAACACCAGGCCAGTCAAGAATAGGCCGCTTGGCTCTGGCACATGCTGCGCATCAGCCGCAAATCCGAAGGCATCAAGGTTCAAAGAGTATTCTTCAAAATCGCCTGCAGCCAAGGTGAGGTCTAGGGTGAATGAAAACATATCTGGTGCACTAAAGGCACCTGGCCCTTCTATTGAGCTGTCTAGCTCAATGAAGTCTGAAAAAACAATATTTTCATCGTAGTCTTCAATGTATACGCCGGCGGTGGCATAGGCTTCTTCATTAGCCGTCGCAGTATAGATATTGGCGAACCAAGAGACGTCAAAAGTCACATTGCCAGTGATTTCAGAGCCCGTTGCATTCTCTATATAGAAATAGCCAAAGGTATTCCATTCACTCTCGGCATAGCCGCCCGTAGTGTCATCAACTGATCCACTGGCTGCTGCACTGACTTTGCCTGTTTGACCAGCATTTAAATATTCAGTACCGCTGATGCTGCCGGTGCCGCTTGCGCTACTATTTGACGCGCTGCCAATCGTGAACTCATTACTACAACACAGCTCTGTGTCTAGCTCGTTTCCGGCGAATGAAGAAGTAATATCAACATCGACGCCTGTGCCAAAGCTGGCAATAATCGCGCCCTGAGTTTGGGCACAGAACAAGCTTATGCTCGTCAAAAATATTCCAAAACGAGCTGTTTTTGATAACAGTGCTTTTAGCATTTTTGTTTCCTTTTATTTGCGCGGCAAATGTCATGCAGGCTGATTTTGTGCCGCATGTCGATTAATAATCATACACTCTTATGGCTGGGAAGCATATGGGGGTGGTTTAGTGATTACGTGTCGAATGGCATGCTAAATTGATCCACTTTTGCGTTGGCGCAAAATTCCGATCATCTTCGCTGCGGTGCTAATTTCCGGAAAACACCCGATTGAACGGCTCGAAATTATTAGGCCCGTATCCAGCTGAATAAATAGCGAAGGCAATGACAGAGAAATCTGTTTGGCGTTGACTGATTTGCTCCTTGTAAATTTCGGCCACAGATTCAGATGGGTTTCTAAATGCTCCGCACCCGAATGCGGCTAGGACGACATGGCGAACATCTTTGTCTTTTAAAGTGTCTAGCTGTGCAGCGATTCGCTTGCGCATCTCT
>JBLHWY010000244.1:0-6810 GCA_047629195.1 Candidatus Azotimanducaceae bacterium
CTGGTTCGGCGGCAGCGTTGCACCGGCCGCGAGATTGGCGCCTATATGCGACAACGCCCTAGCTAAGCGCTTCAAGTTGATCAAAATCTTGAACGATATCTTAAGGTGGTTGGCGTTCTCGCGGTATTTTGTCGCCTAAATCAGTTATTGAGCCACTCTGCAATTTCGCATAATCTAGCTAAAAGCAAGCGGCTAATAAATGATGATACGCAGTAAGCTAAATTTCTTATTTCTGAATGTAGGACACTTTCTTGATCACCTATTTATCCTGATCTTTGCGACTGCATCCCTCCATCTCATGAGTGATTGGGAGATGAGCTACGCGGAACTCATTCCCTACGCCACCCCGGGATTTGTAGCTTACGGTGTCTGTGCGATACCCGCTGGCTGGCTTGCAGATAAATGGAGCAGAGAAGGCATGATGGCCATTTTTTTTATTGGCATTGGTGCATGCTCGATTCTCACAAGTACTGCTAACACGCCTCTAGGAATAGCAGTTTGTCTAACATTGGTTGGTATTTTCGCATCTATATACCATCCCGTTGGCTTGGCAATGGTCATTCAAGATCGCGAGAAAACTGGCCTTCCTTTGGCGATCAACGGCATTTTTGGCAATATGGGTGTTGCATGCGCCGCATTATTCACTGGTTACCTGATTGACTCATCCGGATGGCGTAGCGCTTTCATCGTGCCGGGAATATTATCGATTGTGATCGGTGGCTTATACCTGCTATTCATCCGTACTAACCCAACCATTCCAGAGACCGCAGCAACAACAACAGCAAACGTAGCTGAAACAAAACAGATATCGAGACAATTACTGATTCGTTTTTTCAGTATCATTCTGTTCACAACGGCAATTGGTGGATTCATCTTTCAAAGTACAACTTTTGGCTTACCAAAAATATTTGACGAACGCTTAACGGAGTTAACCGGTACCGCGACGCTGCTAGGCTGGTATGTCTTTCTCGTATTCTCTCTTGCCGCTCTTGCACAATTGGTGGTGGGGTTTTTAGTCGATAGATATGAGGTTCGTACCGTGTTTACCTGTGTCGCGTTGCTACAGAGCGGGTTTTTCCTATTCATGATCCAGCTCGAA
Organism: Candidatus Azotimanducaceae bacterium; assembly: GCA_047629195.1. GTDB lineage: Bacteria > Pseudomonadota > Gammaproteobacteria > Pseudomonadales > Azotimanducaceae > UBA4582. The sequence goes on from JBLHWY010000244.1 coordinate 1,100, forward strand.
GGTGTGTTAGCGCTCCTCGTTGCAGTCGCATTTATGCTCGTTGTGTTCGGACAAATACCTATCAACGACGTACTTGTGGGCCGAATCGCGCGAACAGAATGGCGAAGCCGAGCCTATGCCTTACGTTATCTTGTGACATTCTCGGTCATGGCGTCGGCCTTACCTCTGATTTCATGGATTCACGCCAGCTGGGGATTCGATTTACTTTTCGCGGTGTTGTCGGGCGCTGCGCTAGCTATATTTACAGGTGCCTTATGTCTGCCCACAACAAAGAAACCCTTAGCTAGTGACGCGATTGCACCAAGCAATCGCGGCTAAATAGTTCCGTTTTGAACGAGCTAAGACAGAACTTTAGCTCGAGGGGTATGGCAAGCGAGATATCAACGCAACCGCTTTCGATATAGCGTAGCTAATCAGATGTAGCGAAGCGCGAATCAGAATGCAGCGGCATATCCGGTACACCTTTACTTTCGTCAGTCCAGATCCAAACTCGCCACATCATCCGATCTGGATCGATATACCCTTCTCTAGCATGTAGCGCTCGATAATTATCCACTATCACAGCCTCACCCGGCCTCAACCTAAACCGAGGCGCAACCACCCCAGCATCCTCGACTGCTTTTATCCACGTGTTGATCATTGCTTGGTCCGAACCAGGATCATCACTGTTATTAGCTGGTCTTTGATTAAAAGTGCGTCTCAGCATTTTTCGACCCGCGGCATTTTTCTGCAATATTGGCGAGATCGCGTTCTGCATACCCTCTTCTGTCTGATTCACATTGGTACTCCCTATTTTCTCAACAAACAGGGGATCGCGACTTCCAAGTTCATCCAAAACGCCATAACCATCGACCAAAAAACTTTCCCCACCGATGGCAGAATCCTTTACACAGGATAGTAATATGTAATCCGGGTAAAGATCGCCATAAGCAAAGCCATCGGTGTGTGGCACGAGCGGATTACGGTGATCTTCATGCTGCGCGTCACGTCGATCTTGCTCTCCTCCTACTAATACTTTTGCTGCATCTGGAATGTTAAGCACTTTATCTCCAAACATCTGGTGTCCGAGCTTCATTGCATCATTTGCTGAACTTCCAACACCGCTGATACAAACGGCACCATCGCGTTTGAGATACTCATAGGCCTCAGCTAAGTTTTGAGCCCGCTGCGGTTGTATCCCTGTTACTGCTGAATCCATTTATTTTCCTCCAATAGCCCTAGGCTAGCGCTAATTTTCTTTTAGAAAATCGTAAGGACAAGCTTAACAAAATCTAGGACTTCAAGCACAGTCAGTTGTTACCGCCTATGCTGACAAAGTACAGTTTATCGAAGCTGCCAGCCTAGCACCGTTAAGATAGAGCGTGGGGTTCACTAAATACCCAAGCGGATTATCTCCGCCTGGGCACCATTGAAAGCTAAAGACTGAATGAATTTGTCAGTAGCAGTTTAATAAACTCCTGACGTTGATCCTCATCGAGAAAATCACTAATCGACACCAGACTTTTGGCTGTTTCTTCCTTTAGTAGCTCTGCACTCTTGACCCGAACATCAAGCACTTCACGGACTTCATCAAGTGTCGGTGTGCCCGATTCAAGCAGGTTCGCCATTGCGGCGACCGTGCGTTTCTCATCAAGTTCAACCTGCTCACGTTCAGTTTTCAGAGAGTTAAGTACAGTCGCCAATCGACGAACCTGAGACTCATCAAGATCAAGATGGTGCGACAAGTAACGTAGCGGTCGACGCACGCCGAAACCACTCCCACCACTGTTGTGATGCCATCTGGATTCTTGAAAATTACTGCTTTGATCCGATCTATCTGATGTCGAGCAGGCGGTGGTACATGCTTTAGCAAACGAGGCGGCATAGGCATAACGCCACGGCCAGCGTGAAATGTGTCTCATAAGAGATCCTCCATTATTGGGGTATATTACCAGGGTCTAGCCTCCGGTAGATTTATCCTCGGCACGAGCCAAAGGAATCCCCACATTAGACCTCCTTCGAGTACATCGCAAGCCCGAGAATAGTGTTTGCGATAAGCTGACGGCTATTACACGTGTGATGAAGCACTTCGAGCAATATTCTGCTCATGCTTCTGCTTATCAATTTTATAAAAACGCATTAGTAGTAGTAGTAAACCAGATAGAGAAAAATCGACACAGGAAGATAGACTAAAACTTACGTGTGATCACCGCTATAGGCAGCGTACTCGGTTTTGCGTCTTCTGGAAAACCAAGCGCCCAATGGACTATGCCAGCGAGCATGATGCAAAGTCCGGACACCGCTTTTTTTTTTGCGAAATTACGCGTGGTAAAAATCAAACCTTCGTGCAGCTCTCCCTGCGCCTGCGCACTTCCATCTACTACTAATTCAGCGTTCATGGAGGTAAATGTTATCTGCATCGTGATAATGACCGCAGCTTCTATCAGAGTGTTAGTCATTACCAGGGCAGGTAATAAACACTTTCGCGGTCAGGAAAAAGTCCTAACAAATTAAGCAGGTAAGCAATTGGCAATTATAGTAGGCAAGCAAGAAGTAGTTAAAGCCGGCATCTTATATACCAAATGCCAGCGCACCAGCGCCGTAGTACATGTTGGTTGAAAAAGATGCACGAGACATCATCGGCAAAATACAGATTACTACACAGCAACTGATCCTATGCCAAACATCAATTTTACGAAAGAAGATTGTGACAGATACGCAGTAGCAAAAATGGACTGGGGTTGAAGGGCTCACTAAATAAACTCGTCAGATGCAGCTACACCTGGCGATAAAATGGGGCACGTTTTTTGACGGTATCAAGCAACGACCAATCACCCTCTGGCACCTCGTGACCTAGAGGAAAAGGGGGGCGTGACGCCAGCCCTAGTGAATCCAATACGCGGGGATCTTGATAATAAGACTGCATAATGACTATCGTTAGGATTCGCGAAAAAGATCGTAGCCGTGGATTACGCTCTAGCTGGTCGAGTATCTGCTCTGACGCCGTGTCCAACACTTCGATTTCTGACCCTATGATTTCAATACCTTCTTTCAGGCGCACTCTAAAATTTGCCGCCTTTTCGAGGATAGTCGCGAGCACCTGCGGGTCAGAAGCAGCTGGCAATTTACGGGATTGATCTTGCCCAATCGTGGCTTCAGCAATGGCGGCAATGATGCGCCGTTCGGATTCACTAAAAACCTGATCGCTACCAAGAATTTCAGTACTCATAAAGTGTCCTCAATCAAACAATCTCAGTCAAACAATCTCAGTCAAACAATGTGGCTGTGACAAGTTTTTGCTTTATCTTATCAGCAATATAAAGTGCCAAAGCTTGAATTGTTCTGGTTGGGTTAACCCCGCCACTCGTCACAAAGATACTGCCATCAATAATAAATAGATTTTTGACATCATGGCAACGACCCCATTCATTCACAACCGATGTTTTTGGATTAGTGCCCATTCGAGCGGTACCCATGTTATGCCAACCAGCATTGCCAATCAGTCTTTGCTTTATCACATCACGCGCCCCTGCAGCTTCCAGCGCTTCGGTGCCTCGCGCCACAGCAAAATCCAACATTTTGGCGCTGTTTTCACTCAAGGTGTAGTGAATTTTGGGTGCGGCAATACCGTGAGCATCTTTTAGTTCAGGATCAAGGGTCACCCTGTTGTGTTCTTCCGGTAGGTCTTCACAAACTGCGACCAATCCAACTATTCGTTCATTTAATTTTTCATAGGCTTCGTGGTGCCCTGCTCCCTTAGGAATTTTACCTGTAAAAACGCCACGCAACGCTGTCGCAACAGGTCCATACCCCCGCTGGGTTTCAAAACTAAACCCCCTGACAAAGTCTCTCTCTTTGTCAGTTTCATAAAACTCATGGCAGGCAACACACTTATGAGGTCCTTTGGCACCATCCATCGCATCATCAAAAACACCTTCGACGGCCGCATAAGGATGAAACATCAAATTTTTCCCAACCATTCCGCTTGAGTTAGCCAGACCGTCAGGAAAACTCACAGATGTCGAGTTAAGTAAAATACGAGGCGTACCTATACCATTACAAGCCATCACTACCATTGCGGCTGGCTGATATTGCTCCTTGCCCTCTTCGTCGTAGTAGACAGCACCAGTTGCCATACCGCTTTCATCTACAGTTATTTCCCGTACTCGACAGCCTGTCTTCAATTTCACACCGGCACGAATAGCGTGGGGCCAGTAGGTAATATCTGTACTTGCCTTTGCTCCCTGCGCGCAGCCGTTACCACAAGCGCCAAGATTGATGCATTTGTCGCGGCCATCATATTGCTCTGTGGCAATAGCCATATCCGACGGCCACCAATGCCAGCCCAATTGGTTAAACCCGCGGGCAAGTACCTCACCAGTGAGTCCCAGAGGTATCGGGGGCATCATTGCTTTCTTAGGCGGATAGGCCGGATCACCTGCCAACCCAGAGACGCCCATCATGCGATCATTTTCATCGTAAAAGGGTTCCAAGGTCTTATAGTCTAGGGGCCAATCGTCAGCCACCCCATCCAAGGTCCTGACCCTAAAATCTGACGGGTGAAGCCTCGGATAGTGACCCGCAAACAAGATCGTACCGCCGCCAACACCATTGTAATTGGCGACAGAAATCGGTGATTCGCTATCATTGATAGGATAGTCGGCAGCGTTGGCACGATGGTTGGGATTGCTGTTGAACGCATTGTTCGATTCCCAATCCATGGTGCTGCTGGGGTACTCCGACGGATTCAGCCAGCCCCCCTGTTCAAGGCAAAGTATCTCCATTTTGGTATCAACAAGGCTCCAGGCAAATGCTGCGGCTGAAGCACCTGCGCCAATGATCAGAACATCGACCGGCGGGTGACTCACGACTGTTGCTCAGCTCGACGCTTACGACGAATCGCGGCTAAAGAGCCTCTATGGAGCTCCAACTTATCTTCATCAAGATCTATGCCGATACCTGGCTTATCCGATGGAATCAGATCACCATTCTCCCATTCAAAGGGTTCGACAACAATCTCGTCGAAGAATCCTCGCGACTTATAAATGCTTTCCTGAATAAGAAAATTTGGGATATTGGCATCAATTTGTACCGCAGCAGCTGTGATAATAGGGCCACCCCAAATGTGTGGCGCCATCAAAATATAGTTGGCTTCCGCCATCGATGAAATCTTTTTGCATGCAGTGATACCACCGCAACTTCCAAGATCAGGCTGAGCAAAGGCACAACCACCCTGATCGAACAAGTTCTGGAATTCATGAATACCTACTAGGCGCTCACCTGTGGCAACCGGAATACTGGTCCGGCGCGCAATCTCACCCATCTGCTTGTAGTTCTCTGGCGGGCACGGCTCTTCTAACCAAAGCGGATCATACTTTTCGATCCTAGCTGCAAGCCTCCGGGCAGCGGAGGGTGTCGTCTGGCCGTGGGTGCCAATCAAAATGTCTGCCCTATTCCCCACGGCCGCCCTTACGGCGGCGACACCATTTTCGGCGTTTTCGTATTCTTGCTGGGTCACTTCCCAGGGCGGCGTTGGCAATCGTCGATTTACAGATTGTCTTAGAGGGTCGAATTTTAAGCCCGTAAAACCTTCATCGGCTAATTCGCCAGCTAGCACGCCTAATCGCTCGGCATCGGAGGTCCATGTATTGGTCGTATTGCCTTTGGCGTCATAGATATAGGTATAAGTTCGAATTCTGTCACGGTATTTTCCACCGAGTAAGTTGTAGACC
>JBLHWY010000245.1:0-6782 GCA_047629195.1 Candidatus Azotimanducaceae bacterium
AGAGAATTCAACCAATATTGACAAAAGAAGAGTGGGTGTGATTCTCGAAAACAGCAGGTCACCATTCGACCCCTCCCCCTCCCGTTGCAGTATCCGTGGTTCTTACCGTTTCTCTAAGATAGGCCAATCAGTTTGAAGATCCCCGTGTCGGTGCCGGATGCAGACCAGTCCGATTCCATCGCATCGGCGCCCGCAACGGCCACCAGCGTGTTTTGCGCTTCGCGCAAAATGGAGTGATAACCCAACCCGCTCAGCGACAGCCTTTTCATCGGTCCGACGTCTCGGTTGTGAAAATGCGAGAGCCCTTCCAAGTACGAATATCTTTCAGCAAGAACCAACTCGCAGTTCCTGCGGAGTTAACAGAATCAACGATATTCCACCTTCGTTAAGACAGGTGTGAAAAGTCGTAATAATCCCATGGTCCACCATTGAGGCCACGTAGCCTGCACCAGCGAAAAGTTGAAGCGTCGTAAGGAATCTCTGCATAGTTTGAACGATTGTAAATACTACGGATACTGCTGTATTTGATGTTTGAGATTGTTCTGTGGGCTCGACTTATTGAATCGATATGAAATACTGTGGTGTAGCTGGTATGGGAAAAGTATTCTAAGTGATCACCCTTGCCCGACCTTTAAATCTTCGCAGCGATAAACCCAACAGTCTGTAAGCCAGCAGATCTAGTCCATTGCAGTCATTGACCATCTAAAAGGATCATTACGCCACTGAGTCCTAAATTTGACTGAGCATCAGCAATTACCATACTTGACCGTTCTTCGGAAAATGTGGTTTATTTGCCTTATTCTCGTTGGCTTTAATAATTTGCCGTTGGTGTTTGTGCTGTCATTCGTCATCGGAGTATTGGCGGGTCCAAACGCAGTTCTGATTCCCGTCATGATTGGCGATACGATCGACTATATAGAACGCAAAACTGGTGTTCGTTCGGAAACACTAGCATTTGCGGCATTTACCCTCTCGAACAAAGCCTCTTCAAGTCTGCCAGCCTGGATGGCCGGAATGCTATTTGCGCTGACAGGGTACGTTGCGAATCAAGCGCAAACAGAGACTGCAACCGATGGAATTTTCGACATGGTTGCGCTGCTTCCTGCTACAAGTGCGTTGCTGTCGATCATTCCGTTATTTTTCTACAAACGCGCCATGCAGCCACTGGAGGCCGAGTGAATAGGAGGTCGACAGAATGTCGATGTATGGGCTCGAGCAAAAAATTGAATGGGTGAAGAGAGTAGCTAAATGAAATCAATCAGAACTGCGGCGTTGGTATTCGGTTTTCCAATCGTCGTTTTGCTAGGCATGTCTTTGTTAGTGCTGGTATTCCGGTATATCTACGTCGAGATGAGAGGACCCGTCGTTGACGAGGTTCATCTAGCGGCCAATGTTAAACGTCAATCTTCATGGCCGGTCGTATTGCCTCATTTAATAATCAGACTAAGTCAAAAAGCGTTGCCTCACCTAAAAGACACTAATTATAATACATTGGTCTCGTGTGGTCGCATAACGGTTCTTAACCTCGCTTCTTGATCCAGCTGGGACCGTCGCTAATGTAAAACTCTTCGCTGCAGCGTTCTAAGGTGACCAAGTTTAAACTCAGATAGATATTTAACAATGAGCCCATTCAGCAATGCTTTTGCCGTCTGCTCTGGATTTAGCTCTCACTTTAATTTGATTTCGTCCTATACTCGCTCAAAAGTATCTTTCCTTGTTCGCCAGTCTCTAGGTCTTTTATTACTTTCTGTTTTTTTAGTATGTCGATAGTGACATAGCTTTGCTTTTTTGCCTGAGTGATCCTGATTGTTGGCATCTGTATCACTGAGTGTTTATTTCAGTACCGGCAGCTCAATCAAATTAGTCGGCATAGCTAAAGGTTCAGGTATTTTTTGAATGTCATTGTTAGACCAGGCATATTCAAACAGCTTACTTTGCAGTTCTTCCAATTTCTCTAACAAAACAACCGGGTCTAGACGCTCATATTGCTCATCTAAATTGTCTTTGATTCACTGATCAACAGAATACATCTCACTCAGCGCTTCCCATGCTGCTCGCCCTTTAAAGCGATCATAGCCAATAATTCGTCTTACTATTGAACCGTTTTTTTCTTCTACGTGTGCGCGTAATTTACTCTCCTCGCAAAAATCCATGAGCTCATGATTAATGAACTCACTTCCGTTGTCATTATCAACGCCTAGAAACGGGAACGGTAACAGTTCCTGCGCTAACTTTAGGCCGATTATGACGTCCCCCCAACGCTCTTGCTGAGAAGCGGCAAGCATTCTGTCCACCCGGTAGTGATATCGGTGAGTGTTAAGGTGTTCAGAAAGGAGCTGTTTGTGTTGCAGCCACAATGGGCCACTAGGTCTGCTTCAAGAAAACCTAGTGTAACATCATCCTAATCGGCAAAAGTTCTCACCTGTATTTGATGCTTGAATAAATTGCCGGGCTTAGTCGTGTTTATGGATTTACCAGCTCTTTCTTTTTCGAACCTCAATATTCGATCGACGGTCGATCTGCTAACATTCAATAATTGCTCACGTACATCGGCTGGCAAACGCAAGTGGCCGTGACGTTCCATTGCAGACACGAGTGCAGGAATAAAGGGGACAAGTCTTTTTGCACATATCTGATTAGCGGCATACCAGACGGCAATTAGTGCCTGCTTAACCTGCTCGTCGTATTTAACGCCAGACTGGCGTGTCCGTGGTGGTTTGTTAATCTCATTAGTGCTATTCAATAGTTTTATGGCGTATTTTCTTTCATATCCACTGGTAGCTACAAATCCATCAAGCAGCTTACTTTTCCGCAACCAATCTAATTTTTGGTATTGGTTACGAATATTGATCAAAATTTCTCTGCGTGTTTGCAGACTCATCGTCCGTATCATCTAAAACTCCTATCAATTACGACTAAGGTAGTGTCATTTTTAGTGACGCAATACGCGACAGTATTGTATGTCGTCTGTTTCCATTGGATAAATCTGCCAATGCCTCAGGCTTACGCCGTACCCTGGGCGACGTCGATATGGAGATGGATAGAGATAGAGATAGAATGCGGTGGGTAACTATCGCGGCCTCATTGGTACGGCGGCAGAGTTGCTAACAACGGCCGTTCAGCAAGAACTGACCGAACTTGACGAGAAGCTTTATCTTCAATGTTTTGCCATGCAGCAAAAGGCAAAGGCGCGAAAGCGGCAGTAAAGTTTGATGGAATGACGCTGAACCAGGCAGGCATAATGCTCGCCTGGTTTGGCGTGTATCTATGATGTTTTGACGTAAGAGCAACATCACGGAGCGTGAAAAAAGCACCGTCAGATTGCGTGATCACACTCATTAACGAACCCCTCCATCGGGGTATTGGAAGACGTAATAATGATGAGAATAGCTTGGATACTCACCCTGACCCTGCCGGCATTTTCTATCACGTGCTAGCTTTCAGTTCTATCGGAAATTAGATGTGCTACCGCTATAAATATAGCGCCAACAACCGCAAAAACCGTTACAAACCCAACCATGTTTAATATTACATTTCCAATCCCGAGGTCAGTTACGTTCAAAAATTGATAAGGGTATATAGCGGTTAATGATCCTCGGATAATCGTGAGCACCCCATATACGGCAGGATATATGGCCCAATAGGGAAGATGCTTATAGGAAACCGGCCGCTTCTTAGCGAAGAACAGCCAATCGGCAATATAGAGAATGGGCATGACGTAATTCAAGGCTGTGGTGGTGATCAGAGTGAAGCCCTTAGGATCAAACAAATTCACGATCAGCACATGATAAACAACGGCCACAATAAGTATATAAGATGCGATGGCAGCCCGGACGGCAGGGCGCATAAAAAAATCGGATAACTTTCGACTTGGCTTGAGCAATGGTGCCGTGAACGCAATCGCAACCAAAATGTTTGTTAAAACTGTGAAAAATCCAAAAAAAGCAATCAATGTTTCAGCAATACCACTGTACTCACGGCTCATCGACATGTCGATAAATCTAAGAAATAACACTATCCATGCGATGATTGCGCATACAATTCTATAGCTGCTCTTCATTTTGATTTCATCTCTCTCTTCCTTTTTCTTGTATCTTCTGCCGGGATTAGCCTAATTATGTTTTATTCACCTTGCTCTGCTTCGCATACTCTAAAACGAACCAGAGTATTGAAATGTTGTATACGAACATTTGATGCAAATGAGAGAAATTCAAAAAGTCAGTCAGAACTAGACCTTCAGATTACCCATTTGCTAAAGTTGCAAAAAATACGCAACATTTCAGGGTAAAGGATGAACGCGCGCAATCGAATTGCTCTAGCAACATCAGCTTTGAAACGATCGAAAATTACGGGTGATTTACCTGAAGAGGCGATCAGTAAACTGGCAGCGTCTGTGAAGTTCCAAGAATTCGAGGCGCCCACTTTGGTGTCACGAGCAGGCAGCAAAGCGAGTTATCTACGATATGTCATTACAGGTGGAATTTCGCGTCATGCGAATTCAGCAACCGGTGAGTTCGTTGAATTTGAGACGATAGGCAAAGGCCAGTGGGGTAACTGGCAAGGGGCATTTGTTGAAGAAAAAATAAATTTTGATACCTGGTCCTCTGCCAATGCAAGTTACCTGGCTTTTTCATTTAAAGTCATCCAAAGCGTCGCTATGGAGAACCCAGAGATACTTGTGAAGATTCTAAAGCTTGTATCCAGTCGGTTGTCGCGCACCATGGAATACATTTTGGTCGGCAGTTTAGGCGGAGATGATAAGCGACTGGCGCAGCTACTTTATCTCAAATGTACTGTCCAAAGCGGCTCGGGCAATATCCAACTTGCGACAACACAGCTTGAGCTCGGCAAGTTGACAGGCATCTCGCGTCAGAAGGTCAGCAAAATCCTTAAATCTCTTCAAGCTAACAACTTAATAAAGATCGGCTATGGAACGATTAGCATATTGGATGCTGACAAATTGAAAAAGTATATGCCGTAGACGGGGCAGCTCTTGAGGATATGCCTTTTACATACCCAAGACTAAGAGGGAGTGGGTGTAAATCTCGACATTTCCACCAGCAGCCATCAGCACCATCCCTGCTAACGTGCAATATTCGTGACTCTCATCAAATCTTCTAGGTGGGCCAATCAGTTTAAAAATCCCCCCCTAAAATATCTCCTAAGTCATTGAAAGGTAATGTGGTTTTTGCGGTTCTAAACCCACTATTTCGATCGTAAAAAAGATGCTCAGCAAAAGTAAGTTTTAGCACCTGTCCTGTGCGATTTCTTGATTCACGCTGCTACTGGCAGTTCATACTGACCATTGCAATGTGATTTCCAACGATAGTCGTCAATTGACCCCGATGCTGCCAGTCAGTGGTCTGACCAGGAAGTGGCGGACAGGTGGATACGAGCCACCAACATCGATGAGGACGTACAGCCAGATTATCGGGATAGGCTTCTCTGCCGCCCTACTCGCGTTCGTCGAGCGCGTGCAACATTGGGCAGCCTCTCTTTATTTATGAAACACCTGAAACAACCCATCGCGTGGCGGGCCAATCGTGAGGATGGCTGTACAGGTCATTTCTTTGAAGGTCGCTTCTATTCTGGACTACTACTCACTGAATAAGATGTCATCGAAGCCATGGCTTACGTCGACTTGAACCCTGTGCGGGCGAAGATCGTGAAACATGCGGTTGATGCCAGCCACACTTCGGCTGCAAAGCGGTTAGAAGAGTATCTGGGTCCAATCGTTGCGGGTACGCGGAGTCACGCTGAGAAAAAGAAAGACAAACAACCTGACTTCTTCAATATCACGATCAGAGGCTACTTCGACTATCTGGCACTCTACTCAACGGAATCTACAACAGAAACCGACAAGCAAGCGCGCTGGATTGAAAAATGGGCTATCCGCAATGGATGGTCTCGGATTGGTGTTGCTCGTAGTTAGAGATTTACCAATTTTGATCACATATTGAACTTCGAACATTCAATTAGAACCGAAAATACCAGTCACGCGTCAGCATTCTCCGAGACAATAACCACATTCTGAATCGAAATTGAAAAACTCACTAACCTAACAACATTACTGTAGGGGTTGGTGTGCGTCCCTATTTAATTAATTACTTTGCTGTGATCACCAAGCCCTCGTCTAAATGTTTTAGGCGAAGGCTTTTTTTGACATTTTTCGAAATCCAGATTGATAAGGGGATCTCTCGTGCTCTAGTCGATGTTGATCTCAAATACTGCGAGTGTACCACTAACTTCGTTACTCACGAGTAACAACGCCTTGCCATTGGGGCTGTCACTAGCAGCGACAAATTCGATGCCCTCAGGACCGAGGTCAATGTCGTCGGCGACCGTAGGGTCGGACACATCAGAAATAGTGAAGTCACGGGATGTAATGTACTGCACAAACTCGGCATTCTCCGGGCTTGAGATATCATACACCATAATTCCGCCAACCCTTTCAAGACCTATAAATGCATAAGTCTTGTCGTTTATGGTCCCCAAGGTAATGCCCTCTGGCTCCGGTCCTTTTGCATCACTACGCGAGTCACCGCTACCATTTTCATCATTGTCGCTGTTGAAGTTGATGCCGAGGCGCTGTGCAGTGATCACCTCAAAATCACTGCCTGAATCAAACACAATTTGCCGGCTGTCTGCGTCAAAAATCGAGAAAGACCTTCCGCCGTAACCATAGATGGCTTCAAAGTTACAGCCAGCAATAGACCCGTTTGAATAGTCACATGTGCCGGTTGAGCCAAGGGTGATAGTCATCGCATAGCGTGACAAGCTCG
>JBLHWY010000246.1:0-6735 GCA_047629195.1 Candidatus Azotimanducaceae bacterium
CTCCGCTGATAATGTTGTGATCGCAACGGGGTCAGTGCCTGTTGCCATTCCACCATGCCCACTTCAAGATGAACTGATTGTAGATTCAACTGGAGCACTTAATTTCACTGCAGTACCTAAGCGCCTAGGTGTTATTGGTGCGGGCGTTATTGGTCTCGAATTGGGCAGTGTTTGGAACTGGTTAGGCTCTGAAGTTGTTGTGCTGGAGGCGCTCGATGAGTTTTTGCCGATGGCAGATCAGCAAATTGCCAAGGAAACCTCGAAGCAGCTTAAAAAACAGGGTATGGATATCAGGCTGGGTACTCGCGTAACGGGTACAGAGGTAAAAGGAAAGAAAGTTAAGGTTTTGTACTCGGATAGCGAAGGCGAAAAGAGCGAAACTTTTGATAGTCTGATCGTCGCTGTTGGACGGCGTCCTTTGACAGAGGATTTATTAAGCGGTGATTGTGGTGTTAACTTGGATGAGCGTGGTTTTATCTTTGTTGATGATTATTGTGCAACGGATGCGCCAGGTGTTTGGGCTGTTGGAGATGTTGTTAGAGGCCCGATGTTGGCGCACAAAGGTATGGAAGAGGGCATCATGGTTGTTGAGCGCATTGCTGGTCAGCTACCGGTGGTAAACTATGACTGTGTACCTTCGGTTATTTATACTCACCCTGAAGTAGCATGGGTTGGAAGAACCGAGCAGGAATTGAAGGCTGCAGGAGAGGATTACAATGTCGGTAACTTCCCTATGTCGGCTAGTGGTCGGGCAATGGCGGCAAATGACACGGTCGGTATGATTAAGATCTTGGCCGACGCTGAAACGGATAAAATCCTGGGCGTTCACATGATTGGCGCCCATGTATCTGAATTAATATCGGAAGCCGTGATCGCGATGGAGTTTGAATCCAGTGCCGAGGATATTGCTTTGACAATGTTTGCACATCCAACACTGTCCGAAGCGTTCCATGAAGCAGCCTTGGCTGTCGGTGGACATGCAATACATATAGCAAATAGAAAACGGAAAAAATAAAGCGGCTAATCTCTAACGCGGTTGCCACTATTAAGTTTTGTGATCGGCTCAATAGCGATACCAAAGATCAACTCACAACTAAAATCGAGGACGACGAAGGTATGAATCTTCACGAATATCAGGCTAAACAACTGTTTGCCAAGTACGGGTTGCCTGTTTCACAGGGTATCGCTTGCGATACTGCAGATGAAGCAGTAGCGGCAGCTAAGAAGCTGGGCGGTGATAAATGGGTCATCAAGGTTCAGGTGCATGCTGGCGGACGTGGAAAAGCCGGCGGTGTTAAATTGGTGTCGACAGAAGAAGAAATTCGAGCTTTTTCTAAGCAGCATATTGGCACAAACCTCGTCACATTCCAGACCGATGAAAAAGGTCAGCCTGTTTCGAAGATTTATATTGAAGAGTGTACCGATATTGCCCGCGAATTATATTTGGGCGCAGTGATTGACCGCTCTTCGCGACGGGTTGTGTTCATGGCGTCCACCGAAGGTGGGGTAGAAATTGAGAAAGTCGCAGAAGAAACGCCCGAGAAAATACTTACTGCTGAGATTGATCCAGCACTGGGTGGTCAGCCTTATCAGGGACGAAAGATGGCATTTGCGCTTGGTCTCGAAGGAAAGCAGGTCAATCAGTTTGCATCTGTTTTCGTCGCACTTTCCAAGATGTTTGAAGAATGTGATTTGTCTCTATTAGAAATTAATCCTCTCGTTGTGACTGCAGATGGTGCGATCCACTGTCTTGATGCAAAAGTATCGATTGATGGCAACGCGCTTTACCGTCAGAAAGAACTGGCAGCAATGCAGGATCCTTCTCAGGAAGACGAACGGGAAAACAAAGCTGCAGAATTTGAGCTCAACTATGTGGCACTCGAAGGCAATATTGGTTGCATGGTGAATGGCGCTGGTCTTGCGATGGGTACCATGGACCTTGTTAAACTTCACGGTGGAGAGCCCGCAAACTTTCTCGACGTTGGTGGCGGCGCAACAAAAGAAACTGTTACCGAGGCTTTTAAAATTATACTTTCCGACGAAAACGTCAAGGCAGTATTGATCAACATCTTTGGAGGCATTGTCCGCTGTGACATTATTGCCGAAGGTATTATCGGTGCGGTCAAGGACGTGGGTGTTAAAGTCCCGGTTGTTGTTCGTTTCGAAGGTAACAACGCACCCAAGGGTGTCGAAGCTCTATCAAATAGCGATGTTGATATCATCGCGGCAACGAGTTTAACAGATGCCGCTCAACTGGCAGTAAAAGCAGCGGGAGACGCAGCATGAGCGTATTAATCAACAAGGACACTAGAGTTATTTGTCAGGGTTTTACTGGTTCACAGGGGACTCTCCATTCTGAACAGGCAATTGCCTACGGCACGAAACTCATGGGTGGTGTAACACCTGGCAAAGGCGGTCAAAAGCATTTAGGTTTGCCAGTCTTTAATACCGTTGCGGACGCCGTTAATGAAACGGGCGCAACCGCATCTGTCATTTACGTACCAGCGGCATTCGCTAAAGATGGCATTTTAGAAGCAGCTGATGCTGGTATTGAGCTTATTGTTTGTATTACTGAAGGTTTGCCTACACTTGACATGTTGGCGGTTAAGGCCAATCTCGATGCGCGTGGTATCAGATTAATTGGACCAAATTGCCCAGGCGTTATTACACCCGGCGAATGTAAGATCGGTATTATGCCAGGTGACATTCATTTGCCAGGTAGAGTTGGCATTGTTTCTCGGTCTGGTACTTTGACTTACGAAGCTGTAAAGCAAACAACCGATCTAGGATTTGGTCAAAGCACTTGTGTTGGTATCGGTGGTGATCCGATTCCTGGCAGTAACTTTATCGACATCTTAGCGATGTTCCAGGAAGATGAAGCTACCGAAGCGATTGTGATGGTTGGTGAAATTGGTGGTAACGCTGAAGAAGAGGCCGCTGCATTCATTAAAGCAAATGTGACCAAGCCTGTTGTTGGTTACATCGCAGGTGTTACAGCTCCTCCCGGAAAACGGATGGGTCATGCTGGCGCGATTATCGCCGGTGGTAAAGGTACTGCGGATGATAAATTTGCTGCATTACATGAAGCTGGCGTTCACACAACGAAGAGCCTCGCAGAGATCGGTAATACTTTGAAGAAAGTGACTGGTTGGTAGTGATAGATATAGATATAGAAATAGAAGGGGTGGCACTGCCACCCCTTTTTCGTTCTAGTCATGCTGTTATCAGAGTATTTTTATTCTAGGGTCATACGGCGAGTCTAGGCAATTATCGCCAACAATGGTGTATTTGAGCTCGACATTTATTGGCGCATTCGCGGCTATCGGCTTAGATTAAACCCCTCCATCGGGATGGGACTTCAATGGTTTGCCCACAAAAGGGTCTAAATAGATCTGGTACGTATTGACTGACAAATTCCCAAGCGCTTGCCATTTAATTTTATCGCCATGTGCCTTTGTAAGCTGTACGGGAGTACTTGGATTCACACCCGTTGGACACCCAGCAGAATCGAAAGTGATCTCAACATGCTGAACTGTCATCATCGTATGAATCGTTGGTGCGACACAAGCTGTCAAAATAATTGCGCATAAACACCCGCCTAATATTCTCATGCCGTAATTATTTTTATTCATATTTGCCTCTTTTGTATAGATTGGATTGTTGCCATGTCTCAATGGCTTCCGTGAAGCGTCCCATAAAATAAAAAGCACCGCTAAAGTTGTTCGAAGCGATACCGCTTTAGGGTAACAATTGATTGATGCGTTCGTAGTATGGAATGGCTTCTCCGGTGCGCCCTGTAACGAGCAGCAAATTGGCCAATTCCATATGCGCTGGCCAGTAGTTATCCTGTTTTTGACTTGTATTGCGGAGTAAGGTTTCTGCACGGTCGTACTCACCCATAGCGATATATGTCTAGGCTAAACCAACAAACGCTGCTGGTGAGTTGAAATTTAGCCGAATAGCCGTATCAAATGCGTCCACTGCCGTCTCGTATTCTCCTGAGTTACGGTATAGGTTTCCAAGTGCAATGTGGACGATTGCGGCCTTGTTGTCGAGCTCAAGTGCGCGTTGGCAAGCTCCTTCAGCGGAGGCAAAATCTTTCACAGAATGGGTAGGCGCAAACCTTTCAAGTAACGTATCGCATATACCTGCGTGGGCATCTGCGTACGCTGGATCGACCTCCACGGCATTACGAAACATACCTTCCTCGTTTGCTAGTACCGTTTGATTAGGCAGTCTCCTCAGGTAATCTCCACCACGTAAGTTTTAGCTTTGTTGGAAGGTTGAGGATTTCTTCGGCTAGACCGTCCCGAAAGTACTCGATGTCCTGGACTCCACTCATATTTACAAATGGGATGACTGCAATAGATGGTCTAGAACTGACTGGCATCAATATGACGTCATCGTTAACACCCGGCGCCAGTCGGTCAACATAAATGAACGCGACTAGAAAGATTAGTACCAGCAGAATCAGCGCTTCTGCCCATTTACTTGGCGCGGCAATAGTTGATTTCGAAATAGGTGCTGATGGTGTTTCGACGATTCCATCAGGCGTTAAGTCAAAAACCCAGGCAAGCACCATCGCAACGGGGAAGCCTGCAGCTGCAAAAAGCAGCATAAATTCTATAGCACCCTCTTCTAGGCCGATGATGGGAAAAGTGATACCTACTACCTGCTACCTGAAGTAACGCCCATGTGCCGGCGACGTAGAAAGCTCCTGCCCTATAAACCTTTCTTACTCTCAGTGCTGATAGAAACTGCCTCGGGTTCATGCCTCACCCCGCTAATCATAAACCGAAAAGGGTTCTTTGATTTAACAGTTAGAATAGTTTTGACCAAAGTTACTATGTCACTAACTGTTTGGAAAATTTCCGAGTTTTGGAGACAGATTTTGGCTACGTTTTATCTAATCAACAATCGCTTGATAGGTCAATACTTGAAAATCCTGCCTGATATTGAGGTGACCGTAAGGTCTTACCTGTGTCATCATAACAGCAGTCAGTTCCTGCTCTGGATCAACCCATGAGATTGTGCAGTATGCACCGCCCCAGTATCCGGACCCGAGTGACAAGGGCGTCGCAGCAGCTCCACGATCAATGACGATCCCATAGCCCAAACCAAAGCCCATGCCAGGTCCAGCCAACCAAAGTGGCAGGTCGCCCGTGTGGTTCTCCAACATAAGTGAAATTGTCGCAGGCGCCAGTAGGCGCTTGCCGTTTAAGATACCTTCAGACAGTATCATTTGTTGGAATTTTATATAGTCGCTGGCGGTAGACACCAGACCACCTGCACCGCGGAAGACTTTTTTGTTTTCACCCGATATCCATCTGCTCCTGTTACTACCGGGATCTTGTAATTGGATCTTGTTGTCTAGACCTGGCTTGTATTGAGTTGTCAGGCGGTTGCCGCGCGTATCGTTCAAATAGAAGCTGGTATCGGTCATATTCAGGGGGGTAAATATCTTGTCCTGCATATATTGATCAAGCTGCACGCCCGATATTACTTCAACTAACCTGCCAACCACATCAGTTGCTTGCGAATACTGCCAGGCTTCACCTGGATGGTAGTTAAGTGGTGCGGCAGCCAACCTTTTGATCAATGATTCAAGGTCGTCTTCAGGCCGCACACGGGCAATTGCCCTGTAGGCTTCTCCATTACCCACATAAGGGTTCGCTAGCCCGGCAGTGTGGGTGAGCATATCTCTGATCGTAGCTTCTCTCTCTACAGGTACAAGTTCGCCGGTGCCGCCGCTGACATCACCTGTTGTTGAGACCATTTGATCTTTAAACTCGGGTAAAAATTTCGACACAGGATCACGTAGCTGAAATCTGCCTTGCTCCCAGAGCATCATTAACGCGACTGAAGTCACTGGTTTTGTCATCGATGCGATTCTGAATATTGCATCTTTGCGCATGGGAACTTTGTTTTCTGCATCCATGTAACCCTGCGCTTCGAAATGGACAATTTTGCCTTTTCTAGCGATGAGGGTGACGGTCCCAGCGACAAGGTCCTGATCGATATAGGATTGCATTGCTGGTGCGATACGCGCCAAGCGGTCAGCCGACATTCCAACAGAGCTTGGTTTTGATTTAGGTAAGGTTCCGGCCAATGTAGGGCTAGTGATCAGTACCAATAAAAAAAGCTGCGTTATCTTGATCATTTATTTTACGCCTAGTTTTACCTAGAGCAGCCCGCCGTGGAGAACCCAGAGGCGGGCAGGCTCGTCGAATAGATCTTACCCCGAAGAGCTTGACCGAGTCGTTACCGTACGCGTACGTTCCATCCGCAGCGAACATAAGCTTTTAGCTAATCCCTCAAAATCACCTGCAAGTCACGGATACCGTGGATAAAGCTGGATGCCAGGTATACAGGTTCACCAACAACTTCAACTTTTGGAAATCGCTTCATGATTTCTTCCCAGATCACTCGCAATTGCATTTCTGCGAGTCGGTTACCAACACAGCGATGTACGCCATAACCGAATGCCGTGTGTTGCCTTGGGTTTTCTCTGGCAATATCAAATTTGTCGGCGTTATCAATGGCTTCTTCATCTCTGTTGCCAGAGATATACCACATCACGACCCGCTCCCCTTTTTTAATCTTCTTGCCGCCGATTTCTGTGTCTTCTAATGCCGTTCTTGCCATATGCGCGACAGGCGACTGCCAGCGAACAATTTCAGGTACCATTTTGGGTATCAGAGCAGGGTTTTGTATTAGCTTTTCGTATTGTTCAGG
>JBLHWY010000247.1:0-6728 GCA_047629195.1 Candidatus Azotimanducaceae bacterium
TTGAATTGCATGACCCATCCTATTTACTAAACCCCATGCTCATCGCTCAAAACCGGCAGATGACTTCTATTAACAGCGCTATCGCCGTCGACTTGATTGGCCAGATCTCGAGCGAAGATCGCTACGGCGGCATGATGGTTAACGGCACCGGCGGTCAACCCGATAACCACATGGGTGCCACGTTTTGTCCGGATGGCCGTGCTGTCATTATGTTACGCTCAACCGCGTTGGGCGGGGCAGTCTCAAAAATTGTGGCAAAACATGAAGCGGGTACGCTAATTACAATCCCACGTTATTTAGCCGACACTGTCATCACTGAATACGGCATCGCACGCTTGTTAGACAAAAACCACCGCCAACGGGCTGAAGCGCTAATACAGATTGCACACCCAGATTTTCGCGAAGAACTTGCTAAACAAGCGAGAGAAAATTGGGGGTGAATATAATACCTTTTAGTAAAGGGGTCCGGGATGCGTAGTGGCGTGCAAAGGGGTCAGGTGCGTGAAGGGAGCAGATCTATTTAGGGTCTGATTTTGGGAACGAGGGCTTGTCGCGATGTAAGGTTGGAAATTTACTTATAACCGTGCTCGGAAATATTTTACCACTGCACTTGACTCTGCGTTTCGATGTAGAAGCTAATCCAGGGGCCGATCTGATCTAAATAGATATGTTCCTAGTGCTATGTCAATTTTGAAGCCAACAAAAAACCCCGCCTCAGTTAAGTTTCGGGGTTTTTAGTCAGAAATTTTAACTCCATTGAGACTACAGCAGAAATTTTCTGGCTCCTCATCGATGCCTTTAGGCGCCGATAACTTTTACTCTTTGAATTACTGCAGGATCAAGAGTAACTGGTCAAATCAATATAGGGGTAAGGGGGCTAGAAGCTAAATAAAGCTAAATAGATCTGTCCCCTTTACCGAATGACATCGCTCTGATCATCTGCATTCCAACGTCTGTTTTCGCCTCTCACTGTTGATCTTGTCGGCGGAACAAGTTGCAATACGTTGGTGCCGTCTAAATCAACAGCAATCAACCGATTAAATATTCTTCTGTTATCAAAGAAATATTCAGCTTCACCCAGAGTCTCTGTAATAGCGCCATACTTACGTATCATACAAATAATTCTGGTTTCATTTGCGAATCTGCACCAGTCGAATAAGCTCTGGTCAGGGTCAGCAGCTAATACGAGACGAGACTTCTTAGCAACTAAATCAGTCACCACCGCATGGTAGGTATCTCCCTTTGCTCTAAGGGCAACAAGTTTATTTCCATCTAGGGAAATACTGATTGAGTGGATGGAAGGCAGTTTGCCAAATTCAGCAGCAGGAATGATCTCCGCTAGTGAGAATGAGACATTAAGAATCAACGCCAAGCTCTGCACGATGTGCTTGCATAGAGACTGAATAGGCATGCCAGCACACTACTGTTCTATCAATTTCGGCACAATACCCTATAGCTTAACTTTGGAACTTGAAAACCGTCGCTAGAAGGTAGGCTGTTTTAGTTCTTGTGCTTTGCGAAAGGCGAGAATGCTTGCTGCGTAAAGATGATGGCAACTTCAGCCGCAACAACTGATGCCCTGCTTACTTGAAGATTCCCGCATAAGGTGTTTTATTGTCGGTTGGAGTTCTTTAGACATAAGGTTGGATTACTAGTGAGTAAAGTTGTAGATAGCGATACAGTCGAACATAGGGATGTCATCATCGTTGGGGCTGGCATCTCCGGACTCGGGGCAGCCTGTCATTTACAACGCGAATGCGAAGATCGAGACTATGTCATTCTCGAAGGACGCGGCGCCATTGGTGGCACTTGGGATCTATTCAAGTATCCCGGCATTCGTTCTGACAGCGACCTGTACACTTTCGGTTTTGATTTCAAGCCATGGTATGGGAAACCCATAGCCACGGCTGACGAGATCCTCAGTTATCTGCACGAGGTTGTAGATGAGAACAATTTATCGCCAAATATCCGTTTCAATCACTGGATCACTAACGCGAAATGGTCTTCAAAGCATGCTCGTTGGACAGTAACCGCCAAAGTCGACGGCGAAGTAGTTCGTACCTACACAGCAAACTTCCTTTTTATGTGCCAGGGGTACTACGACTATGAAGCGGGTTACCGCCCCGAATTCCCTGGAGAAGAAACGTTTAATGGACCTATTATTCATCCCCAACAATGGCCAGAGGATCTGGATTACACTGGCAAACGTATGGTGGTAATCGGCTCCGGTGCTACAGCCGCAACTATCGTTCCGGCCGTTCATCAGGACGTTGCACACGTGACGCAACTACAACGCTCTCCCAGCTACTACTTCCCAATGGACAATTCTATCGAAGATGAGATGATTCAGAGCCTTCGAGAACTCAAAATAGATGACGACTGGATATACGAGATTAAGCGGCGCAAGGCACTCGCCGAGGGCAAAGAGCTGAACCAGCGTTCCCAGACCGAACCCGAAGCGATCAAACAGGAATTATTTGCAGCAGCGAAAGAATACCTGCCGGAAGGTTATGATTTGGCGCCACATTTCACGCCTGAATACAGCCCATGGGAAGAGCGTCTTTGTCTTCTGCCCGATGGCGATCTTTTCAAATCCCTTGGTACAGGGAAAGTCTCCATGTGTACCGACGAAATTGAGAGGTTTGTAGAAAACGGCATTTTGTTAAAGTCGGGTCGCGTGCTGGAAGCCGATATTATTGTCAGCGCAACTGGCATCGAGTTGTGCGGCCTCGGCAATGTTGCATTCGAAGTTGATGGTAAAACAATTGACGTGAATGACGCCTTCACCTACCGCGGCATGATGATTTCCGGTATGCCTAATTTCGCGTGGATATTTGGCTATATCCGAACCTCCTGGACCATGCGCTCCGATATGATTGCGCATTATACCTGTCGCTTGTTGAACCACATGCGCGACCAGGGTGTTCAACAATGCACACCTAGGCTTCGCCCGGAGGATCAGGGAATGAATGGTAAGGGTTTTATCGACCCAGATGACTTTTCACCCGGATACATGCGCCGTGGCATGCATCGACTGCCTAAACAAAGTGACCAAGGTCCCTGGACAAATTCGCAGGATTACTACGTGGAATCCGAGGAAATCCCGAATCTGTCATTTGACGATGGCGCTTTGAACTTTTCCTAGTTTTGATGGATGCCTGTCATCAGCCATCAAACACTGGTCTAGAGAGTCTTGAGTGTATAAGCCGGTAAAGCCCCTTCACGGCCAGCCGGCATCTAGTCCAATTCAAACATGATTTGCAGCGTATGCTGCGGTAAAGGGGACCGGTAAAGGGGACAGATCTATTTAGCTTGTAATCACTTTACTTTTAAATAGATCTGTCCCCTTTACTCATGCCTTTCGGGAAGTGCGTTGTAGACAGTGCTGTTCACCCAAACTCTGAATCCTTAAAAAGCACTGTCTCGTGAGAGCCTGCAAGGCAGCGTTGTAAATTTCAGTAATACCGTCTACTTGTCTTTGTCTCATAGGTTGATCAATTTGGCTGTTAACGACCGTCAACTTGGTTTACAATCGAATGATGAGCAAAGATTATTCAGCCTGGGAACTCACCGATACCATTGGACACCTCCATACCCTGCTCGGTGCAGTCATCGAAAGGCAGGTGAAACCTCTCGGTTTGACTCGAGCGCAAGCAATTGCGTTAGGCATACTAGCCGAACGTCCACAAGGAATAAGCCAAGCTGAATGGGCCAGACTTCAAGGGGTGACTCGCCAACATGCGCATGCGATTGCACATCGTCTGGAGCATGAGGGCTGGATTATCGCAAAAAGATTAGGGAGGGAGCGGGTGGTTGCGCTTTCAAAAACTGGTTTTCAGAAAGTCGAAGCCCTGAGGCCAGAGATGGAGTTAAGCCTTCAGGCTGTGTTCGATGGTTTAAGCCCAGATGAAAATCATGTTTTGCTTGGTCTACTTTCAAAGCTTACTGCATTTAATAGCGGGAGTGGTTCTTCTTCCTGATCTAGTCCGTTCAAATTGGAATAGCTGATGCTGATAAAAACAAAGGAAATTACTGCCCCGAAAGGTTGGGCGCTCAAGCTGTATCGAGCACCTATATTTCTGTATCGGATTGGCTTGGGCGGCTTGTTGGGAAAGCGTTTCATATTGCTTAATCATGTTGGCAGAAAAAGCGGGTCAATCCATCGAGCTGTTTTGGAAGTTGTCCGTTATGACCCAGGCTTAAATGAGTTCGTCATTGCCTCAGGCTTCGGAGAGCGAAGTCAATGGTATAAAAATTTGATGCTAAATCCTCAGATTCAAATCCAAGCAGGTTGGGATCAACATTGTGTTATGGCAACTAGAATTCCGCCAGTAGAGGCTGAATTGGAGATGATTGATTACGGTCACCGTAATCCCAAAGCAGCTAGTATGGTGGCTGGTTTGATTGGCTATACACATAGTGGGTCGGATGGTGATCTGAGGGGGCTGTCTAAGATTGTGCCTTTGATTAAGCTTGTGATTACTTCATCTAATTGAGAATTGCTTACTTTGATGCTTCAAAATCCGCGTCGCTTTTTTGCAGTTCTATCTGTCAGACCTATGGTCTCAGAGATTTATTTCTACGTGCGCTGATATTTATACTAAGAACTTAGGTTTATTGAACGCAAAGTTTAAGACTTTGATCATATGAGGAGATCAATTTGTCATTAAAATGGCTTGTTTACATTCTGCCGCTTGCGCTTGTTTTAGTTTTATACGTTAGGCATCAAAAGCGATTGAGTCAAATAGGGCGCGAGAAAATGGAAGCCAACATTGCCGACGGTTTGACTGAGCCTCCCAGCTTGCACCATGTTATTGAGCCAGCTCTATGCATGGGGTCCGGCGCTTGTGTGCGCGCTTGCCCTGAACTAGCAATCAGTATTATCGATAATAAGGCAGTGTTGACGAATCCAACACATTGTATTGGTCACGGTGCCTGCGCAGCAGCTTGTCTTGTAGATGCTATCCAGCTGGTATTTGGCACTGAACGCCGCGGCGTAGATATTCCAGAAGTGTTGCCTTCCTTTAAGACCAACGTTGCCGGTGTTTACATTGCTGGTGTGCTAGGAGGTATGGGGCTCGTCGCAAAAAGTGCGGATCAGGGGCGTCAGGCCGTTGAAAGTATTGTGAGCGCTGCGCGTGTGGGTGCTGACTATGATGTTGTTATGGTCGGTTCTGGGCCTGCTTGAGTTTTGGCATAAGGTGATTTCGGATTCTGAAATTCATTTAACGTTTAGTACCGAGGTGCTAGCAGTTGAAGCAGGCGAGAAGAGTTTTACGGTTAAAACTAACAATATGGACTACCAGACGAATAATGTCTTGCTGGCCGTGGGTCGTAGGGGAACACCTAGGAAGTTAGGTGTTCCCGGCGAAGAAAACCCCAAGGTGGTCTACCGGATGATTGATCCTGAGCAGTATCGCGGTATGCATGTGCTGGTTGTTGGTGGAGGTGATAGTGCGATTGAGGCAGCGGTTGCTATCGCTGAGCAAGAGGGTACTTCGGTAACCTTATCTTACCGCAGCGATGTTTTGGACGTGCTAAGGTTAAAAATCGGGATGCAGTTGATGCTGCAGAAGATAGTGGCAGGTTGAGAATTGCGCTTGGATCAACGGTAGGTTCAATTTTTGAAAAGTCGGTTGTTCTAAACACCAAAGAAGGTGAGCTGGAACTTCCCAACGATGGCGTTATTGTGTGTGCGGGCGGCATCTTGCCGATGAATATGCTCAGGGATATGGGCATTTTGGTTGAGACAAAACACGGTAGTTAAATGGGGGATTCACATCAGTGCGGCTAACACCAGTTTGTTTGCAGCGAGATCAACTGAACTTTTGCCTTAAGAGTTTTTTCGCCGCGGGTTTGCACCGTGCTGAATCAGTAACTTGACACACGCTAGACAATCGCTTTGACTTGCAATCATTAAGGCCGTCATACTCATATTGTTACGCAATTTGTGATCTGCACGACTATCGAGCAATAGCTTGACTAGCTCAGGGGACTGCACCGCCGCTAACATTAAAGCTGAGTTACCTTGTAAGCTCTGAGCATTTAACTCTGCGCCCAAAACGACAGCCTGGTTCACTGTTTCTTTTTCATGGCAAAGCACGGCACGCATCAGCGGCGTTTGGCCCATGATATCGGCGCTATTCATTAAGTCTCGTCTTGTCGACAACGCCCTAAGCGAATCAGCTGCACCTTGGTCTGCTGCATACCAAAGCGGACTGCGGTTTAGCTTGTCTGACCATTCTCTAACGAAATACTGTTATTCAAACTTTTAAATGCAAAAAATCCTAATTAGGATGCCTTTGAAATTCGGTGTAAATGCGGTTTAAAATTACTACCCTCACGCAAGGCCTACCCCAAGCAATGTAAAAAAACGATCGCTTTTGTCAACCCCTATATGGCACATGTGCATTGAGACGTGTGGGCGCACGCCAGCGAATTCATTGCATTTGTAGAGGGCGTAATCCCACCGCCTATTGATGTTGAAGCAATTCGTGCTTGTGTTGAAAACGAGGCGCCAGAAGAAAACAAAGCAAGGTTGATAGAGATTAGCCGTGTCGTATTACCAGAACTGTTAGCGCCCATTGAAGACGCGTTCCATACTATGGATCCCAGCGTACTTGAGAAACAGCTTAATCTGGTGATCGATCCAGCTGCGCAGAAAATCGCCGATTATTTAAGAGAGCTAATCCGCGATAGCGACACCATTCAGGTTGGCATTGGGCAAC
>JBLHWY010000248.1:0-6615 GCA_047629195.1 Candidatus Azotimanducaceae bacterium
TTCCTCATGTGCTAGCGGGCCAAGCCGATGACTGCCTGGAACAAATTGCATCGCTGCATTCTCGGCATCCGCGTCATCAATTGCCAGCCAAGCTGTCACTGATTTGCTAGGTGTTAGGGGCCAGTACACTGCATCTTGATGCATTGGCACCACTTTGCCATCGCCAGACATTTTTGCGAATAGGTGAGAGCCCCACAACACGACCTCTTCGCCCAACAGGTCCTTGACGCAAGCGAGGATTCTCGGTTCAACCGCAAGCTCATACAGACGCTGACAAACGACATGGTAGGTGTTGATGGAATATGAGTTTCTTTGATCTGGCGCCGAGATTACCTGTCCGATCAGATTATCCATATATGCTTTGAGATCGTCTGCTTCTTGCGCATCGAAGATTTGGATACCAGAAATGTACCCGTCATTGTTGAATTGTTCGATCTGAGACTCGCTCAGAACATCACCGCGGCTTGGGTCTGCAGGATGGAAGCTCAGATCTCTTGCGCCGGTCAGTGGGTCGGGCTTTCTCATTGTGTTTTCCTCATTTGATACCGGTATTAAGTTATCAGCACTTTGAATAACTTGCCACTCCTAACGATTACCAGCTGGAAAATAGTGTTTGGGATACGTTCTGCCGAGCTTTCAAAGGTCTCGTGATCGGTATGGTTCATCGCAATAAAAGCCTGCAAGGCTATAAGGCTGTGCTAGCATGATGAGACCGGTTCAAAGAGAAATTGCCAAATGTACAAGACAATAATTGCAGTTTTATCTGTATTAGTTTTATCCGCGTGCGAACCTGCAGACAGAACCCCTGGTATGTGGTTATCTGGCGACCTTGTAACCATGGATATCCGTGATTGGACTTTTAGTAATGAGCAGATGGAAGTATCTCTCGAAACCCATCCCTGGTACGGCATACCTTTCTCTGTCACAGTCGTGACAGCAACAACAGCAACCGGCGATAAGCTTTTTGTACCGTCCATTTACAGCGAACCGGCAGAGTTTCCAGGCGGAAAATACTGGAACGGCATCATCGATAAAAATCCGGAAGTATTGATAAAGATTGGCAATAAACTTTATCCCAGGTCAGCTCATTTGATTGAAGATGAAGCAGAATTTGAAGAAGCCTTCCAAGCCCTTGCCGATAAATATGACTACTGGCGTTCAGTGAAGCAAGGCGGAGTCGAACGTCCGCCCTTTGTGCTCATTAGACTCGATCCCTCGCAGTCATAGGCATTATGGTGTCAGAGTAAATTTACTCTGACCGATTGATCGCTCGTTGTTAAGCGGCTAAAGCGTTCCGAGATATCCTCAGTGCAAGCCGAGACCGAACAGCGCTAAGACAGCCGCTACCAGAACCGTAATCAGCTTCGCCTCATAATATTTCGTTACAGACCTTAGCACAATGTCCACCTTCTAGTGTGATCCATGGGTCCTCGGTGATTCTCGCTCTTTGCAATACATTGCCTATTGCAGATCCGATAGAAGCGCCGTTTCTACCTGCATCAATCCACTGTAGGTTTGGGCTAAAAGTCCCGCCTGCTGCTGTTACGAGTGTAAGTACATCACTCAGCTATGCGATGCCACAACTGTCACCATCTCCGGTGAAAAAAAGAATTTCGTTAGCAACCTAGGTCCAACTTAGATTCAAGGGTGAGGCGTGACTAACGCTGGTAAAAGTAGTGAATAGTGTGAACAGTAGAGCGAGCCCTACCTTTGTAATGATGCTTGGCATCATGTGGTTGTCTTTTTATTATTAATATTATTGTGGTGAACAGTCAATAATACGCAACTCTTAGGCCGATATGGAAAAGGTGATGCATGTCAGTGACCTAGATGAAGAACCTGGGAGCAGCACACGCAGATTTGATTAACATATGGCCAATAGGTAAAAAATATCGACAGGAACGCTTCGTGCTTTGAGCAATGCTACTGAGTTTAATCGCTCTGTTTCGCTGTGCGTGTTGTCGATCGTGATAGTGGGATGCTAATCCATTACCGAATTATCTGATTTGCGGCAATGATCCTTTGTTTGTCTTTCACCTTTGGTAGGCGGATTTGTGTATTCTTGGTGCCATCAAGAGAGAAAGCCTGGAGCAGATTCAGGATAAAATTTAGAATCAAACTGGAGATTTTGAGACATATGGTCATTAGATCGTTTTTACTACTTCTAACGTTGAGCATGCCTCTTTCATCATTTGCCGAAGACCTATCACAACCTGGTTCCGATAGCTTATATCGGGAGATTATCCGGACGGTCGCGCAGGCTGACTTTGAGGCTATGGCGGCAACTTATCATGAAGATGCTGTGTTAGTCACTTCAGGTAATTCGAAACCTATTTCGTCAGTCATACCCCTATGGAAGGCTGCTGGAGAAAAACATAAAAAGGCGGGCGGTGCTGCGTTCCTCAACTTTCGGTTTTCCTCGCGCTTATCTAGCGCTCGAACAACCTTTGAGACGGGTATATTTCGATATAGGACAAGAGATAGTAATGGTGTTGAAAAAACCTCTTATATGCACTTTCAAGACCTCACTGTAAGAAAAAATAATCACTGGATTACTCTCATGGAACGACAGATTGGCAAAGCCAATGTAGATGAATGGGATGCTCTACCCAAGTGGGAATAACCAGAGCTTTGCCAGCCGCGAGTGCTTAAATAGTTGGTTCGTTTGTGCAGCTTCTGGGTCTCTCTTTTGGGCTTGACTTCGATCGTCTTTGACCGTTTTATGTGTACTCACATTCGCTTCCGGATTTCAAAATGAGACGTTTATCGGTTGGTGCTATTGCCTCTATTCTACTGACGCTTTTACTTAATGCCTGTCAGCAACAAGTGCCAGTTGATGGCTCGACAGCATCAAACGAGAACATGACATTAGCGAGCGCTGCTAATCTTGTGCAAACTAGGCATGGCCCCGTCCGCGGGTTTTCGGAGGATGGCGTTTCGGTTTTTAAAGGTGTTCGTTACGGTGCGGATACGTCGATCAATCGATTTAGCGATCCGGGGTTGCCCGTGCACTGGGATGAAGTGGCACCGGCCAATCAGTACGGTTCCACCTGTCCGCAGGCACAGCGTGGGCGCTTGAGTCTATTTGATTCGTGGTATACCAAACCAAATCCTGGTATGAGTGAAGACTGTCTCTTTCTGAATGTCTGGACCCCTGGCCCAGATAGGGCCAAGCGTCCAGTGATGGTTTGGCTGCACGGTGGCGGTTTCTCGAGCGGTTCGGGTTCGTCGAATGCCTATGACGGCGTCAGACTGGTAAATCGAGGTGACGTAGTCGTTGTAAGCGTAAATCATCGGCTTAACGTGTTTGGTTATCTACACCTCGACAGATACGGAGAGCAGTTCCGGGGTTCCGGTAATGCTGGCATGCTGGATCTCGTCATGGCGCTTGAATGGGTACGCGACAATATTGCACGATTCGGCGGTGATCCCGAAAACGTGATGATTTTTGGCGAGTCAGGCGGCGGCTGGAAAGTCACCTCGTTGATGGCTATGGATGCTGCGAAAGGTCTGTTTCATCGTGCGGCCGCGCAGAGTGGCCCGGCGTTGAAGTTGATGGAAGCTGAAGCAGCAACGACCGCTTCTGCGGCGCTAATTTCTGAGTTAGGCTTGGATGCGGCAAGCATAGATAAAATTCGTGAAATCCCTGTAAGCGAGCTCGTAGCGGCCACGCACAAGGTGGTAGCGCAAGGTATTCGGGTCGCCGGTCGGCCCGTCATCGACGGTGTCCACTTGCATCGCCATCCCTTTGCGCCGGATGCACCTGCCCAGTCGATGAATGTGCCGTTGCTGATTGGCAGTATGCAATCAGAAATGTCATTGCTCATAGGGGCAAGCCAACCGGATCTTTTTGCCTTGACCTGGGACACATTACCAGCAGCTCTGGAAGCTGCAATTGACGGTGTTGACGCAGATGTTGTGATTCAGGGTTATCGCGCTCTGCATCCCGATATCAGTGCGCCAAACCTCTTTTTTGAAGCAACCACCGATCACGGTGTGTTTGGGCGTGATAACTTCATCCTCGCCGACCGCAAAGCGGCACAAGGTGGAGCGCCGGTTTACCAGTATTATGTCAGTTGGCGCTCACCGGTTGAGGGTGGAAAATGGGGTGCGACTCATGCGCTGGATATCGGTTTTGTTTTTGATAATGTGGCGAAATCGGCATCTATGAGTGGAGTTGGTGATAAACAGCAAGCGCTGGCAGATGTAATGTCTGAGGCCTGGCTTGCTTTTGCCCGTAGCGGCAACCCTAACCACTCCGGACTACCAACATGGCCGCGTTACGATGCTGAAAAAAAGGCTACCATGGTGTTCGATAACAAGCCGCAAGTCGTCAACGATCCAAGAGGCAAGGAACGTGCTGTGATTGACTCAGCACTCGATAAATAGCGCCGAGGAATATTGGGGTCAGAGTAAAGGGTCAGAGTAAACTTACTCTGACCCTTTACTCTGACCCAGTTGATCCATTACTGATCGCTCGCTGCCAATAAGTGCTCGACAAAGTAGTTAGTCATCATGCTGCGCAAGTGCAGCGATGTTCCCTCACCTTCGACAATGCCATGGCGCCGGTTGGGGTAGGGCATAAAATCAAACTGGCGATTGTGTTTGATTAACTCATTGATCAGACGCTCACTGCCCTGATAGTGAACATTGTCATCGCCGGTGCCATGAACTAACAATAGTTTGCCCTCAAGCTTGGCTGCATGAGTAATAGCAGAGGCTTCTGCGTAAGCAGCTTCATACTGGCTTAATAGGCCCGAATAGCGCTCCTGGTAGATCGAATCATAGAGCCGTTTGTCCGGCACTGGGGCCAGAGAAATACCAACGTGATATTGCTGCGCGTAGCGGAATAGCAAGCTGAGCGTTGTTGAACCTCCGCCTGAATGTCCCCACATTCCCACTCTGGTGCTGTCGATATAGGGCCAGCGCTGGCAGATAGCAGCCAAGGCGTCGGATTGATCGCGGTAGCCCATGCTCCCTCCGTCGCCATAAATAGAACGCCGCCAGTCATGTCCTCGGGGTGCTGCCGTTCCGCGATTGTCGATAGAGGAGATGATAAACCCCTGTTGTGACATCATTAGATGCCACAGGGTGATGTGCCCTGACCAGACGTCGCGCACTGTCTGGCCAGCGGGTTCACCATACGCATAGTTTATAATGGGGTATTTTTGGTCGGGGTCAAAGTTAGGCGGCCGAAGCATGTAACCGTCGAGCCTCAGCCCATCGCGTGCATTCACCGAGTAAAATTCGAGCTCGCCCAATGACAGTTGCGCCAACCGGGCAACCAGTTCTGCGTTATCCTCAAATACATGATGGGTCACATGGTCTGGTAGTGAGACTAAGCTGTAGATCGGAGGCTTTAAGAAACTTGAGTGAGTATGGATAGCCCAGCGAGCATCTGCAGAGACTTTATAGCTGTTCGTGCCTGCCAAGCTAACAGGTGTCACCTGTTCCATTTCGCCGCTGCTATCAAGACGGGTCCGCTGCAGATATCGCTGCGCAACATTATCTTTTGATGCGATAAAATACAGCCAGCCACCGTCCTCATCCACTGACACCATCTCGGTCACGTCGAAGTCTCCCGGCGTTAGGTCGATGAAGGTCTTGCCGTCACGAGTGACCCGATAGATATGCTTCCAGCCATCACGCTCGCTTTGCCACAGAAATGACTCCGAGTTTTCGAGCCATTTGGGTTCCTCCAGCAATTCTATAAAGGTGTCCTCCTGCTCAACAAACATCTGGGTCAACTTCCCGCTCTGCGCATTAGCATAGAACACAGTGTTGGTATCCTGTTTGCGATTTAACTGTTGAATCAGCACCTGCTCACTATTGTCAGCCCAATTCATGCGCGGCACATACATTTGTGCCGGCTCGCCCGGTAGGGTCACCCAAACTGTTTTTGCTTTGGCAGTTTTTGAATGTTTGATAAAAGCGATACCAATGCGTGCTGCGGCATTCTCTTCACCGACCTTGGGATAGGGAATGGCGTCAACGGTGGGGTACAACGTTTCGGTGTTGTTGATGATCAAAAAGTCTTTAGCAGCGTGGGTGTCGAGCTGCCAGTAGGCAATACGCTCGCTATCAGGGCTCCACCTAAAGCCCTCATGCAGGCCAAACTCCTCTTCATAGGCCCAGTCGAACAAGCCGTTGATGATAGTCGTCGAGCCATCAGTAGTCAGTGCTGTGACCTGCCGACTGAGCAGATTCTGGACGTAGATATTATTTTTCCAAACATATGCGAACTGTAAACCATCTGGGGAAAACGCCCCGTACATCATCTCGCTTGGCGTCACTTGATCACCGCCCAGTTGCCAAAGATCGCCATCTTCGAGATTTAAAAGCCAGTAATCACCCCGGCTCTTCACACGCCAAACGTACTCGGCGTTGGTCTGTACGAGTAATCTGGACCTGTCGTCAGACCAGGTGTAATTGTCCACGATCAGAGCGGTATCTGCTTCTTTGGGCGTGAGTTGCTTGAGCGAAACCAGGATTGTGCGATCTAAAGTGGCGGGGTCATATTGGACGATTTCCTCATAGATTTTGATATCGTCGCCGTGCCGGTCTTTCGCAAGCGCAGCGTCTTCGAAACCCGCGGCAGTTTCCAGCGCCGTGAAG
>JBLHWY010000249.1:0-6606 GCA_047629195.1 Candidatus Azotimanducaceae bacterium
TTAGAAATTGTTTTTGTAGTAAATGCCAACTTTAGCTGCATTTTAGTCACCATCAATTTCACTATTTGGACTTCCTCCAAGTTTTGAACTGTGGAGCGTTCGACCACGAAACATATATTTTGAAAAATCTATCCTAAAAAGGAACACAGCTTTTTTGACTCTAAAAAAGTTTGCTGCCCCGGCAAACCGGGACAACAAGCTTCAGACCATTTACTGGCTTTTGACCAGGTCGGGCGACTACTGGATAGTGACCTGAAACGCCATGGTTGCAGTTTCACCACCTGCTAGGGTCAAACCGGCGGCCGTCGCTGTGATCGTAGTAAAATCAGCGCTGTCTCCATCGGCAAGATTGGTTTTACACGTAGGAACAGAATCAGCACCGTCTTTAACCGCGACACCTTGATCCGCGGCACATGTCGTCGTGCCATCGCCGTACTGCGTACTGAATGCCACAGTACCTGTGGTTATCTCATCCACGATATCAGTGATGCTGATACCAGTAGCTGCTCCGGTACCGTTATTTACGATGGTTATCGTGTAGGTGAGAATAGCACCAGGGATAGCCTTGGGATCGACCGTTCCGTTAGCCGGGTCGGAATACACCGCTGTTGTTTTACTGACCGTCAACGCTGCTGTTAAGACGCGATATGCATCTAATGCAACAGCACTAGCATCGCCCTCTGTCTGACCCGGATCCGTGCCAGCAGCAAGGGTCGAAGGATCGGAAAACACGATTTGCACAACAGTAGAGTCGTATGCCCCAGTCGTCTCTAGCACTGCGGTTGTCGAATTGTTCGTCGTAGTCACCGCTGTCAAACTGATGGTCGACTGTGAAGCGTCCGCCACAACTACCGGGATAGTTGCCGTGACCAGCAAGTCAATAGAGGCATCCGGTGCCAGCGAAGCGACTGAAGTTATCAGCGTATCGGCACCATCTAGCAAACCGTCATTGTTGACATCGATATAGTACGCGAAGGTTCCCACGTCATAACCGTCAGCCTGACCAAAAAGCGCAAGGACACTGTTGGCGGCCGTCAGGTTATAGCCCTGACTATCGTTACCAAGATTGGTCAAGGTAAACGAGGTTGCTTGTAGTAACGAACCGGCTGCTACCTCAGTAAAAGTGGTGTTGTCTTCCACCAAAGTCAGATTGATTGTTGTACCCACTAAAAATGTTGTCTCCGAACCTGGTCCAGAGGTGTTGCCGCCCTCAGTCGAACCAACTTCAGGCTGCGCTGTGCCGTCCACCGAATAGTTGATTGTCGCGATGTTACCTACACTGGTCCCAGACGCGGTGCCTGCTGCCATTGCGTTGTGTGCCGTACCGAACATCAGTCCGGCGGCAAGTAGTGCCACGCGCCCAATATTCGCAGGGCAGTTTTGAGTGAACTTTTTCATTTGAACCCCTAATGTATTCAGGTTTTTTCTAAGAAAACGTTTGGTACGTATTTCTCATCGCTGCATCTAGTACTACTTCTTTACTTTTTACGAGGTCCAGACTATACTCCCAATGTTTTGGTCAAAACATAGACAACATGTCTATTATGTAAGCAATATGTAAGCCCAGACGCTCCCCAGACAGCCACTTGTGGGGGGTCACTTTAGCCGCCTCTTTTTAATCAACAAAAGCCTTCAATACCTCAGTTTTCGCGTTACCGAAAAGAACCAGCAGGTAGGCTAATCGGATTGAAAGTCCCTGTGTCTTTGGCCTAGGCGACCCCTTACTATTCCATCGGATCGCCGCTATTCTCTTTGATAATTTTCTATCGTTGGTTCAGTTGCTGTACCCAACATTGTAAGTGACGCGCGTGTACCATCCTTCTGAAATTCAGGATCGTTTGCTAGCTCCAGAGGCCGCCCGAGCGCAAACGGTACCCACAGCGCGCGAGGAGGTTGCACCGCTTCACTTTGTTCACGGATTAGGCTGATAGAGGCCGTCGCGACACCCGCGCGTTCTATATAATTTGCGAGAGCGCCCACGTCGCCCGTACAATTAGGTCACACGGGCACCATCAGCGCCACATCAACTTCGTCTGCAGCGAGCAATCGGCCTACTTCTTCACCTGTTGCTGCGAGCGCTTCATGATTTGGTTGTGCACCCATAAAAGAATAGTGCCAGTTTGAAACACCGCCAATTTCGCCATTCGCTTCCATCTCACGCAGACGGTCCAGCGCAAACCAGATATTGGGGCCCTGCTGGAACGCGCTTCGATCAAAATTAGTACTGATATGTGAGACAACCACATCAGCAAAGTCGACATCGCCAGGTAGCAAGCGGTAATCAATGGCGCCTACTTTAAACGGAGGGCCTGCCCTTCGATGTAGTCCTGCTGTGGAGACAATCGCGATTTTAGCGTCGCGGATGGGCTTTGGCGTTATCCAGCTTGCCGGGGCAACCCGTTGCATCAAAGCAGCACGTTGTCGCATGTGTTCGGCTTCTGCCTCATGCAGATCAGATGGCGTACCATCAGCGTTTCCTCTTAAGTTGTTAGTTGCTTTATAGCGTTGTCCGCATCACCACTGGGTTCGAAATCCACCATTAACAACGAATCCATCCAGCGGCGCATAGATATCAATGAGCTGCGGGCTTTGGAGCGTACCCGTATTGACGTTCTCAAACCTTGTTTGTCGGGTATCCGTAAAATTCTCAAAGTTCAGGAATGCAGTGACCGTTTTCCCAAGTTTCTTTTCAGCCATAAGGCCGTATATCCAATAACTTTTTCCAGAGGTATCACCGGCTCTGCGCTGCGAGCTGAAATAATAGGCTTCAAGACCGATTCTGGAGTCATCCTCTCGCTCCCATACCAGCACGTTATTCACACGGTGTTGCGAAACGAGCGCAAGGTACTGGTCCCCGGCGTTCGTTTCTTCCGAAGCATTAACGAAGGTATATCCAAGAAAATAGCGTAACTCGCTAAAACCAAAAATCAAGTTCAGCTCTACACCACTGGCTTTTGTATCTCCGTTTTGCTGAGTAAATGTAAACAGGCCAGGGCTTTGCTCTGCAATACTTGGCGGGTTACTAATTTGCATATAAAACAGCAATACATTGCTAGTGAGCGACCAGCTTTCAGCAAATTCAACCCGGTGGTTGAGATCGACGTTAAGCCCGCTCGACTTTTCAGCGACATGTAGGTCGGGGTCAATTGGGGTGATGCCGCGGTACTGAAGCTCGTCAGCCTCAGAGACAAAAAGATTGGGGGTTTTATAACCATAGTCGCCACCAGTTCTCACAGTTATATCAGGGGTTGGCAGAAACAAAAGGGAGACCCGAGGTAGCCATACTCAGAATGATTATCCACCCGCATGCCAGCTTCGATGATGAAGGATGACGATAGGTCTCGGGTATATTGTACGAACAAACCAAGAGTCCACTCTGTGTAGTTGTGGTCAAAGCCCGGTAATGGCTGCGACTGATCAAACGCCTCTGTAGTGATGTTGGCAACTGCCACTCAGGATCTCTGATCTAATTCGCTGGAGAGCGCAGCCTCACTGACAGAGGAGCGTTGTTCACCGGAAAACAGATAACCCGGCGTCGTTAGCTGCCGGTCAAACCAACTTGTCGCACTTTTAAAGTTCAGCTCAATATCGTTGTCAAAAACATGTGAGAACCCGAGACGCGCGTAAAACCGATCGCTGTCGTTGGCCTCAAAATAGTCGTTGGGTGCTCTACCATCGATAAAGTCCATGCTATCCCCCCACTCGATCCTCTGTAATGAAACCGACGCCAATATCAACTTTGGTGTTGTCGGAAACGGAATAAAAACATCTGGGCGTAAAGGTAAACTTTTCAAATTCAGGGATTGCACTGAGCCCATTATCAGCAGGCTCATATGCTGCGCCCTGATTGTAGGTCGCGAACAGCGTCACACCATGCCGGTCATGCTCTGAGGAATAAAAGACCGAGAGATCGACACCGCTGGCAGAAGTTGCATTTAACATTAGCGCGGTCTCTGGTGTTTCTTCCGGTGTTTTTGATACAAGATTAGTCAGGCCTGCAATCGCGCCACCGCCATAAAGGGTGGACTATGCGCCCTTAACGACTTCTACCTGCTTCAGGTCCAGCGGTGCTATTTGCAGCAAACTTAAACTCCCCGAGAAACCCGCGTAGATAGGTAGACCATCACGGAGTAGTTGCGTGTACCGGGCATCCAACCCCTGAATTCTGACACTTGAGTTAAAACTTTTCGCTGAGGTTTGTTGCACCTGAATACCCGTGCTTTCGTTTAACAGCATGCGAATATCGCCGGGTTTCATATTGGCTTTTTCTCGCAACTCTTCCGCACCCAGAATCTGCACCCGCAAAGGTATGTCGTCGAGCGTGCGATGATTACGGGCAGATGTAACGATAACTTCTTCCATCGCGTCACCATGTCCCATTGCAGCAGGTGCATGCCAAAGTGATACAGCTAACAGGACCGTGAGCATGAAGTCATCAGGTTTATTCTTTTGGACTTTATTCATACTACAAATTTCACTCAGTCAGCGATGTTTTATTGTTTGATCTCGAAAGTCTCTGAATTTAGACCCGCATATGATATTTGCGATCTTGTTACTTATCACTACACCTCTCTTTGTTTTTACCGCGATCACACTCGAAAAGGAACTCGACAATCACATAAAGAAAGCAGTTGGGCGGGGCAGTACCAAAGCCTGATAATCGCTTACATCCAAGATGGTGAAACGCTCATTAGAGCCTATGGAACACTTCAAGTGGGATCTGACGCACAACCAAACACGAACACTTTGTTTGAGCTTTCTTCGAATTCAAAAACGTTCGCGGGTTCCCTCCTTGCTTTGCTTGCTGCACGCGGCGAGATATCCCTTGATGATCCGGTTAACCTCTACTTACCTGATAGTGTCGAAATGGCAACGTTTAACGAAGTCGAGGTTAGCAATGGCTGAAGAAACCACGAGTCGGAACAAACTTGTTGTTCCACTAACCTGGGCTTGAGGCGCAGGTAAAAAATACCGTCGAGAAGATACTGTTCGAACCCTGCCCTACAGAACTTTTTTTATTAAATTAATGTTTAAGTCATGCCAATTTATCCGTTCCATGACCACACTTAACGAAGACTATTGTGGCGGTGGCCTCCAACCAAAATCAAGTGCATAGGGTGGTCTGGGTATCCGGATCTATTCGTGTCGCGAAAGCACCGGCGACGTTCCGCCTGGCGTATCAACTTCGATTATTCTCTCAGTGTCGAAATACGCATTAAATACTGCGCGACAATTGGAGCGGCACTTCAATACTTACATTCGAATCAATGCGGTTTCAACGCCCATAGTTTCGATTAACGAAGGGTCTGGCCAGATGATGGATCGACGACTGGTGACCAGCACCAAGGTTTCTCCACTTTCCAACAAGCACATGGGACCTGCGTTAACGAGCATGCAATCTAACGGTCCCGATGTAATTTGAAATAATCGTGTATTTCGGTGCTCCGAAGAATCACCGC
The DNA here is from genome assembly GCA_047629195.1 of Candidatus Azotimanducaceae bacterium. Classification (GTDB taxonomy): domain Bacteria; phylum Pseudomonadota; class Gammaproteobacteria; order Pseudomonadales; family Azotimanducaceae; genus UBA4582. The sequence continues at coordinate 5,460 of JBLHWY010000249.1, forward strand.
TGAATTATTTCTGGACGGGACGGTTGAATAACGATTGCTTTCGAGGAACATGCCCACAATTGAGATTCTTTTTTGCTGTCATGCGAGCCCTCAATCGAGCTATGTTTCGTGTGTAAAACGTGTAGTGTATTTCCGTTGACTACAGCATCTCAGTCGAGAAGCGATTGAATCTATATGAGCTACTCATTGACTATGTTCTATCCGCAGAAAACCCAACGACCTATGATGCTTGTATGGAAGCTCAGCTTGAAGCTAGGACAAGCTTAGATCTGAAGCCCCGTTGTTGCCGCACCATCCACCAGAATATTAGCACCGGAGACTAGACTGGCTCTTTCGCTAGCGATAAATGTCACGACGTCTGCGACCTCCTCCAATCGCCCCATGCGTCCCATCGGATTATCGCTAAGGAACTTGGCGTAGACTTTGGGGTTGTGCAGTTTAGCGTTACCCCAAGACCCACCCTCAAATTCTATGTCACCCGGGGATACCGCATTGACTCGAATACCACGCGGCGCCACCTCCATTGCCATCGATTTCACCATACTGATCGTTGCAGCTTTCACGGCAGCATATGATTGTAAAAAAGGAATGCCCATGGAAGCTGCTCTCGAGGCTATACAGATAATGTTTGCCCCGGACCCATCTTGCATATGTGAAAGTGAGCCCCGCATTAATGCTTGCGCACCCATGATGTCAGTCTCTACGCTGTCCCTAAAACTACCGCCGCCGGCGCTGACATTCGAAACTAAAATATCCAGACCGCCAAGTTGTTCGCTGGCCCAAGCCACAAAATTGGTGGTTTGTTCTACGTTGCTAAGATCGCAAGATTGTCCATGGACCTCGCCGAGGACCGACAGTTCTGTTGTTGCTTGCGCGAGAGTCTTTTCGTTTCTCGCACAGATGGCCAGTCGTGCACCCTCATTTAGCAAGCAAGTTGCAATTGCTCGCCCAATGCCTTTACTGGCGCCTGTCACAATGATGCGTTTGTCTTTGAGTCGTAAATCCATAGCAGCCTCGAGTTGTTCTTTAAAAGGTGGATGTTGATCGGTTCATTTAATGAATGACCGAACTTTATTCGAATATTTAGAAAGGTACTTTGACTAAGCAATCACTGATGACTTAAGTAGAAATGCCCTAAACCTCTTCG
>JBLHWY010000250.1:0-6593 GCA_047629195.1 Candidatus Azotimanducaceae bacterium
ATTGCTAATATTGGCCTTGCGACCTACACCTATCATGATGATGACAATGGCGTAGCATCTTTCAACCTGAGCTATACAGAAGGTAGCAATACATTAGATATCGAAATTTATCAAACATCAGATCCGACTTTGCGGGATGACGATAACGAATCCAGTTTAGTTTTCGACCCGAGTGGTTTTATCCTGACCCAAAACTTGCTGAGTAACCCCCCCCCAGCGAGCATCAACGACCCAATCGTGACCCAAACAGCTGGCAGTGATTTTTCAATCTACATCACAGCTTACGGCCAAACACCTACCGATTCTGTTTGTGGCGTAATAGAGGCCTATAACAGCACTCAGGACCTCGCATTCTGGTTCGACTATGAAAACCCCTCATCAGGTACGATCGTACCCACCGTAAACACAAACGGTATCGCGATATCCGAAGCCGGTTCTTCAACTCAAAGCGTGACTTTTACTAACGGCAAGACTAATGTCACCACTAAATACAGTGACGTCGGTGAGATTCAAATCCACACCAAAGACGGTACGATCAGTGGCAGTACTGCACCTTTCGTTGTCAAACCATCAACCATATTTATCACTGATATTGAAACCAATGGCGGCACCAACAATCCCGCAGCTACCACAGCGACAGGCACGGGTTTTGTCGCGGCGGGGCAAACTTTCACAGTCACCGTTGAAGTTCGCGGCTCAGATGGCGTCGTGACACCCAACTTTGGCAACGAAAGTTCACCCGAAGGTATTGAGTTAGTCGCCAGCTCCCTTGTTATGCCGGCTTCGGGGCGAAATGGCTCAGCCAACAATGGCGCCATTAGCAATGCCAGTGCTTTCTCTGCAATCGCGCCAGCGGGTACTTTTACTGGCACCCAATTTAGCTGGGATGAATACGGCAGCATCAAATTGCAGGCAAGCATCAGCGACGATAATTATCTGGGCGTAGGAGAAATAACCGGGCCAGAAAGTGGCGCAGTTGGCAGATTCTATCCCGCCGCGTTTGCTCTGACGGCAAGCAGTGTTACCGCAGCATGCAGTGGGTTTACTTATATGAGCCAAGCGGAACTCGCACTGAGTTATAGCCTGCAAGCACAGGGCACCGCCGAGAACAAATTATTTAACTATGACGTTTTGTTACTAGGCTCATCAGGGGTCTCAAGCCCATCGCTGGATCTAGAAAACAGCAATCAGGGTACGAACCTAAATTCCCGTTTGACTATAGGTTCGAGCAGTTGGGTCAATGGCGGCTATAACTATTCGACGCTGATAGCGTCTTTCAACCGTGCAGCTAGTACCGACGGACCTTACACAGGCCTTTCCTTCGGTGTCTCGGCTAACGATGGGCTAGATAGCCGGTTGATCGAAGACTTGGACATGAATGCAGCGGCAAGCACTGCCTGCGTCTCGGTGGGCAACTGTGATTCAAAAGCACTAACAGGCTCGAGTCAAATTTATTATGGGCGCCTAGAAGTCTCAAACACTTTTGGACCCGAAACTGAGGCTTTGGATATTACGATGAATGCCAGCTATTTTGATGGCTCTGGGTATGTTGTGAATTCATCGGATGATTGCACGGGGTACATCAATACCGACGCAGCTTTGTCAAACTATCAAGGCGGGTTACCCGTGGTGACAATCACAGCACCTACGGCAATTAATCTACTTCAAAATGGGAAAACACATTTATCCGCTCCACTGTTGATATCAGCGCCGGGCGCAGGAAATACAGGTAGTGTTGACTTGACCTATGATGCTCCAACATGGCTAGAGTTCGACTGGAATGGTAGCGGGGCCGAGGACCCCACTGGAACAGCCTCGTTCGGACATTTCAGAGGCCACGACAAAGTGATTTACTGGCATGAAGTGCTGAACTAATAATACTTTATTCAACACCTTGAGAGCGTAAATACTCTTCGTAAGTGCCTTTATAGTCATTGATACCATTGGGTGTGAATTCAAGAATCCGAGTAGCAAGGGAAGACACAAACTCTCTGTCGTGACTAACAAAAAACAAGGTCCCTGGATAATTTTCCAAAGCCAAATTCAGAGATTCAATCGATTCCATGTCTAGGTGATTGGTAGGTTCATCCATCAACATAATGTTAGGACGCTGCAGCATGATTTTGCCGAACAACATACGGCCCTGCTCTCCACCTGATATCACGCGAACAGACTTTTTGATCTCATCACCGGAAAATAACAACCTACCCAACGTTGCGCGGTAAACTTGCTCGTCGTCACCGTCCTTGCCCCACTTACCTATCCAGTCAATCAGGATTTTATCTTCTTGAAAATCTGCCGCATGATCTTGAGCGTAATATCCTCGTACGGAGTTTTCAGACCATTTCACTTTTCCTGCAGTCGCTTCTAAGTCGCCCTGCAAACAACGCAACAGGGTTGTTTTACCCGCACCATTAGGTCCAATGATCGCTATGCGCTCTCCAACGTCTACGGACAGATTAAAACCTTTGAACAACTCTTCGTCGTAAGTTTTTCCTAGTCCTTCAACCTCAACCGCGCGGCGAAACAGCTCTTTGTCCTGTTCAAATCGAATATAAGGATTTTGTCTGCTCGAGGGCTTCACCTCGGCTAGTTCGATCTTGTCTATGCGTCGAGCTCTCGATGTCGCCTGTTTCGATTTAGACGCATTGGCTGAAAACCGGCTAACAAAAGATTTAAGTTCTGCAATTTCCGCTTTCTTTTTGGCATTATCAGAAACAAGACGCTCTCTTGCTTGAGTTGAAGCCACCATGTATTCATCGTAAGAGCCGGGATAGACCCTCAATTCACCAAAGTCCAAGTCAGCCATATGCGTGCAAACAGCATTCAGGAAATGTCTGTCGTGAGAGATGATGATCATGGTGCAATTGCGTTCGTTCAACACCCCTTCTAACCATCGAATAGTGTTTATGTCGAGGTTATTTGTTGGTTCATCAAGCAACATAATGTCTGGCTCACCGAACAACACCTGCGTAAGCAATACTCTTAATTTCCAGCCCGGCGCCACTTCACTCATCGGACCGTAGTGTTGATCGAGCGGAATCCCTACACCAAGCAGTAATTCACCTGCGCGTGCTTCTGCACTATAGCCATCCATTTCAGCGAATTCTGACTCAAGGTCTCCTGCTCGGATTCCATCAGCTTCAGTCATCTCGGCTTTGGCATAAATGGCATCTTTCGCTGACTTCACAGCCCAGAGTTCTTCGTGACCCATCATGACCGTATCAATCACCGAGTAGGCTTCGAAAGCGAATTGATCCTGACCCAGCTTACCGATCCTCTCATTGGAATCTTTTGAGACATTGCCTGAGGTCGGTGCTAGATCATCACCCAATATTTTCATAAAGGTCGATTTACCACACCCATTAGCGCCAATCAGGCCATAGCTGTTGCCATTACCGAATTTGACTGAGACATTTTCAAACAGTGGTTTCGCACCAAATTGAATGGTGACGTTAGAAGAAATAAGCAATTTAAGTTACCGAATTAATCATTGATGCAGGCGGAGGACCAACCCATTAGAGGCGCTGACAATGAACCGGCGCCCGAAGCTTTCACCGCAAGGTGAAGCAGGCGCGCATTATGACACAAATCCCTCTGAACTCAACTTTGGCAGGGTCTAGTCTAATTTGGCGATAGGATCATTCAGATTGCTAGATCGATCAACAATAACTGAGTCAATGCCGTAAGTTAGCAATTCTTTGCAGTGGGCTTGCGCAGAGGCCTTGTAGCTATAGATTCCAAATGAGACCTTATTCTCGAAAGGTGCTTTCCTGAGTCTAATATACTCAACTTCATTTGCGTGCACAGCGCCATCGTCTAGAATTTGCATGAGACGCTGGACATCGCCTTTGCCGACGATCATGAAACCCATTGGATTTGGCGCCAGCTTTTCTTGCGGCTGGGTTTCAACAATCAGCTTAGGCGCTAATTTCAGCTCCGGAGATACTTTAGCAACGGCTGCGAGGTCTTGCTCAATCGCTTTGAAATGAACCGGATCGTTCGGTTTTACTGAAGCTTCCTTTTTCACTAACTCAGAACCGCTAGTGTCTGTTATCTCAGCTCGGACTTCGGTCAATGTTTCTGGTTCAACCTTTACAAGTTCGAGGTCAGGTTTCGATTCAATCGATTTTGCAAGACGCATCATTTTTTCTTGCGCAGGAGGCCTCTGATCATTCTTCTTTTTATCTGGTTGTACAAATTTTTGCTGTCTAGGCTCAAATTGTTTCGGCTTCTCGGCTTTTGCTTCGTGACTCATAAGAGTTGCACGGTGTTGCAGTCGAGCGAGGGTTTCCCCCGAATCGCAATGTAACAGGCGTTTACCGCCTATTCGTGACCATTCACAACTGGTATTTGCTGTCGGCTTGGATTTCTGCGCACCGGCGCCATCCGATGCCATTGCCGATGCCATAGACGCTGCGCTGAGATGCTGGGAAACCAGCAACGCAATCATTAAAAATCCACCTGTGGCAGAAGTTTTGAGCCACTCCATCTATAAACCTCCATGTTCACGGCCAAAGAACCGATACTTTGGTTCGGTTTCTTGAGTATAGACGAGAGTTTTGTTTTTGCTTTAAAGGCCGCATCCGAAAGATCGCACGTCAAGCGGATGGAAAAGAAGCAGCGATTCCTTTTGCAAACCAAAACAAAATCGGCCCAAGCCACTTCTCTACTTACCTAAAAAATCGAATCTAAATAGAAATCTAGACATCACCATCAATCAGCGTCTTTTTAATCACCTTCAACTCATCCGCCTCCGGCATATCCTTATAAAACGGATCGAGCGGATAACAACCCGAAATCAAACCCTTACGTGGCGCAGTAGTGCAATCGCTGAATGTACGACAAATCTTCTTCCGCGCCATCCCTCGACCCGACAACAGATCATCCGGTAAATCAGGATAAGAAAGCACCATCCGGCCAATACCCACTGAATCAACCATACGATTTTCAACTAACCCCTCAGCAACATGCGCAAACCACTCCTGAAGATAAGTGTAACCAGAACCAACAATGATCAGATTTGGGAAACGAGCTTTAAGGTCGGCAGTTGCCTTAATCATCCGAGCAACGCCGATTAGCGGATCTTCAGGTGGCTGATAGCCATCGGACGGAGGGTAACGTGCCGGACGCTGAATATGAGGATTGTAGTAGGGGCTACCCGCGGTAATACAAACCAGCTGAATGTCGAGATCCTCAAGCAAACTCAAAAACTGAAACGTTTCAGTGAGATCGATACCAACACCCGTGTGATCACCACCAAACCTATAACCATCAAGCGAATCAACAGGCTCACCGGTGCCATCACTACCCGGACCATAGGGCACAAAGTCATAAGCTGAAAGTCGCACGCCGATTCCAAGACCCGGACTACGCGACCTGACACCAGCGACAACTTCTTTTAAAAATCTCGTGCGGTTCTCAAAGCTACCACCGTAGCGACCGCCTCGCGACACACCCGAGAGCAATTCGTGCGCAAAATAACCATGGCAATGTTTCACATCAACAAAGTCAAAACCCGCTTCCGCCGCAAGCACTGCTCTATCAACATAGAGCTGAGCCAGAGCTTCAATATCATCGTCGCTCATCAAATGCCGATCATTGCCGTTCACTCGCTGATCTAGTTCCGCGTGACGGTATACCATTAGAGGCTCGATGATCCCGCTTGGCCTAGACCAACGTCCAGAATGCGTGAGCTGAAGTCCGACAACTAGATCCTCATCGGTGCCAAATTTCTCCCGATGAACATTACGCACTTTTTTGTACAAGCTGGAAATACTTCCGATAGCGTCTTCGTTTATCACCAATTGACGGGGATTCGCCCGGCAGTTGTGATTTACCGCTGCGGCTTCACAACCCCATAATAGTTTTGCACCACTGCCAGCAAAATTGAGCCAACGACGTTCGAGCAGTTCAGAGGGTTGACCATCAACCTCCGCATCCCAGCCCTCCATTGGCAAAATGGCATAGCGATTACCAATCGTTCTGCTTCCCCAGGCAATTGTCGTTCCCAAAGCTGAGCTACTCGTACCAATTCTAGAATCATTGGTAGCGTTGCCTGTCGAAGCAGATTTGGCCACTGGTATTTTATAACCAAATTCAGAGAAAATTTCTTGTAACTGAAGCGCACTCTTAATTGCCGGGATCTTTTTGATTTTTATCAAGACTTCAACTCCAGTCGATGTGCAAGGTCTTCCAGTATCAGCAAATCAGACTCTGGTCTCGGATTAATCCCCGGTGGACATTGGTCACTCTCGAGCGTGCCACACATCTTCAAGAACTGGGCTGCACTATGTTTGTAGGACGGCACCGGCGCTCTAAAAACAAACTGCCCCAGATATTGGAGAAGATCATTCAAACCATAGAAAGCGTCATTTCCTTCCTGCCAGTACTTATCTCGCTTGGCAAATAGTTCAGGTGCAAAGGAAGACAACCCTAATAGGTAGTCACTACCATACATCACCATATCAATCGCCAGATCATTGCCTGTTAGCACCTGAAAATCGGGTCTGATTTCATTTCTTAGCCGAAGTCGATCCCATTCCTGCAACCGGTCTAACGATGAATGTTTAGCCCCAAGACAGTTTGGCAAC
>JBLHWY010000251.1:0-6588 GCA_047629195.1 Candidatus Azotimanducaceae bacterium
AGCTCAGTTGGTAGAGCAAATGACTGTTAATCATTGGGTCCGTGGTTCGAGCCCACGTCGGGGAGCCATTTCTACCTTTACACCTCACTTTCTGCGATAGTCCGCGCTGCTTTTAATCAGGGACATATCTTGAAAGGTATTATTCTTGCTGGCGGCTCAGGCACCAGATTGCACCCGGCTACCCTCGCTATCTCAAAACAACTCCTACCGGTTTACGACAAACCGATGATCCACTCTCGACACTCATGCTGGCGGGTATCCGGGATATTCTGATTATTTCCACGCCCATGGATACGAGCCGATATGAACTACTACTCGGCGACGGGAGCCAATGGGGGCTTAACCTCCAATACGCAATACAAGAAGAGCCTCTTGGTCTCGCCCTCGCGTTTATCGTGGGTGAAAAGTTTGTCGATGGTGATAAGTGCGCGCTCGTTCTTGGTGACAACATATTTTGGGGGCAAAACTTCACATCAATGTTAAAGAGGACTACTGAGCGAGAGACTGGTGCCACCGTGTTCGCCTATCCAGTCAGGGATCCTGAACGCTTTGGTGTGGTTGAATTCGACAAGGATTTTCAGGCTATTAGCATCGAAGAGAAGCCTAGCAATGCAAAGTCTCGCTACGCTGTAACCGGCCTCTACTTTTATGACCAGTCCATCACAGAAAAAGCGCAAGCTGTGAAACTTTCCCACCGTGGTGAGTTAGAAATAACGACTATTAATCAAATGTATCTAGAGGAAGGGAGCCTTAACGTCGAGCTAATGAGTCGCGGAATGGCCTGATTGGATACGGGAACTCATGACTCGTTACTGGAAGCCGTTTATTCAAACGCTCGAGCATAGACAAAGTTTAAAGATTGCTTGTCCTGAAGAAATCGCCTGGCGACAAGGTTGGATAAATGATGGTGATCTCACCGCGCTTGCAGAACCTCTACAAAAAAGTGGCTATGGTGATTACCTGCTAGTTCTAATGACCCATCCAGACGATAGGAACCTATGAAAGTAACAACTACAAAATTGCCGGGTGTAGTCATAATTGAACCGAAGTTGCATGGCGATGCTCGGGGATATTTCTTGGAAACGTTTCAAGCAGATCGCTACCGAGAACTGGCGGGCATCGATCTGCCTTTTGTGCAGGACAATCAGTCTAGATCAGGCAAGGGAGTTCTGAGAGGGCTTCATTATCAAATCAAAAAGCCCCAGGGGAAACTTGTTCGAGTCACAAGAGGCGAGGTATTTGATGTGGCGGTCGATATTAATCCAGACTCACCCACTTACGGTCAATGGGAAGGCGTTCATCTAAGCGAAGAAAATCATTTGCAATTCTATGTGCCGCCTGGGTACGCGCATGGGTTCCTAGTATTATCGGATGTTGCTGATTTTTCTTATAAATGCACAGACTACTACGATCCGACCGACGAGGGCGGTATTCATTGGCAGGATAAAAAAATAGCTATCAATTGGCCTATGTCTGCCCCTCTGGTATCTGAAAAAGATTCATCACTGCCTTTTCTTCAGTAAACTTCAGTATAAAGCTCGTTTACATATTGAGTTCACTCAGCCGTAAATTCCGTAAAGGATTCTGTTTTATCGAAATCCTAGTCTTTCTGCTGCAACGGTTCACGAGGCACGTTGGTCATATCAAACTGGATTGCCGAAAGTAGCAATTGAAAACCTAATATTATCGGCAACCCAGCGAGCATTACTGTTCCGCTGGTGGATGGGACATTCAAAGCCATCGCCTCAATCCACTTTGAGCCTCCCCAAACACCGCCAAATCCCAATAAACACAATCCTAAGAAAAGCTGCATACTGGCACCGTTAAAGTCTCGGAGAAAGTAGCTATAAAACACTCGCTTAAAAAAGCACTTCAAATACAGGCTTGGAAACTCAAACATCACCTGAGCAATACTTAAACTACTTTCTTCGTCATCATATTTTGCACTCATTGTCCGATCACACACTACAGCTCTCAAGGTTCCAAGTCGAAAAAGCATGTCGCTTTCAAAAAAGTATCTATTAGATATTTTAGATAGTGGTAACTGTGTCAATGCAACGCGATGAATAGCAGTAAAGCCATTTGTCGGGTCCATTACATCCCAATACCCACTGCTAACCTTGTTTACGAAAGAAAGAATCGCGTTACCTAACAATCTAAGTCTAGGCATAGAGGCAAGAGACTCAAGATCAAAAAACCGAGATCCTTTACAATAATCTGCTTTACCTTTCAAAATAGGCTTAATTAGTGCCGGCAGTAATGTCGGATCCATTTGACCATCACCATCGATCTTCACAACAACATCAGCGCCTTCGAGAAGGGCATGCATATACCCACTTATAGTCGCACCTCCCACACCTTGGTTTTCAGTATGTCGAAGTATTCGAAGTCGAGGATCAGACAAATTTTTTTCGATGTGATCCGCAGTTCCTTCTGGGCAGCAGTCATCTACAGCTACGATAATCGTAACTTCATCGCCTATACTTTTTATAACATCCAAAATATGCTTTTTGACTCTAAAGCAGGGAATGACAACAGCTACTATCATATTTCTCACCAAACTTAAGCAACAAACCAACCAACACCCATAATACATTTCGATTCACAGCACACGAAAGATGTCGGAAATAAACTCTACAAAGTAAAAGCCTCCAACGCCATCATCACGAAAGAGTAATACACAAAAAACCAATAGTAAGAGTATTCAACAAACTATTTCCCACAAATACTGCTCACCTTTTAGATCATGGCTACATTTGCTAGCTACGAGGTCGTAGCTAAGTATCGACCTATACGGTCGGCGTTAGCCATAATGGTTAGAGTATGAGATTGCTCTGATAGAGTTGGGAGACTTGCACCATCAACCACATATAGTCCAGTTACACCATATAGCTCACCGAATTTTCCAGTTTCGCCTAAAGTCGGATCATTCTTCAAAGGTAGAGTACCGGCATAGTGTATGTCAGAACCTGGTGAACCAACGGAAAAACTAGTTGGAATAATCAAAGCACCCATATGGAGAAATGCTTTAAGTAATGACTTGTGACCAGTTCTCATATAACTCTCCACATCATCATGGAGACCACCTGAGACAACTAGCTGCGCCTCAGCATCAAGCCGGACTTCAGCATTGGCAAAGTGGCCGGGTAGAAACAGATTTCCTACAACGCAAGAGGTCAGTATTGACCGCATGATCTTAACTGAGTTTCTTGCGCCAAAGGGCAAATAACGAATGAATTCAGAAACAGCAATACCCGTGGGAGAAAACGTACTACCAAAACCACATACCCCCTCCGCTATATCTACAGAGTAGGACAACTGTCCTAAACCAAAACCCGACTGGATTGGACTCCCCAACATTGCGGGACTCCACGCTAAGAAAGCGGCTGTTGGACATGAAAGCAATGGTCGTGATTTTTTGTACTCTATCGTGTCCAGCGCGAGGCGTGTCGATGCCAGTGTACCCGCTGCCAGCAGCACTTTGTCTGCTCTAATCCGCCTTTCACCTAGGGGGGTGGAGCAGTGAACTACCCAACCACCCGGGTTCTGAATGAGTTTGTCCGCAACTACTCCTGATTCGTATTCAAACCCTGGACGGGTTCTCAGCACAGACAAATCTTCGGTCGCAGAATAGAGCGATCGACGACTACATCCCCAAAGACAATTGCCAGACAAGTTGCAGGCTTTTCTCTCGCCTCTATCCTGAGTGAGCACACTCACCCGGGACCGTCCTACCCGCACACCCGAGGCATTTACCTTGGACTTGCACTTTTGATATCGTGAGTACAAACGCTGATGAATTCTATCCATTTCTACTTCACCGCTGCTCCAAGAATCCAAGCCAAAATAGCTTGAAAGATCATCGGCTTTGTTGCTACCAGAAATGCCCATCCGCTCAGCAACGACAGCATACGAATCATCCATCTCACTGATGCTGCACGGAAACTTACCTAAATGATGATCGCCAAAACGAGCTACACCACATCCCCAACTATTTGAAAGGCCACCTGGGGCTAACGAACCAACAGAAACAAAATCCGGTGCTACAATTCTGTTTGCCTCTAGAAACCCTTCGAATGCATAGGCATGTGTTGGCACTCGTAATTTCGGGGAAACAGCATCCATCTCTTTCAATGCATGAAAATCTGCACCTACCATCCATCGCACTTGATCACTATCCGTGGCTCTCAAGCTAAGATAGTTATCGTTAGGAGTATCGATTTCAGGGGTACTACCACCATCAATCATCAGAACTCTTTTGCCAGCATCCAGTAGAGGAAAAGCTGCCGAAACACCAGCAGGTCCGCTACCCACAATCAGGAAATCATAGTCAACGATCATTAGAAAGCCCTTGCCAATTGCACACCCTGTTTAGCAAAAATGGCCTGAGTAAAACCCGAGCAACTCGCGAGATCAATTCACCAAAAACCACATAGCCCAAAAAAACAAATATGCGCATAAAGCCACTTTTTTTTCCAACGCCCAGGAACTCTTGCGCGCCTATTGGACTTGCTTCTGCCAAGACTGTGGCCATCTTGATTCTCAACATCATTTCCTTATCCCAATCGGATTTCTGACTGTCTGCGCCATCGTAAAGCACAACTAGACTCGGAAATATCTGAAAAATTTGGTGCAACCCAAGAGGAACACCATTTGTGAGAGATGCTATTGCTCTCACATAGGATCTGAGCACAAAAAAGTTCGGCCTACGATCTAACACGTATCGAAAAAATGTTAACGCTTCCAAGAGCAAAAGTCGGCGACCATTTCCGCTTCGCTGCAACCCAGCTTCTAGTGGTCGCAACACCAAATTGAGTTCGCGCAAATTTTCTTTGGTCGACATAAGATTTAGGGTATTAATCGACTCCAATCGTGCGAACGGCGATTTAGGACCTGCAGCAATTGCGAGTAAACTCACAACAACCATTGGAACCGGGATTGCAAGTCGGGCTATTCTCAATCGGTACTTTGCAGTCGCTCTAAGATACTTTGAGAAAGCAATGGGCTCTACAGAACCAATACAATAAACCCGGCTCAATCCTCGACGCTTAACACTTAAGTTTTGAATTGCAGTAACTAAATCATCAATATGCACAGGTTGAATCAAGGGTACTGGCAGAAATAGAGGCAGCACTGGCAACCGAGCCACTAATTCGGTGATAGACCCGAAGAGACCCAAAGGCTCCCCGCCATAGACTTGGCCCGGTCTCACCACAACACCGTTCGATGAGAGCACTGCTTGCTCAACGCTAAACTTGATTCTTCCATATTCACTCGAAGCATCGGTGCTTGCTGTCTGACTAGAAACAAAAATAAACCGCGCATCGCAGGAATTTGCCTGTGCGAGCAAGTATTTTCCCGCGTCAAGTTCATTTTGCGCCGTAATTGATCCGTTTCTAGTGTTTGCAGCTAAATGTATAACCACATCTACATTGGGCAGATCAATCTGGGCTGCTTCACCTAAATCAAAAAAGAGCCACTCAATATCGGATTGAATTGGTTTGGACCGCGACATCGCAAGTACTTCTATACCTTGGTCAACTAGCCTTCGAACCAAATGGCGACCGATATACCCTGTCGCACCTGTGACGGCGACCTTCATTTTTTAACCATTCTCTGATCTTCTACATGGGAACGAGTAAAAACAAAGTGTTTACTTAATCCATAGGTTAAAATCACGCACGCTATGTCAGCCAAAACCTTGGACAAAACTACATGCGGAAGCAACAGAAGAAACAATGCGAGAGCTCCTGAAGCAATGGGAATGTTTAAGGAGAGCAGGAGAAAATATTTATACGCATGCGCGCGTGGTGCTACATCACTCATCTCAAAAGTGAATTGGCGATGCAAAAAAAACGCGAATATCCCCGCAGCTACTTTAGCAAAGAGATTCGCTACCAATGGTCCAGCAGGTGACCAACCCACCGCCAGCAAGAATACACCCATATCAATCAAATATGCGGCCAGTTGAATCGAAGAGTACTTTGCAAACGTCACAAATCGACCTTACGAAGAACGATAACCTGGTGGAGACCAAGTAAAGGCCGAACTGGCGTCAACAATTTCTCTAACACGGAAAAGATTGGCGTTGTCCAGTTTGGCAACAACTGACGAAAGTTCAGACCACCAGACAGGAGGTACTTAAGGTAATTCCCCATAATTGACTGATAAACAATTTCTAATCCAGGATGCTCAATTTCAAACCTTTTTCGATCCCTAAAAAAAACAATATAAGAAAGCGCCTGATTAGCACCATTCATGGGGCCTTCACCAGGTGTTTCCCAACTAGGAAAATCCTTGTCGAATCCTTCTGTGCTGAATAGCCTTTTGAACATAAATGATGCTAATAGGCCGTGATATGGTTCGAGAATTATCGCACCACCGCCCGGTTTTAAGGTTCGTTCGAGCTCAAGGAAAAATTTGCTCGGTTGAGGGAAGTGGTGGAAACAGTTTTGAGCATAGAATGCCCTAACCGATGAGTCTGCTAGATCCATATCACCCGCATCTAACTCCATATCCAAACCATCAGCAGGAACAATGTCCGTAGCCAGTACTTCCGGATATTTGTCTCTCATAGGGGCAATTCCT
>JBLHWY010000252.1:0-6548 GCA_047629195.1 Candidatus Azotimanducaceae bacterium
ACCAGTGCTACCTCTGTGACCTTTGCTACATGACGAAGTGCCCCTATGTTCCCCCGCACGAGTGGAATCTGGATTTCCCCCATTTGATGCTTCGTGCAAAAGCACAGCGCTATAAAGCAGACGGCGCGTCGTTTCGTGATGAGACCTTGACGAGTACTGACACTGTCGGCAAATTGGCATCGATTCCTTTGATTGACATTACAGTTAATGCGGCAAACAAGAATCCGTTGTTTCGAAATGCACTAGAGAAATCATTCGGCGTGCACCATGAAGCGCCTGTGCCTGACTATCATTCGAAAACGCTCCGCAAACAATTTCGCAACTCACCGCAAACAGTTAAAGCAGCGGGCGAAACCAAAGGCAAAGTTGCTCTTTATGCAACATGTTACGGTAATTACAATGCCCCCCATTTGGGAGAAGATTTTGTTCGCGTCTTTGAACATAATGGCATACAGATAGATCTGGTGCCGAAAGAAGCATGTTGTGGTATGCCTAAATTGGAGTTGGGCGATTTAGATAGCGTAGACGAACTTAAGCGCAAGAATATTCCAGTTCTGGCTGCGCTGGTGGACCAAGGTTATGACCTCATTGCCCCGATACCTTCTTGCGTACTGATGTATAAGCAGGAGTTACCACTGATGTATCCGGATGATGAAGATGTCATTAAGGTCAAAAATGCGTTCTATGACCCGTTTGAATACCTCTATCTTCGACATAAAGCAGGTGAGTTTAATACTGAATTTAAAGTATCTTTGGGCGATGTGAGCTATCAGGTGGCATGTCATCTGCGGGTTCAAAATATTGGTTTGAAAGCTCGAGATGTGCTTAATCTAGTACCCGACACGTCGATCAAGCCGATTGAGCGGTGTTCGGGACATGATGGTACCTATGCAGTCAAAGTAGAAACGCGGGCAAAATCTATTAAGATAGCGCGACCCGTTATACGGCAGGTAGAGGCACACCAGGCAGATCATTTTATGAGCGACTGCCCGATGGCGGCGACGCATATAGAGAATTTGGCTGATTCATTGTCAGCCAAAGATAAACCCGGACAGCACCCGATGAGTCTTCTAAGGAAGGCTTACGCAATTTAGCTTTGAACACATGGTTTTAAAAACATGGTTTTAAAAACATGGTTTCAAATAGATGGTTTTAGACACATAGCTTTCCAAAACGGAATGAAACTTTAAATAAGGCGATAGCACAAATATGTCAGCACATACAGCACTCACACGAGGGGATCTCTGGTCTCTGGAAGAGTATTCCCAGGAAAGAGCCGGTTTTCGAGACACTGTGCTCGCTCACAAAAAGAACCGACAAGTACTCTTGGGTGAGCATATTCTGTTGATTTTTGAAGACCGAATGACGCTCAAATACCAGATTCAGGAGATGTTGCGCATAGAAAAAGTCTTTGAGTCGGCTGGGATCCAAGAAGAACTTGATGCATACAATCCACTTTTGCCCGATGGCAACAACTGGAAATGCACTATGTTGATTCAGTTTACAGATGTAGATGAGCGAAGAGTCGAGCTACAGCGTCTAATTGGGATTGAAGAGAAGGTTTGGGTTCAGATCGGTGATTGCGAGAAGGTCTTTGCTATCGCGGATGAAGACATGGAGCGGGCGAATGAAGAGAAGACATCCGCGGTGCATTTTCTTCGCTATCAGCTCACAGAACAACAAATATCGGAAGCAAAGTCTGGTGCCGAGCTTTTTGTGGGTGTGGACCATGAGGCCTACTCTACAGATGTTGTGAAGGTGGGCGATGAAGTGAAACAAGCGTTATATATAGACTTGGTGTGAGTTTCAGCGAGTGCCGTACAGCCATTGAACTTGTAATAGCTTCTCCCTAAGGCGTTATTTAGCTACACTTTATTGCCTTATTTACGTTGAGATTGGGTTATTGGGTTATAGTCACCACAGACATTTTATCCAATACTGGATATTAATCGTTACATCAATAGTAGAGAACAAGTTGGTATGAAACATATTATCCGAACACTGCGATGGCGAGAGATGCTAGTCCTCTGTCTCGCTTTTTCGAGCGGTTTTGCGAGCTCTGCGCTGGCGTCTGAAGCTGTGGCGCAAGAAGCCATGGAGCGAGAAGCTGTATACGAGCAAGCCAAAGTCGCTATGCGAGAAGGTCGCACTGAAGCGGCCTATCAACTCTTAGCTCAGCACGAAATCAACTGGTCCGGTGAAGATGCCTTTGATTATTTGTTAGGCGTAGCAGCGTTGGATAGCGGACATTCGGGTGATGCGATTTTCAGTTTGCAACGATTAGTCGCGCGCAGACCTGCATTCGCTGGTGCACGTCTTGAGCTTGCCAGAGCCTTTTACGATGTTGGTGACAATGAGCTTGCTCGAATTGAGTTTGAAAGGGTACAAAGCGAAAATCCGCCTGCCAATGTAGCTCAAACTGTTAATGACTATATGACAGCGATTAACAATAAGTCTCGGGAATACCAGGCGAGTTCGCAATACTTTATTGAGATAGGTGGTGGCTACGACAGCAACGCCCCTGCAGCAACGGATGAGAACGTTTTCCTGAATTTTGTTCTGAATCCCACGAACCTGGAGCAATCCTCTGCATTTGCGAAAGTGAGGGTAGGCGGTCTTTGGAATAAGCCAATATCGGCTTCGTCGCAGTTGCTTTTCAATGCGCGGCTAGACCACCGATCTAATCCTTCGACACATTTTGTAGACGGCTCAAATATTGACTTAGGTGCAGCCTGGAGCTGGAAGTCAGGTGAAAGTTCAGCTTCAATCGCCGCTAACACGCTATTCAGTGCGCTTGATGGCGAATACAATAAAAGTGACATCGGTGTTATGGGCACCTACGCCCGACAGTTAACCGATTCCTGGGGTTTTACTGGTTTTGTGCGAGCGGGTGCGATCCGTTTTGATC
The DNA here is from genome assembly GCA_047629195.1 of Candidatus Azotimanducaceae bacterium. Classification (GTDB taxonomy): domain Bacteria; phylum Pseudomonadota; class Gammaproteobacteria; order Pseudomonadales; family Azotimanducaceae; genus UBA4582. The sequence continues at coordinate 2,909 of JBLHWY010000252.1, forward strand.
AACAGATCCTTCAAATCCGAGATGTTGATCAAGTCCTTTATGGGTTGCGTATAAGTCAGTCCTATAGCAGTGCACAGATGAGTCTTTCGGTTACCGCTAACAGTGATGATGCTGTTGATGCTACTGAGCAATTTTCGGCGGATGGCTACACCGTCCGATTCACAAATAATTGGTACAGAAAAGGCGGCAGCGTTATTTCCTTTGATGCCAGTGCAACCAATACAGAGTTTGACAATCAGTTCTTCGGCTTCGAAAGGGAAGACGATCTATATGCAGTAACCCTGGGTAGTGCTTGGTCTCAGTTCCCTGCAAAGGGCTGGGTCACGACGCTAAATCTTAATTATAGTGTGAAAGATTCAACGGTCAGCTTGTACGAGTTTGATCGTTTAGAAGTCGGTGTCACACTACGTAAAGTCTTTGATTAAGGGGCCTGATATGAGTAATCAAAAAGAGATGACAATTCAAACTTTTGTTACACCAATATTTACAAGAACAGCAACATCTAGTGTGCTGGCCCTTTTTATTATTCTAGGGTCACTCGCAAATTCAGCACAGGCGAGCGTCGGAAGGGTGCTTTTTAAGTACGGTAACGTGTCTGTTGATTCAGCGAATGCACGACTACTTATTCGTGGCGCACGGATTGATGAAGGGGACGTGATCGTTACTGGATCGAAAGGTTACGTTCAGTTGTTATTGGATGATGGCACCAAGATAGCCGTCCGACCTAACTCCAGTTTCGAAATCGAAGCGCTTGAAATGCCAGCAACAGCGACAAGTCCTGCTATTGGCGCTGGTAAAACATTGAAAGCCAGTTTCAAGTTACAGCGAGGTGGTTTCCGTACCTTAACGGGTCGAATAGCAAGACAAAATCCCAGCGCATACAGGGTAACAACGCCCGCAGCAGTCATTGGTGTTCGTGGCACAAACTATTCCACAAGGATGTGTACAGCTGACTGTGGCAGCGGCGATGATGGTTTGTATGTTGGGGTATCTGAAGGTGAAGTTACCATGACGAATGCTGGTGGCGAATTGAATATTCCAAAGAACTCATTCGGGTTTGCTGCCAATTTCAACACGCCACCAAAGCGGTTGATAGCGCCACCTTCGTCATTGCAGGAAGAAGGCTCAATTGCGTTGGAAGAAGAATCTGACGACGAAGAAGGTGATTCCGAGGACGGTGATTCCGAAGACGGTGATTCTGAAGAAGGTGATTCTGAAGAAGGTGATTCTGAAGAAGGTGATTCCGAAGAAGGTGATTCCGAAGCAGGTGATTCCGAAGCAGGTGATGCTGAAGAAGGCAGCTCAGGCGACAGCTCCAGTGATGAAGAAAACTCAAGTGATGGCGGTTCTTCAAATGATAGCTCGGGTAGTGAAAGCTCGAATGGTGAAAGCTCGAATGGTGAGAGCTCGGAAGAAGTCGCTGCGGAATTTGGCGGTGGTGCTCCCCCTCCACCTGCTGCTCCGAGCGCTGGAACTGGAACCACTACAACGACAACTGCACCCGAGGAGCCACAGCGAGAAATCATGGCGGAGGGCACCGGTGGTCAAGTTGTCGATATTACTGACGGGCAGGAGGTTGTTATCAGAGAAACAGGGCTTGCCTACAGTGCTGGCGGTGTCGCTAGTGGCATTAATACCGACTTTGACTCGTTAGGATTCGACGGTGATGACAATGTGTCTGCCTTTTCAGACGTTAATTCTGATGGCGCAACGGTTACATTTGCCATCGGTACTGCTTCAAATACAAATACGGGGTTTGATCCCACCGGTTCTCTGAAATGGGGGCGTTGGTCAGCCGGGGTTGCTACATTAACGACAGCAGCCGGTTCAACTGACGTAGATCTCGCTTCCTCCAGCCTGCATTGGGTGCTTGCACCAGTGAGTAGTAATCCTGATCGAGTGATTACGGGCTCAGCTGAGTATTCGCTGGTGGGCAACACTGATCCTACAGATGATCTTGGCAATCGTGGCGTACTTGGTTCAGCAAGTCTCTTTGCAGACTTTACGAACTCGGTAGTAGACAGCAACATTCAGCTAGGAATTGCGGATGAAGTCTGGACAGCATCTGGTCAGGGCAGCATTACTTCAAATTTGTTTAATGGTCTGTACAGCACTGTTACCGTGAATGGCAACTCAGGTGCATCGGGCTCCTTTGGGGGTGTATTTAGTGATTCGACCACTGGGGTACCTGGAGCTGCGGGTCTGAGTTATCAGCTAAACGACAGCAGCAGAACTGTAAGTGGTGTGGCTATATTTAATGCTAGATCGAGGTAAGGAAACTTAAATGAACATTAATATGCCTAAGAATATGAACACAATAAAGTCGGTTGCTGCACTTTCGTTAGTCTTGTTTTTGAACGCTTGCGGAGGCGGGGGTGAGACTGAGTCTAATCAACCCTCCCTTGGTTCCAGTAGTTCAACAACACCTGTCACAGCTCCGCCGTCAACGACAAGCGGTAGAACCATCACAGGCCTGGCCTCGAAGAGTCCTATTTCAGGTGCTAGTGTTTCTCTTTATGCAATAGACGATTTTGGCTTACCTGCGGGGAGCCCGATCGCGACCGGTCAGACCGACGATAATGGTGAGTTTTCGCTGACTGTCCAAGCTGAAGTAGATCTGCTTCTTATGACCAGCGGCGGCGTGTTTATCGATGAATCAGATCAGGAGACGGATATTGCCCTGAAAAGAAAAATCACGCTGGGGTTGGGCGAGGGATTTATGTCCTTGATACCCGCAGGCGGCACAGCTGCGGCAGTCACACCCTTTACAGACTTGTTGATTCGTCGTTCTCAGAATGAAGCTGCCAATAGTGGTGGCTTTATGTCGAAACTGGGTATTGTGAAAAACCTAGTTGATGCTGAATTGGGTTTTGATGTTTTGAATACAATCCCAGCGAACCCTATTAACCCAGCGGCAGGAGCGACTGCGGCACAAATGCAGTACGCGCTGTTTCTTGGTGCGTTTGCTAATGCGGTGAATAATATAAGTTTGCAGTTGGGCGAGGCTGCTCCCACATTCAATATTATTCAGGCGGTCGCAGAGGACTTAGGCGATGGTGATCTTGATGGTGCGTACTTTGGTGATCAAGTTACGGTTTTCTTAGACAATGGGGATAGCGGCGAAAGTACTGCAGCACTGCCAACTAATGTAGATTTTGCTCAGGAACTGGCCCGTTTTAGGAACAACAACTTTACCAGCTTCTCGACCACTACCTTACCAGTGCCAACAGGTTCGAGTATTTCCAATGTAGCGCCGACTGCAGATGCTGGCGTAGATCAAACTGTCAACGTGGGTTCTACGGTCATGTTATCAGCAGCCGGCAGTGTCGACCCTGATGGCGCTCCATTGACGTTTAGTTGGGCAGAAATTTCTGGCACTGATGTTGTTTTAACAGGCGGCTCTACAGCAACACCATCATTTATAGCTGACGCTAGTTTATTTGGTCGCGGGAATATCGCTTTTAGACTCACGATCACAGATAACGTGGGTTTTACGTCAACTGACATGGTCGAAGTCAATATTATCAATGCAGCACCGACTGCAAATGCTGGTGTCGATCAAACAGTCAACGCAGGTGACACGGTGACGCTTACAGCGGCCGGCAGTGTCGATCCTGAGGGTGGCACATTGACCTTCAGC
>JBLHWY010000253.1:0-6447 GCA_047629195.1 Candidatus Azotimanducaceae bacterium
GAAAAACTTTAGAAAGTAGTGTTTGTAGGATAAACCAACCATCACCCGAATCTCGACTAAATGTGGCGCAAGAATTGGTAGATGCGAGTATAAAGAGCCTGAGTCAAGATAGGTCTGCTCGATTTTTAAGGGATCATTATGTGTCGCTCAAACAGGACTCTGAATCTGCCTATCGAAATAACAAATTTCAAATGAACAACGTCGAATTTAGTCCCTCGATCGAATCGACAATCGATGTTGCGTTAGGCCTTCATTGTTCACCAGAGCAATTGGAGAAATACCTCCAAAAATTGAATGTGGCTATTCACGACCTTGACGAAAAGCGCGTGCAAGATTTGATACTAGGTGGAGCAAAAGAGTTGAAGGATAGCTTTGCTAATGTTGATTCGTCAAAGAAGGGTTCAAATGTAACTGCGCTTCGATTAAAGCAAAACAAACCGTTGGAGGATTGACTCATTCGTCCGCTGAAAGTCCTACAAGTCTATCGAACCTATTATCCTGAAACAGAGGGAGGCGTACTCGAGGTTATTCGACAGTTAGCTATTGGTCTAAATCATCGGGGGTTTATTACACGTGTTTTTGCTCCAAGCCAAAAAGGACCAAAAACCTTTGAGCTGGATGGGGTGCAGGTCGTCACAAGCAAATTAGATTTTGAGATTGCATCTTGCGGCTTCAGCTTTTCGGGTATGCGTGAGTTTCGTCGACAGTTGGAATGGGCGGATATAGTCCATTATCATTTTCCTTGGCCTTTTGCCGATATGTTGCACTTTGCCAGCAATGTTAAAATCCCTTCGGTTGTTACTTACCACGCTGACATTATGAAGCAAAAATATCTGATGGTTCTGTATGCGCCGTTAATGCAACGCTTTTTAGATAATGTTGATTGTATCGTCGCCACTTCCCCAAATTATGTGGACTCGAGTCAATATCTTCGCCCTCGGGTCGCAGCGACTAAAATGGTTCCCCTAGGAATTGCGGAAGAATCTTATCCTGAGGTGGATGAGGAAACTTTAGAGCAGGTTCGAGGGAAATACGGGGAGAACTTTTTTCTTTTTGTTGGGGTATTGCGATATTACAAAGGCCTTGACGTGCTATTGGACGCGGCAATTGCAGGCGGTTTTAAAGTTGTAATCGCTGGAACTGGCCCCGAATCACTAAGGTTAAACAAAAAATATCAGCTTGATGATTTTCCAGAGATTCGATTTGCCGGCTACGTCTCTGAAAAAGAGAAAATGGCGTTATATACCTTGTGTACAGCTGTTGTTTTGCCCTCGTTTAATCGAGCAGAAGCTTTCGGTGTGACGTTGCTGGAAGGCGCGATGATGTCGAAACCGCTGATTTCTGCAAACCCGGAATCGGGCAGTAGCTATGTCAATATCGATGGGCATACTGGTTTAGTAGCGGAACCCGATAGTGTCGAGTCGCTGAAAATGGCGATGCAACGTTTTGTAGATGACCCGGCCTTAGCAGTCGCGTTAGGACACAATGCGCGTAAACGCTATGAGGAGAAATTCAAAGGCTCAGATATGGTGCAGGGCTATATGGACATTTACACTGAGCTCGTCCCAGAGCGAACGTGACCATTAGAATAGCAGTAGATGTCAGATCTCTCGCTTCGCCTCGCTCTGGCATCGGAAGGTATACACAACGTCTGTTGGAGTACTTAATACCGTCGATGGGTCAGGATGATGTTCATTGGTTTTTGTATTCTGATCGTCCTGTCACATTCAAGTTAGACAAGCCAAATCAAATCAAAGTTAGAGCATTTTCTAGCCATAATTTTTTCCTTAGTCCAATACGCTCTCAGCTCGTTTTCTCTCACTGGGTGAAAATGGATTCGATCGATGTGTTTTGGAGTCCCCGGCATCATCTTCCTTTGTTCATGGATGCAAATGTAAAAGCGGTTGTCACTATTCATGACATGGTTTGGAAAACTTTCCCCGAAACCATGAGAGCAATGAACAGGCTCCTAGAGCGCCTTTTGATGCCGCCAAGCCTAAAAAGGGCCAGCCGAATAATAGCGGTGTCGCAAGCCACGAGTAAGGAGATCGGGGACGGATATCCTGAACAAAGTGAGAAGGTTGTAGTTGTTCATGAAGCCGCTGATAAGTACGTTAATGTACTCCCCGTTGAATATTCATATTCTTATTTTCTTTTTGTAGGAACAATGGAACCACGAAAGAACCTTGTGAATATCCTGGCAGCATTTCAAAAGGCAGCGTTTAAGATACCGCAGCACTTTGTTTTTATCGGCGGAGTCGGCTGGGGCAAAGATATCGCGTTAGAGGTGCGAAAGTTAGATCCAGCTGTTCAGGCGCGATGTCACTTCATTGGGGCGGTGAGTGATGAGATGCTGCAATCTCATTATGTGGGTGCAACAGGACATGTTCTCGCGTCGTTATCAGAAGGCTTTGGTTTGCCCGCGCTTGAGGCTATGCAACATGGTGTTCCGGTTATTGTAAGCCACGGTTCGGCTTTTCCTGAGGTGGTTGGTGATGCAGGTATCTACGTCGATCCACTCAATGTGGATGAAATATCAGATGCCATCGTTAGGCTCGCTTCTGATGCCGCTTTTAGAGGCCGTCTCGGTGTAAATGCACTTAGACAGTCCGACAAGTTCAGTTGGGCGTTGGCTGCGCGACAGACGAGGCAGGTTCTTCTAGAATCCCTGGTGTGAATTTTTGCGATAGGCCAATTGCCATTGCAGCTGGAAACCAAAACAGAAGCCAAAGAAGATTGGTTTTTTCTAAGATCCTGTTTCCATCTAGTACTAAAACAATTGCAGAGAAGGCAGCTAAGCTTAAACAGAGTGTTTGCAACGGATGATATTTTGCACGAATGATTCGGATGAGAATCGTAATGATTAACCATTCTAGAAGCAAAACGCCAAGCAGACCTCCGTAATACAGTGTTGCTAGATGTATGCTGTGCGCGTGTTCGAACTGATGTACGAACTGATGTTCTTGGATACTAATCTGTTCACTTGCGGCAATACCAAATCCAAATACCCATCTTGTCCAATCAGCTTCCGCAAATTTACTCAAGACACCTCCCCATATTTCAGGTCTAAAGCTAAACGACCTTTGAGTGATCAGTTCCGAGTAATCAGACTGTAATATCAGCATTAAACCGATAAAGAAGATGATGACAATGCTGAATGCACCTGTGTATTTCTTTTTCTTGCTCCATCTGGGGTTGGCTAAAAACATAGTGATGACAGCAAGCAGCAAAGCGAGGGCTGAGCCCCTAGTGCCTGCCAACACGATTGCGTACGAGAGCGGTATGGTTAACAGCATCCAAAAAATACGTTGTGGCCAAGAATTGCATGAAAAATAAAAATGTATGAGAATAATTAGCGCAAAGGAATATGAGTAAGCGCTGATGGTTGGGCTATGCATGCGGCCCAGAGCATAGAGCCTGTCATCTTCAAGGGGTTTGAAATCTGTATAGGTATAATGTAACGATATTGAATAGGTCGCGGATACAAGTGCCGTGAGAGCAATTAAAATCAGTAACCAGTGCGTGGCTCGCGGTAAGTGTCTGAAAATAATTGCGATACCGATAACAAAACTTAAGGTGAGTGTGGCATAACCAAGGTATTTGAATCCTAGGTACCCTTGGTTTTCTATCGACCAAAGTGCTGAGGCAGCTAGATAGAGCAGCAATATTCCGGCTGGTGCAATGGTGCTTGTGTTGTCTTTTAAGAAAAGTCGCATATCCGATGTTTTCAACATGCAGAGAACGGTGATTGCAATGAGATAAGTTGGGTATGTGTTTATTCGAGAGACGGGCGCTAAAAAATACGTAACAACCCATATCGCAAGCAAGCAGACGAGTAGAGCGAAGAGCCAGGTCTGGAGATTTTTATTCACGCTACCCATTGGCAGGACTATTATACATAAAGTGATTTAGAGCCATTATTTGTAAGATTTTGGAGAATAGGTGTGTCCAAGAAAGGAAGTTGCGGTTGATGAGTATTATATGAAAAATCAATCAATTGTCAGATTGTTATGATGGTTTTTCAGTTCACTTTGATTCTTCAAGAACCACTCATAGGTGCTTGCTAGTCCTGATGCCAAATCTGTGGTCGCGTGCCATCCGAGCGAATTTATCTTTGAGACATCCAGAAGTTTTCGCGGCGTCCCGTCAGGTTTTTGCGTGTCAAACTCCAGTGAGCCTTGGAAGCCAACCAAGTTAGCAATGATACGAGATAGTGCGCTAATTTTGATGTCAGTGCCCGTTCCGACATTCAAATGATCGACTCGCGAACCTAGCTCGGCTCTGTATTCATCCTCTGGCGTGGCAGCGATATAGCAGCAAGCATCTGCTAAATCGTCGACATGCAGAAACTCCCGTTGAGCTTCACCTGTGCCCCAGATTGTCACGCTTTCTAAGTTCTTTTTTTTTGCAAGATGAAAGCGATTAATGAGCGCCGAAATAACATGGCTATTCTCAGGGTGAAAATTGTCATTTGGGCCATAGAGGTTGGTTGGCATCAGACATCTGTAATCAGTGCCGTATTGTCTGTTGTATGCCTCGCACATCTTAAGGCCTGCGATTTTTGCAATCGCATAAAATTCATTAGTTGGCTCAAGGGTCGACTGGAGTAATGTCGATTCCTCTATAGGCTGTTCCGCATATTTGGGATAAATACATGAGCTGCCAAGAAACATCAGTTGATAGCAGCCAGCTCGATAGGCGCCATTAATCAGGTTTGTCTCTATCACGAGGTTCTCGTAGATAAATTCTGCTGGATATTGTTGGTTTGCTTGAATGCCTCCAACCTTCGCTGCAGCGATGAATGTGTAATCAGGTTTTTCTTCTAAGAAAAATGACTCAACTTCTGTTTGCCGTAGCAAGTCGAGTTGAGACCTCTCTTGCAAGAGTATATTTTTGTATCCTAAAGCATTGAGTTTCCTCAAAATAGCAGCGCCAACCATACCTTGGTGGCCAGCGATATAAATTTTGCTATCAGTAGATATCATTGTGCCTACTCTTTATGCGGGGATACTTTGTACCCGTTTTCACGGAGTATTATTTGTTGCATGCCGAGTTCGAAATCGTGGGTAATCATTTCGTTTATCATTTCATCGAGTGAAGTAGAAGGCTTCCAGGCTAATTTCGTTTGCGCCTTTGTTGCATCCCCAAGGAGAGAGTGTACCTCGGCTGGGCGATAATAGCGTTCGTCAACACGCACAATAATGTCACCCACTGATACGCAGAATGCACTTTCTCGTGAGTATACATTCGATTCGATGGCGACGACTTTAGCGTGCTCATCTGTTCCAGCTCCAGTCCACACTATCGAGATACCAAGGACCTTTGCAGATTTGTTGATAAATTCACGCACACTGATCTGACTTCCAGTGGCGATGACAAAATCTTCTGGTTGCTCTTGTTGGAGCATTAGCCACTGCGCTTCAACATAGTCTCGAGCGTGTCCCCAGTCTCGGAGAGCATTCAGATTGCCAATGTAAAGACAGGTATCTAAGCCAACAGATATTTGGCTAAGGCCGCGGGTTATTTTTCTTGAAACAAACGTTTCACCACGTCTTGGCGATTCGTGATTAAAAAGTATCCCGTTGCAGGCAAACATTTTGTAGGCTTCGCGATAATTTACAGTGATCCAATATGCATAAAGTTTTGCTACGCCGTAAGGGGAGACTGGATGAAATGGTGTTTTTTCGTCTTGTGGCGATTCTTCTACTTTTCCATATAACTCTGAGGTTGATGCTTGGTAAAATTTGGTTTTTGACTCTAGACCGAGAAACCTAATCGCCTCGAGTAGACGTAGTGTACCCATTGCGTCTACGTCAGCAGTGTATTCTGGTGCCTCAAAGCTTACTGCCACGTGACTTTGCGCCCCAAGATTGTAGACTTCGTCCGGCTGAATCTCACTCAACAGCCTCACCAGGTTGGATGTGTCCGACAGATCACCATAATGGAGAACGAGTCTCTGATCATCTACATGGGGATCCTGATAGATATGGTCAATTCTCTGCGTGTTAAATTGCGAGCTTCTGCGCTTGATCCCATGTACAACATAACTTTTTGCTAATAAAAACTCAGCCAAGTAGGAGCCGTCTTGACCGGTAATGCCTGTAATTAGCGCAATTTTATCCATATTTAATGTGTCCAACGATCATCGCAACATCTTTGAAATAAAGAACTTGATGCTAACATTAATATCAACATACAAGAATTGGGAAAACAGCATTGACTTGCATGTGGTTGTCGGTACAATGCCTTTCTTCTGACGCGGGGGGTGTTTAGCTCAGTTGGGAGAGCGACGGCCTTACAAGCCGTAGGTCGCAGGTTCGACCCCTGCAACACCCACCAAATTTCAGATGTTTTGTAAGGTTTATGCGGAGCGGTAGTTCAGCTGGTTAGAATACCGGCCTGTCACGCCGGGGGTCGCGGGTTCGAATCCCGTCCGCTCCGCCATTT
>JBLHWY010000254.1:0-6357 GCA_047629195.1 Candidatus Azotimanducaceae bacterium
ACGAGATAATGTGCAACGCCCGCGGCTACAAAGGTCAAGAGTTCGAAGCGATACTGCAGAGACGCATTAATGAGCGGGACGTTGCTTCGCCATATACCCGACTCATGGAAACTGCAGCTTTTGAACACCTCACCGCGATACTGGCCTATGCACTGTTGAGCGATAATGCTTTCCTTGAAGGGGCAGACCCCACTCTTGTCGGCATGTGGCATTGGCACGCGATCGAAGAAGCTGAACATAAAGCTGTAACATTTGATGTCTACAAGGCTGTAGGCGGAGATACGGAAAAACTGAGGGCAGCACTACCCTACGTTAGCTACCAATTCCTAAAAGATTTACTCGATGGTATCTGGATGATGTTGAAAGCAACGAACGATCACCGCAACCCTATGGTTTGGGTCCGGGGACTTAACTGGCTATTTGGCACAACCGGCGTTCTTCGCAAACTCTATCCAGCCTGGAAGGATTTCCAACGGAAAGATTTCCACCCGTGGAATCATGACACTCGAAACCTTATCGAGGCATGGAAGCAAAACCAAGAACCTGAACTCATGGCAGCCTAGGTAGATCGTACCCGATGACATCGTTCAGAAGAAAATAGCCGCGATATATCCCTATCGCGGCTATTTTGACTGAAAATATTACTTCAGATCAAATCTGTCAGCTTGCATAACCTTGCCCCATGCTTTCGCAAAATCGTTAGCAAACCTTTCCTGAGAGTTATCATATGCATAGTTCTCAGCAACAGCGCGTAATTCAGAGCTTGAACCAAAAATCAGATCAACCGGAGTTGCGGTGTACATCACCATACCCGTCTTGCGATCGACACCTTCGTAAAGCCCATCGATTTTCGCCTTTCTCCATTGCGTCGACATATCCAATAGATTCACGAAGAAGTCATTCGTCAAAGTGCCTGGGGTTTTCGTGAACACGCCATGCATCGTCCCGTCGGCATTAGTACCTAAAACACGCATACCACCAATCAGCACGGTCATTTCTGGCACGGTCAAACCCAGCTGATCAGCTTTGTCCACCAGCATCTCAGCAGGTGAACGGTAAGATGCTGCCGCATTGAAGTAATTGCGGAAAGCATCTGCTTCAGGCTCGAGCAGTGAAAACGAATTCACATCAGTTTTAGCTTGCGTCGTATCTCCACGACCGGACTTAAACGGCACTTCGAGCTTGATACCTGCATCGCTTGCAGCACGTTCAATCGCAGCAGCACCACCAAGTACGATCAGATCAGCTAGAGAAACCTTCTCCTGGCCAAATTCGGTTTGCACCTCGCGCAACTTCGTTAGTATCCGCGATAGGTCTTTGGGACTATTAACCATCCAATCTTTTTGCGGTGCAAGTGCTACCCGCGCGCCATTGGCACCACCGCGATTATCACTCGCGCGAAAAGTTGAGGCAGACGCCCAGGCTGTACTCACCAACTCAGAGACGGTCAAACCAGAGGCAAGAATTGTCTTCTTAAGCTTTTTGATTGATCGCTTGCTCAGTGGCTTCGCCTTTGGCGTGGGTATCGGATCTTGCCAAATAAGTTCCTCAGCTGGCACCTCTTCACCCAGGAATAAGGCACTTGGACCCATATCTCGATGGGTCAACTTGTACCATGCTTTAGCAAACGCCTTTTGGTATTGATCAGGGTTCGCCAGGAAACGTTCAGCAATCGCTTTATATGTAGGATCAAATTTGAGTGCCAAATCTGCAGTGGTCATTACGGGAGAGTTAAATTTCCCCGCGACATGTGCATCTGGGACTGATTTACGCAGCGATTCATCAGTCGGGATCCACTGAATAGCACCGCCTGGGCTTCTAGTTTGCTCCCAGTCAAAGTTAAGCAAATTCTGTAAATACAGCGAGGTCCATCGTGTTGGTGCCTGCGTCCATGCTCCTTCTAAGCCGCTTGTAACAGTATCCTCAGAATGACCTTTGCCGCATTTGTTCTTCCAGCCAAGACCCTGCTCTTCAAGTGGAGCACCACCGGGATCACTCCCCACACAATCTTTAGGCTTATGTGCACCGTGCATTTTTCCAAAAGTATGGCCGCCGGCAACCAGCGCGACAACTTCCTCATCATTCATCGCCATACGCGCAAATGCGACTCGGATATTTTTCGCAGAACCCAACGGGTCAGGCTTGCCTTTCGGGCCTTCAGGATTCACATAAATCAAACCCATATGTGTCGCGCCCAGAGGACGTTTCAATTCACCATTTTCTTCCTCGCGATCACTTGCCAACATCTCAAGCTCCGGCCCCCAATAGACCAAGTCAGGTTCCCAATCATCTGCACGCCCGCCTGCAAAGCCGTAAGTTTGGAACCCCATGTTCTCCAGCGATACGTTGCCAGCTAAGATCATGAGATCAGCCCAAGATATACTGTGGCCATATTTTTGTTTCACCGGCCACAACAAACGCCGAGCTTTATCCAGACTTGCATTATCCGGCCAACTGTTAAGGGGATTGAAACGCTGCTGCCCGCCACCACCACCGCCGCGGCCATCTAGCGTGCGATAGGTGCCAGCACTGTGCCACGACAATCGAATGAAAAAAGGACCATAATTACCAAAATCTGCTGGCCACCAATCCTGGGAAACCGTTAACAGGTCATTGATATCCCGCTTGACCGCTTGTAGATCCAATTCACTAAAAGCTTCGGCATAGCTGAAATCCTCACCCATCGGGTTCGAACGCGTATCGTGATCTCGAAGCGAGGCAAGTTCAAGTTGATCTGGCCACCAATACTGATTAGATTTTGCCTGCTCGTGCCCGGCCATGCCTTTGGCGCCCGAACTCACAGGTTTTGACATATCAGCAGCAGAGGTAGTGGCTGAAGCTGATGCCAATACCCCAGCTAACGCGGTTACTATTAGTAGATTATGCTTTTTCATGAGCTCTCCGTTAAGTTGCTAGTACAATAAGGTCGCTATCGCGCCTTCTGCTCACAAATATAGCAAACGCGGAAACATCGGTAAAATCACTTATTTCAATCATAATGATCGGCAATCAAGATTGAAGAGTGATTCGTGGAAAGTTCACTCGGTAGCAACAACACGAATTGTCGCTTTATCAATCTTCACGAGCTCACTTGTTTTACCAGAACCACTACCAACTTCCTCAAGCAACTTAAGCGTCTCTTCACCCGCGACTAACTCACCAAAAATCGTATGCTTACCATCTAGGAATGGCGTGGGCACAAATGTAATAAAGAACTGGCTGCCATCGGTACCCGGCCCAGCATTTGCCATACTCAACAAACCCGGCTTGACATGACTGGTGCTGCCATCAAATTCGCCTTCATATGAATAGCCGGGATTGCCTCGGCCCGTGCCAGTCGGGTCGCCGCCTTGTGCCATAAACCCAGGAATTATTCGGTGAAATATCACGTCGTCGTAGAAGCCTATTTCCGTTAAATACATCGTGCTTGAAGCGTGCATAGGAGCAGATTCATGGTAGAGCCTGAACGACATTTCACCCTTGTTTGTAGCAAGATTCCAGTAGTAGGTTTTACCAGACTCGAAAGAAAACGATTCAGGTAGCGTCAGATTTTGTTTCCAGTCAGGATTACTTTTATCAACCAGAATTGCTTCAGGCGAAATAACGGTAGTGGCGGTCTCCGCTGACGCTTTCACTTCTTTTGCAGTACCCTCCTCGCCCCCACAAGAAGATAACAAGAGGGTGAAAAAGCAGATCGCTCCGGCTAATTTTGTATAGTTATTCATCAGTATCCATTCAACATTTTATAAAAACGGTATCTTCCCAGACTTTCGACCAACAAGGCAAAATAATCTCTCGCTTTGTGATACCGTACCACGCTGGAATTTGGCGCCGACACCTCATTAAATTGTCTGCCATCGATTAACAACAAAATAAATAAGACCGATCTATGACAGAGCAGAAAAATACAACTCAAATACCATCCGATCAAGAATCAAACAATTTAGCCACTAGTGATAAAAATCACTACTCATCTGCATCCTCAAAATACTATGCTTTAGGATTGCTCACAGTCGTTTATAGCTTCAATTTTATTGATCGACAGTTGCTGTCAATCCTACAAGAATCAATAAAAGAAGATCTTCTGCTTTCGGATAGCCAGCTTGGTTTACTGACGGGTTTTGCTTTCGCTGTGTTTTATGTAACGGCGGGAATACCGATAGCGCGACTAGCTGATCGCTCAAATCGGCGTAATATTATCGCATTTTCAGTCGGGCTATGGAGCTTGATGACAGCGTTAAGTGGTTCGGTGACGAGCTACGCACAATTACTGATTGCACGCATTGGCGTTGGTATCGGCGAAGCTGGCGGTAGTCCGCCCTCCCACTCAATTATTTCAGATATATTCCCGCCTGAATCAAGAGCTAGTGCAATTTCGTTTTATTCGACCGGCGTAAACTTTGGGATTTTATTCGGCTTCTTGCTCGGCGGCTGGCTGAACGAATATTTTGGCTGGCGCACCGCATTCTTGGTTGTTGGCGCGCCAGGCATAATCATCGCAATTATCGTTCGCTTCACCCTCGCAGAACCTATCCGAGGGTTATCAGAAAACAAACAAGTTTCAGAAGACCCAGTCCCCTTCAAAGACGTGTTAACAGTACTATGGAGCAGGGTTTCTTTTCGCCACATGGCGCTTGGGGCCGCGTTTAATGCCTTTGCCTCGTACAGCACCAGTAACTGGACGGCGTCCTTCTTTATTCGAAGCCACAATATGACAACGGGAGAACTGGGCACCTGGCTAGCACTAATAATCGGGCTAGGCGGCGCCATCGGTGTTCTTTCTGGTGGTTTGCTTGCAGATCGTCTAGCACGTAACGACAAACGCTGGTATGTGTGGCTGCCAGCAATCGCTGGCTTTATCAGCGTACCTTTTATGATCGGGGTCTATACCGTTGACAATGCCTATGTCGCACTGGCTTTCGCGATTGTTCCTGGCCTCATGTTCAATGTCTACTTAGGCAATGCCATTGCGACAACCCATGGACTCGTTGGTCTTCGTATGCGGGCAACTGCCTCCGCTATTCTGTTTCTGATTCTGAGTATCATCGGCCTAGGCATAGGACCCTGGTCGGTTGGGATGTTGAGCGATATGCTGGCACCAACCCTGGGAGAGCACTCTTTACAGCAAGCAATGCTATACATCATTCCACCGATGATGTTCTGGTCAGCATGTCACTTTTATATGGCCTCCCGAACCGTTCGTGAGGACCTGGCCGCGGCACCCGACTAATTGGCGACACCATCCGACATAAAGAAAGAGATGCAAGAATGCTGGGCTGTTTCAGATAATAAACAGAGTTTTGAAACCTCCATGAAAGAGCGCGGCTATTATGCAGCCAAAGGTGACAAGCGCGGCCATGTTGCGGTTGATGTGTTTGGAGACGTTTATTCGCTGTCTCGGCAATTGCAAGTAAAGAAGGATGATTTAGGCAATCGCTTAGGAAAACCTGAAGATTTACCTTCGGTTTCTGAGGTCAAAACAGAAATTTCAGGTCGTTTAAGTGATTTTTTCAAAAACTACTCAAACGAACTAAATTTGCAGCATAAACGGCAGTTCGAGCCATTATTAGCCCATAAACAGAAACAAGCGGCTTCTCACAGAGATGAAAGAAGCAAACAAGATGCACTTCAAAAATCCTGCCAGCAACAAGAAGAGATCAAACGCTCCGAGCGCGCAGTCTTGCAGGAGAAAATCATTGAACTCCGAGGCGCGCAATTAGAGGAGCGCCAAGCACTTGTTAAAGAAATGTCCCATCTTAAGGGGTTAGAGCAATCTCAAAGCGTGGACGAAAGTGAACAATTTAATGAACGTAATAAAGATCAGGGTTTTGACTGGGAACCTGAAATCTAATAAAAAATATCTACCCCGTGCAATTAGATGGATTAACTTATTATGTTGGAATCTGGTTTAGTTCGCATTCGCGCTCGGGATTTCAACGACCTGCAAGCGAATATATTCTAAGGCTTACAGCCATTGTGAGCATTGCCGTTATAGCCCGTATTAAACCTATTTATGGGAGATATAGTTATTTTTATAGCTCAGATACTTTTTACCTACATAAAACAATTTTCGCTCTCGTAGCACAATAAGCGAATAATGGTACAACTTAACAAGCGACAAACAGAAAAGCACAATAAGCGAAAAAGAGAACATACCACATGGCCAACCCATCAGAAAAATTGGCAGAGTCCCTTGAAATACTCCACCAGCTACAAGAGCGCCCTCTGTGCCACCAACCTACCGATGAATTCCATTGGACTCAAAACAATATGCGTCGTGCCGTCGCTATAAGGCGATTTGAGTTCAACAATGGCGCTGCCGTCATTCGCCAGTGATAATCCGAAGGCGGCCCCCTC
>JBLHWY010000255.1:0-6311 GCA_047629195.1 Candidatus Azotimanducaceae bacterium
GAGCATAACCTGTGAGTTTCTTAAAAGCCTTATTTGCGTAGATGATTTTGCCTTCAGTCGTCGCATCAGTAATCAAGATTGAGTCGAAGCTATTTTCCGCGAGTACCTTTAGCATTGTCAGGCTGCTATCAGCTGTCTCAGTAGATCCTAGTTTGTAAGCCATTTGCCTTCCAATATCTATAATTAGGAAAAATTCTACGCACGTGAAAGGTGTTTAGATCATTGGTGGTCAACTAATTACATCTGAGTCGGAAAACAATACCCGAGAAATAACTTGTAGAAATGCGACTGCACCTTACAGTTGTGGCGATATGATCACTTGCGACTGATGATAAAAACTAATCAGTTAAACGTGTTTAGCATCCGTTGTTACAGGCTACGAATAGACCTAGTATCAAAGATGTATTGTTGCAGCCTACTCTTTGTTGGTATCAGTTTTTTCCAGATCTCATTCGGGCTTCACTAAATTCGCTCCATTGGAAAATTATTTAATATGGAAAAATAACTCGCAGCAACCAAGGCCACAATCGAAGAAAACATGGTTTACTCAATGTCTTTTCCTCAAATACTCTATGCCCTACAAGCACTTTAGCGATAGATGGAAATCTCCAACGGGCCGACTTGATTCGGCTATGAAAGTAAAGATGGGAGAGGGTATGACGCTAACGAGTGTACTTGTTGGTACAGTATTGTTGCTGATGTCGCTCGATACTGCAGATGTCCAGATGACCGACTCACGCATTGAAGGGCGCTCAACCGCCGTGGTCC
Organism: Candidatus Azotimanducaceae bacterium; assembly: GCA_047629195.1. Taxonomy (GTDB): domain Bacteria; phylum Pseudomonadota; class Gammaproteobacteria; order Pseudomonadales; family Azotimanducaceae; genus UBA4582. The sequence goes on from JBLHWY010000255.1 coordinate 769, forward strand.
ACTTTGCCCGCCTGGTCTACGGCAATACACCCGGTAGTCGACGGGCACTGCGCGGTTGGGGTAACGCCTGGAGCACGGACTACCCTGAAGCCGAATATCAATTGATGAAAGGCGTTAATCGATTGATTCGAATCGATGGACGATTAATTGACTGCAACGGTTATGGTGGCCTTCTCATCACACTCGATGATAATCGCCAGACCAGATCGGCTGTTAAATGAACCTACTGGACTTGGTCATCCGAAAGAGGTGTTGCAGGTTCTGACGAGCGGGCCTATCGAGAAGTGCTATCCGTAGAGCAGATAATCACACTGGTGAATGCGCGTCATTTATCCGATACACGTTATACAAAAAATCAGACCTATAGCCAGCAAATTGCAGTCGCAGACATAGTAGTGGGTAATAAAGATGACTTGTATCAACCAAACGACAGAGAAATATTGCAGTCATACGTGCAGGAAAATTCGGTTAGTGGAGTTAAAGTAGCTTTCACAGTCAATGGTGAAATAGATCATTCCCTACTGACAGGCCTCTCTGATGGATCTTCCTCTGTTCGGGCGCGGGCAAAGTTGTATCGAGATTATCAATGTGTCTGTCAAAGATGAGTGGGAGGCTCAACTCCTGCTGTGTCTGATAATCAACAGTACGGAATAGTATGGAGACATGCTCCATGTGTTCGTCCGGTGCCACGCTCGAGTTTCCTCGCGATACCAGATCTCGTACTGAACCAGAGATTTAAGGGTTCGTGTCTCGCGTTTTTTAGCAATGAAGTCGAGTTCGAAGGCAACTCACCTCTGCACTGATATCGATTATCCCTTCGTCATCAAAAAAACGTCATGGCTCGGAATACAACTCGGCACTTTGCAGTGTCATTGTATAAGCCGACTCGGCCATGTCGTTTTCCTGTAAGTCCGTATGTAGTTCACCGGAGAGCCAGTAAGGCGTATACATGTCGTCTATCCGCACACCCTTTTCACTTTGCACTAAGATTATTTGGTTTGGTGGAGGTGGGGGCAAGTGAAGGCAGGCACCGAAGAAGGGCACGGCAAAGAATGTGGTGGCTTCCTGGTTATCGTTGTACTCAACTGGTACAAGATAACCTGCAATGCGAATGTCATTCCCGTCCAATTCCGGCCTGACACGCGTTGATATCAGTGCTTGTTGGTACCTGTCGTTCGGTACCGTTATCGTGGATTTCAGCATACTTACAGGCTCGTCCCCGAGTGAGCCTTCATCTACCTCTGAAACGTAGTCTGGAGGATTCAGCAACGCTTCCAGATCACTTGACGGCATTAGATCAGTCCAGTCCATAGTTTTATGATCAATTGGGACGTCTGTGCTTGCACGACCTAAAAGAGACTGCACAGTGTGGTTATCACAGGCAGTCGCCAGTAACATTGCGGCCATACATATCAACAACTTTCTCCAGTAAATCACAGGCTATTTTCTCTTTTTTTATTGAAAGTTGTGGTGAATTACGCGCTGTATTTCGCATCAGGTGACAGGCACATTGCGAAAAAGTGAGTTGAAAAAATGTCGCACCAAATCAAATCCAATAACAGAACTAATGATACGTTGTAACATACATTTTTAACTAAAGTATCCGATGTTTTCAGCAACTTCGAATACTCTAACGTCGGTTTCGGTTCTTTGAAAACGGTTGTCTGCAATCGTTCTTCTCTGCTCAAAAGATCATGGTTCTGTCAGGCTTGTCGCCGTCTCAGCAACCATACGAAGAACACTCCACCGATCAAACCCGTGACAATTCCAATAGGCATGTCATCAGGAGCCATGATGGTCCGTGCGATGACATCTGCCCAGACCAGGAAGACCGCCCCGCATAATGCACAGATTGGCAGTAGTCGTCGGTAATCCCCTCCAACCAACAAGCGAACAATGTGCGGGATCATAAGTCCGACGAAACCAATAATCCCAGAAAATGCGACCATAACGCCCGTGATGAGGGCACCGATAACAAAGATTGTTAACCGGAAGCGTGCGACGGGAATACCGAGGGTGGTAGCAGTCTCATCCCCGACAGTCATGGCATTCAGAATGTCCGATTTCACCCAAAGGTATATGCCGCACCCCAGCAGAACCACGGCAGGGTAAATCAGTTGATCCCACTGCGCCAATCCAAACCCGCCCAGCATCCAGAACACTACGGTGTGCGTTGCCCGCGCGTCACCAAGGAAGATCAGAACGTTCGCGGCTGACATCACTATGAACGATACAGCCACACCAGCCAATATCAATCTTTCGGCACTGGTCGTTGATGCAAATTGGGATACGGCTAGAATGATGAGCGTTGCCCCGAGTGATCCCAAGAATGCCAACAGTGGCACGGTTAGCAGCCCAAGAAACAGCCCGGTATGCAATAGGGCCAAAATGGCACCAAACGCTGCACCCGCCGAAATACCCAAGAGGTGTGGATCGGCCAAAGGATTGCGTGTCACGGCTTGCAGGCTGGCACCAACTGTCGCCAACCCAGCCCCGACTAAGCAGGCGAGGATGGCCCTTGGAAAACGAATATCCCAGACGATGGCTTCGCGCCCTTTGGACCAGTCTGGCGTGATGGTGTCTGGGGCAATCTTATTAATCAAGATGCCCCAGACGGCGTTCAATGGAACAGAAACGGCCCCGACGCTGACAGCAATCGATAGTGATCCCACAAGGATCGCAACGCCAATGATCCCGACGCCCCATAAGTTTGCGGGTTTTCTGACGTGCTTTGTCGCGGCATACAGTGCCATCCTCATGCTGAGTTACTTGCTCCGAAAAGCAGCGGCGAGGGTCTTCACAGCTTCAATATTACGTGGACCCGGTGTGGCCTCTATATATTCGAGCACCACAAACCGATCGTTGCGCACGGCATCCAAATTTGCAAACGCGGGGTTCGACATCATGAATTCACGTTTCTGATCGGCTGTGACCTCTCCGTAGTTTACGATTACGATAATCTCAGGATCGTGCTCGACAACAGATTCCCAGCCAACAGTGGACCAGCTTTTCTCAACGTCACCCATGATGTTGGTGCCACCTGCGGCTTCGATCAGCGCACTGGGCATAGCGTAGCGTCCGGCGGTGAACGGCACATCCTCGCCACTGTCGTAGACGAAGACTCGTGGCGCGATATCTAGTGCAGGCTGTTGCTCGAGGAACATCGCCAGTTCTGCCTGATAGCCCTCGATGAGACTTTCAGCTCGATCAGAAACGTCAAAGATCGCCCCTAAGTTGCGCAGGTCGTTATACATGTCCTCCATGGACGCCGCGTCTTTTGTACCGACATGAATGCAGCTTTCGGTCAACTCGTAGACTTGGATGCCAAAGGGTTCCAATGTCTCAGGAGTAACGTCGCCGCCGACTTTCATGCCGTAGTTCCAACCAGCGAAGTAGAAGTCGGCATCCGCACCGACCAGTACTTCTTTTGAAGGGTATTTTGATGACAGTTCAGGCAGTTCTTCGACGCCCTTAGTCATGTTTTTGTCTAGCGTCTTCCAGCCTGAAATCCCAGTATAGCCAACCATGCGATCAGCAAGCCCTAAAACCAGCATCATTTCGGTGAGGTTCACATCGTTGGAAATTGCGGCCTTTGGTGGGGCGTCAAATGTCACCTGACGGTCGCAGCTTTGCACCGTAGTTTGCGCCATAGCGGTGCCTACCAGTAGAAAGCTGGCGAGTGTTGTAAACGCGTATTTCATAGTTATATTCCTGTTCAATTTTGCAAGGAGAAAGAAAAATGGCATGCGCCACTACGGGTAAGGTGTTCATGCTTTGCATTGACACAAAACGTGTCCGACACAATGGTGTCGGTCAAAAGGGTGTGTGGCAGGCCAAAGCCTTGGGACTGACCATTTTTGAGGATCAAAACATCGTCACAGATACCAATGGCCATGTTTAGGTCGTGCAGGGACACGACAATTGTCAGGCCTAGGTTTTGGATCAGTGACATGACTTCAAGCTGGTGGCGCACATCCAAGTGGTTTGTTGGCTCATCAAGAATCAGAACCTGTGGCTCTTGGGCCAAGGCGCGCGCCACCATTACTCGTTGCCTCTCACCGCCAGATAACGTTCCAAAATCGCGATCTGCCAACTCTTGCAGGTTCAAGGTCTCCAAGGTCTGGTCCACAACCTGTTCATCATCTACGCGGGAGGTTGTGCGGCCCGATCGATACGGTGTTCTGCCCAATCGGACGATCTCGCGAACGGTCAATCCAAACGCTGATGTCTGTTCTTGTAAAACAGCTGCTATCCGCTGTGCGGTGTCACGTGCAGGCATCGACCAAATGTCTTGGCCATCAATCTGTACTTGCCCGGTACTAGGTTTTTGAAATCGATAGAGGAGACGCAGCAATGTGGATTTTCCTGCCCCATTTGGACCGACCACACCTAATATCCGACCTCCAGCAATACTGAAACTTAATGGATGCAACACAGGTATGACTGATTTGGATGGTGCCCAACTAACACCGTTCACCGCGAGCGTAGCCGATTTCATGGTACGCAGTACCGGCTGACCTAGAACTGAGAGGCGCTTAATAATTTTCGGTAGTCCAATATAAATGATATGATATATCGTATCATTTATGCGTGTGCCGAGAAGATTTATTTCGCAAAGTATGCAAATCGGTGGGTGGGTTCTATACCGGGAGACTGTTTCGGTGAAGAAAAAATGAATACCTAACAGGAAAAAAATATTTCAATGTATGTAATTGCTAAAAAAAATCAAATGACACAAGAGAGTTAGCTAAATGAAAGACATTAAAAAAATTTTCCGTAACCTCGAAGAAAAACTGAAACAATCAAGTTGGTTTGAGGATGAATGGGAAATATATAACCGTGGTGCTTACCTACAACTCTACAAAGTGAATTGGCACAATCATAATCAAGGCGGTATTCATTTTGAAACTTATATTGAAACGCCTCAGATCAAACAAAAAGCCTTTCCAGTTTGTATGCATGCAGAAGAAGATTGTCCATCTCAATCTGAATTTATTCAAAAACTTCTAGAGCTAGAGGGAAATCGCATAAAAAGTTGGAAAGGGTATCAAGCGGGCGGTAATGACTGCAGTATTTGCCAACGAATTTTACCCCTCAATTTCAAAAATCTAGAGCAGCGAATTTTTGAAGAATTTAACCGTCTTCGGCAACTCGAAAGCGGTATTGAGCAGATACTACGCACACTTTAACAGGAGGATAACCATCAAAAAACAAAAAAGTCCTTGTATAAATGCCTGTGAATTCTCTGGGCCTAAAGGGTGGTGTTTGGGTTGCGGTCGTACTCGCCAAGAATGCCAAGAGTGGAAAACCATAAAGCCCTACGCCAGAAACCTACTTCAGAAGGAGTTAAAAAAAAGAGTATTTCAGATAAAAAAAGAGCCTAATAGATAAGTTGACATATTATCTTTCTTGGATTCAAGATGTAAGTGCAACTCAATTAGTCAGAGTGTAAAGGGGTGAGCTGTTGTAGCATTCATTCCTTTCGTTCCGGCAAGAATGAGAGGCATTATGAGGCACTACAAACAGCTCACCTGTGGGCAACG
>JBLHWY010000256.1:0-6306 GCA_047629195.1 Candidatus Azotimanducaceae bacterium
GCGCCTACAACAATTGGCTTTGGGACTTTGCATCTCCTGCACTATCTAGAATTATCCCGATTGCTCACATACCACTATATGACGTTGAGTTGGCGCTTGAAGAGCTACGTCGCTGCATAAAACTTGGCTTCAAAGGTATGTTTCTCGCACCCGAACCTATCAATGGAAAGCGACCATCGCATCCTGATTTTGATCCTCTGTGGCAGGAACTCGTGGCTGCAGATCTGCCTATTTGTGTCCATCTCATTGTTCGATTTGACCGGGTGATTAATCTCTCTGCAACCAATTGGTGGAATTCAGAGAAAGAACCCATGAACACCGTCTTTTCTTTCGCCCTTGGCGGCACGATGCAGTTAATACCCGCCACAGCAGCCTTGATATGTGACGGCCTGTTCGATCGGTTTCCCAAACTCAAGGTTGCGATAGTTGAATCTGGTGCCGGTTACGCCAGCTACTTAATGGATCGTCTAGATGAAAAATACGATCGCTTTGGCCGACTCGCGCCAATGAAAAAGCGACCGAGCGAATACATGCGAGAAAACTTCTGGTTTGTCATGGACCCTTCCGAACGCTCAATTGACGCCCAGTGTGACTTACTGGGCGAAGAACACTTTATGTGGGGCAGTGACTATCCGCACGTAGACAGCCACGCCAACGCGATAGACGAGGTGCACACGGCATTGGCACCAATGAGTGAACACAGAAGAAATCTTGTTTTAGGCGGCAATGCGGCGAAGCTGTTTCAGCTTTAACCAATGACCACACAATAGAAGCGTTCAATCAGCTGGACTCGATATCTCAGTGACACGCTACGCATGGCTGGTGAGCTTATTCATTTCTGTACGCGGTATTGATAAAGCAACTTTATTTAACGGAACACAATTCGCTGGCAAATAAAGCGTTAACTCTACTGCTGAATTTTGAAGATGATCGAGGAACCTTGGCAGGTGTTAAATAAAAAACAATTCAATATTCAACATACGCCCAAATCGATTACACCACAATGGACCGGTGGCTCGAAACAACCACTCCCTTTCATTCACGTCCCTTGTGGTACTGAATGAGAATAGGTTACCTTGCATGTGCCCATTCAGGAGTTCGACAAAGGAGATATGAATTATCGTTGGTATATAGTTGCCTTAACTATGGTGAACCAGGCCATCAGTGTAGGCATCCTCATCTATTGCTTTGCACTGTTCGCGGTACCCTGGTTGGAGGATTACGCCATCAGTCGCGGAACGGTCATGCTGGCGATCTTTTCCCTACAAATAGTCGCTGGACTTGTTAGCCCGCTGCTAGGTCGTTTGTTCGACCAATACCCGATAAGAAATCTGGTTGTTATCGGCGCAATAAGTACCAGCTTAGGACTCTTGGCATTGTCGCAAGCCGTCTACTTCTGGCAGGTTGCACTTGCATACACAACACTACTGCCAATTGGCATGGTGCTTTGTGGCACACTTGCGTCACAATCGCTCGTTAGCAAATGGTTTACTTCCAATCGTAGTATTGCGCTAGGCGTCTCGGCGATGGGGACATCGATCGGTGGCTTCATTTTTCCTTTAGTCACCGTATCGCTCTTTGCAAAATTTGATGTGCAAACAACGCTCTTGATGCTGTCTGCCTTATCCTTCGTTCTGCTGGTGCCTCTCAACTTGTACATATTAAGGATTCCGCCACCTGAGATAGAGTCATCCGTTGAAATCTCAGAGAGTCTTAATACCAAGGTCTGGACCAACGCTGAGATTTTAAAGACCCGTACTTTTTGGATTCCAGTCCTCAGTTTCATACCTATCAACGCGGCTTTTGGCGGCGTCCAGTTTAATCTCGGTGCCTATGTTGGAGATCTGGGTTTTGACCAGCAGATGGCGGCCCAATTAATATCAATCACCTCAGTCAGCATGATTGCTGGCAAGTTTCTTTTCGGTAGCCTCGGCGACAAAGTTGATCACCGAAAACTCTACTGGATTATGTCTGTCGCGCTTGCAGGCTCACTGCTGTTATATCAAGGATCGCCCGATAGAATAGAACTCTTCCTTGCCGCATCATTGCAGGGACTCGCGACTGGCGGCATATTACCCATGATGGGCATCATGTACGCGAGTCGTTTTGGCACACTATCGTTTGGTCGAGTGCTCGGGTTTGTCAATCTGTTCCTCATGATAGGCAGTTTCGGCTCAATTTTCAGCGGCTGGATATTCGACATCTCACAGAGCTATGACTATGCCTTCTGGACCTTCTTCTTCCTGCTGTTACCCGCTGCCATAGCGATGAGATGGTTGCCGCAACCTAACGTTAGACCCATTTAGCGCCGCTGAAACGCCATCAAGCGTCCAAGCACTTTCTTAACTGTAGGCGTTAAACGGGTGCTGTTGTACGCATCACCACAGTGACGAATAGCTTCTGCTGCAGTTGGGTATGGATGAATGACCGTTGCAAGTGTCCCCAATCCCATGCCACTCTGCATGGCGACAGTAATTTCACTGATCATGTCCCCCGCATGACTGCCGACAATGGTTGCACCTAAAATCTGATCTGTCCCCTTCTTAACATGAATTTTAACGAAACCAGTGGTATCACCATCAACGATGGAGCGATCGACATCGTCAAACTCTTTAATGAAAGTTGCATACTCGATATCGCGCGCTGCCATATCCTTTTCATAAAGACCTACATGCCCAACTTCCGGGTCGGTAAAGGTCGCCCAGGGAATGAGCAAGCCAGAGAATTTATCACGACCAAATGCCAGCGCGTTACGTAGCGCAATGCGCGCCATAAAATCGGAAACGTGGGTAAACTGATATTGAGTGGCGACATCACCGACCGCATAAATGTTTGGGTTAGTGGTTTGCAAGTTGTCATTCACTTTGACACCCAAACGCGGGTCAAACTCTACTCCCGCGGCCTCTAACCCCAGACCTTCAACATTCGGCTTACGACCAATAGCAACAAGCAAAGCATCAAATTCACCAGACTTCTGATCACCGTCCTGTTCAAAAGATAATTCAATGCCGCTGTCGGAATGACTGACCGAGTTATATTTCACGTTATAATTAAATTGGACGCCATCGGCCTGCATTTTCTTCGCGACTATTTCAGCAGCCATGGGGTCTTCTTTGGGCATTATTTGTCCTGATCTGGCAAAGACAGTGACCTGGCTACCAAACCGCTGAAACGCCTGTGCCAGCTCTAATCCAATAGGACCCGTGCCAATAATCGCCATACGAGCGGGTAACTCGGTCAAATTAAACACTGACGCATTGGTCAGGTATGGCACCTTATCTATGCCGGGAATATTTGGGATAGCTGGCGAACCACCCGTGGCGACAATGGCTTTGGCGAAATGCAGCGTCTTACCATTCACTTCTACCGTATTGGCACTGGTGAATCGGCCTTTGCCCATAAAGACATCCACGCCCTTATCAGTTGCATATCTTTCTGCCGAGTCTACCGGTGAAATATCTGCCCGCAATTTTCGCAAACGTTGCATAATCGCGGGGAAATCAACCTTCACTTCGCCCTTTATTTCAATGCCATAATCGCCCGCATGCCTGACTGCGCTTGCCATTTTGGCACAGCTTAACAGTGCCTTCGACGGCACACAGCCAACATTCAAACAATCACCACCTAGCAAATGTGACTCTATCAAAGCACTGGTGCCACCTAACGAGGAAGCACTACCCGAAGTAATCAAACCACCAGCACCACCACCTAAAGCGACCAGGTTGTACTTTTTCTTAGGCGTCGGGTCAACCCAGCTTTTGGGATGAACGTTATCCAATAATCTTGAATTGTGCTCATCTAATGGCGTTACACCGCAGGTATCAAGATCAACCTGTTTAAGTTCTGCGTAATCTGTGTCCTTTTCTGGCAAAGTTGCCTGCAAAGATAGAGAAGATTCTTTCGTAATCGCAGGCATAAAGTCTGACCAACTAACTTTGCCACCGCCAGCTCTGCTCGCGACTTTGCCATGATCTTCATCACTGGCAAAACGGTAAAACAAATGCTCGTTCTTGAAATCATGATCTTTCTCAACATGATCAAAAACCCCGGCCGAAAGTAACAAATTACCGATATGCAACGCATCTTCCACATCCATTGCTATATCTGCATTCACCATCGCGGCGACTGCATCGAGGCCAACAAAACAACTTGGATATGACTTTTTTGGAAAGCCATGCGTACGGTCTTGAATATCAACCGTCTCTCTTATTTTCGCACTCAACTCTTCAAGGTCAGCGGTCGATAGGGAAGCATTCTCAGTGTTCTGGTCACTCATTGGCGATTCTCTTGGGCAAATGGATTAGGGTTGAATAGTAATTTCAACTCGGACCAGCAAAATTGCAAGCACCAATAGCGAGCAATTTCATCACGTCTGCTTCGAGCGATACTAATAAGACCGTCAATCATTGAAAAGTGTCTCACGGCAAAAAAAAATTGCGCTAAGCGTCTTCGACACTTGCAGAGCATTTCTGTTCTAATTGAGCGAGGAACAATATGCAGAAAAGTGAGTCGTAAATATGAGTGTTATCCGCGAGCGCGCAAAGAGCAATTTCCCAATGGTATTGCTGACGCTGTTAAGTATCGTTCAGGCACTCGCCTTCGAGCTTTTATGGGGAGAAATACACGAGCACCCAGCGTTCTACCAATGGAGCTGGGAGGCTGCAATGGCCTGGGTGAGGGTCGCAACAATGCTACTTGGCATCATTATTATCTGGTCGAGTTATGCAACCAACGTAATGCGTTTTTTATGGGTACCGTCGAGTTCAGATACCTTATTCCCCTTTTTTATTGGCATCGTGCAATTTGTCATGATTGAGCAACTGGGCACAGGAGACGTTGCCGCCTGGTTACTTTGTCTCGCTGTACTGGTCGCGGTCATGAACTGGATTACCCACCACGATATGAGCCGTGCTCGGCAGGCCGTTGAAAATGCAGAATTTTTTGATCAGCGCGGCAGGGCTTACTTGAGGGATTTTATTCCACCGTTTTTGATTGTTGCTACCATGGTTGGCTTAAGCTTAGCCATCTGGCTTACTGAGCCAGACGGTTGGTTGGCCAGTGTGTCAGCTCTGCTAGCCTTCAGCTTGATGTGCCGTCAGCTTCTGACTTCGCACAGATTCTGGGAAACGACGATGTCATTAGAATCAACAAACAACTAATCTTCATATTTAACGTTACGAACGGAGCTGAGACATGACTCAACAGCTAATCAAAGGTGGTCGGATAGTCACCGCCGTGGATGATTACGTTGCAGACTTACTAATAGAAAACGGTCGCATTGAATCGATAGGTCGGAGCCTTAACGCACCGGATGCTGAGATTCATGACGCTACAGGCCTGCTAGTTTTCCCCGGGGGGATTGACGCACATGTACACATGGAAACACCCATGGGTGAAATGCAGACCGTCGACAGTTTTGAGACAGGCACTCGCTCGGCAGCATTTGGCGGCACCACCACCATCATCGATTTTGCGCAACAATTTCGCGGTGAGGGCCCCAAGGTCGCCCTCGATCGGCGGCTGGCATCAGCTGAACCTCAATGCTGTGTTGATTACAGTTTTCATGCAATTCTCACCGACGTCAGCAAAAATGCGCTAGCAGAACTACCGAGTTTGATCGAGCAGGATGGCATATCTAGCTTCAAGCTCTATATGGCCTACCCTGATGTGTTGATGGTCGACGACGCAGCAATCTATAAAACCATGCGCAAAGCCAGCGCGCACGGTGGCATGGTGAATCTGCATGCCGAAAACGGTGTTGTTATCCAGGCACTCATAGAGGAGGCACTGGAACAAGGTAACACCTCTCCGAAATACCACGCCCTCACACGACCGGCCATTATGGAAGGTGAAGCGACTCACCGAGTAATACGCATTGCAGAACTGGCAGAAGTGCCGGTGTACATTGTGCACCTGTCCTCAAAGGAAGCGCTTCAAGCTGTGGTAGAAGCTCGCGACCGGGGCATTCATGCCTTTGCTGAAACCTGCCCGCACTATCTATTTCTGGATGATAAGGAATACGAGCGACCTGGCTTCGACGCCGCCAAATATGTCATGACGCCACCCTTGCGTGACCATGATTGCCAGCAGGCGTTATGGCGCGGGCTCAAGTTTGACGATCTGCAACTCGTCGCCACCGATCACTGCCCTTTCTGTTTCAACGAGGGCGCACATGGCTTGCTTAAGTCAAAGCGCAATGGCCAAGAGGATTTCTCACAAATTCCCAATGGCGCACCCGGGGTCGAATACAGACTGCCATTGTTGTTTGATGGCGGTGTTGGTGCCGGTCTCATTAATATTAATCGG
>JBLHWY010000257.1:0-6266 GCA_047629195.1 Candidatus Azotimanducaceae bacterium
CGCGTGATGTATCGGCAAAGACGTTCCCGCTTTTTACCCTGACCTGCTTTGCAGGCAACACCAGCATGTAGGGAGAAACCTGCGCGCTGACTAACCACGCGCTCTGCTATCTTCTGTGTAATACTTTGTTCCAACAATCCGCATCGAAGGTAGCTGCGAAATTCATTGTCGTAGTTATTCCAGCATTACAACATTTAGCAAGACATACTAAACCGTGGATGTACTAGGATGACCAGACCTGCTGTGGGATTTGTAGCATTCTGAGATGAAACTAGGTAGAGATTTAGTAACGCTCGTCAATTTTTACCAGATGCAGGCTACGTGGTGTGGAATTTCAAGCAGCTTCTTGCCACTCATATCGATGATGGCGCCCGCCAACTCTGGGCAGTTCCACTAATCGACCAGTTACCGAAGTCTGTTTAGCGATCTGGCGGCCGGTTGGCGACGCCTTTTCGATTCTTAAGTGAGTTCTATCATTGTTGTAGTAATCGAAATACCCACGAAGCCCCTTTTTTAGATGACCCTCATTCCAAACGATGATGTGCTCGGTACATTCTCGTCGAATACTTCCATTGAATCGTTCTACATTGCCATTCTGCCAAGGACTATGATGTGCACTCATAACTACCTCTATTCCCAAGGACTTTTCACAACTCTGGAAAACGCCACTAAAAATCTTGTTTCTATCTCGAAGTAAATGATTTGGAGCAGTATCCCATGGAAAAGCTTCTACGATTTGTTTAGCAGCCCATTATGCCGTGGGGTTAGCTGTAACATTGAAATGAATCACTTTTCTACGATCATGGCTCAGAACAACAAACACAAACAACATCTTAAACCGAATCGTTAGCACAATCAGAAAATAGACAGCGACCATGTCTGTCATATGGTTCTTAATAAAAGTCTTCCAAGTTTGAGATGGGGGTTTTGGATTATTTCGCATAATGATTCCAGGCTTTGATCGCTCTGATATCTCAATGATTAGTAAACACTAAACTGGTAAGGACTGAAAGGCAATGGTGGCAACAGATACGAATAATTGCGAGGGACAGAATTAACCAGTGTGGCTCTCGCTGATAGCTCGTCAAAAACCACCGGGTTTCAATTCATAACTGAAGCTAAGCTCTGTTTTTAGAAGGATCATCTACCTGCTAACGAAGCAGAAATGTGGTTGATTCTTCTTATCTCCGGCTGACAATTAAGTTTGCGGTACAATTTCTATCTTCAAGAGATAGCGATCAAGCTTCGATTCAAGTTTATCGCTTGGGCAATTGACTATGATCATCTTGTCTGGACGAATGGCAATAATGGTGTCGGGACGCGCAAAAAAAGTCCGATAATAGTCACATTGCGTGAGTAGTCTCAGGCAATGGTCTGAAGTGAGAATCGCAGCCGATTCATTTGGTTGGCGGTGATCCAGCATTAAAAAACGTCCGCCAATAGCGCGCCATCTAGCGGCGAGGTCAGGATTCAATGCTGCTGAAGGGTCACGATTGATACTAATAAGATAGTGGTGATCGTTCATCAAATGGTCGATCAGATGGGCTTTGCCCGCGGCTGTTGCAACTAGATGTTGGGGGAATTCGAAACCAATTTTCTTCCACTTCGAAATGAAGATATGACGAAGTAGATTGCCGTTGATATGGTTCGGTATTTTCGAGAACTCTATTGGTTTGCTGTCGGAGTGCGCGCCTAGCAGTCTGCCGAGCTTCATGCCTAAATCACGAAAGTTCGCCGACAGGCGATGTGTTGGCAACACGTAGGCGCCAACAAATTTGGCAAACCAGATGATCTGCTTAACCTGATGCTTTCTATCCGTTTCGTAGGTTTCGAGCAATTGTGGCCGAGCGCGAGCGCCAAGCACATCACGAATTTTCCAGGCCAAGTTGTAACAGTCTCGAAAGCCAGCCATTAATCCCTGACCAGCGAAGGGGGGTGTGATATGTGCTGCGTCACCGATCAAGAACACATTCGCTTTTTGGAAACTGTCAGCAATGCGTGCGTGAAAAGTGTAGATAGTTTTGCGGGTCAGCGCCATATCGCGCGCGTCACCCCAGGGCTTCAGCAACTCCGCCACCGCAAGATCTTCTAAAATCAATTCTCGATCATCGGTATCTTTAACAAGAAATTCCCAACGGCGGCGACCATTAGGGGCCGACATCGTGATGCCAGGTCGGTCCGGGTCACAGAGTAAAACAACCTCGTCATCAGGCAGAGGATTGTACTCCGCGTCAAAGACGATCCAGTCTTCACCATAGGTTTTGCCCTTGAAATTGATACCTAGGGTTTTTCTGGTCGTGCTGTTAGCGCCATCGCTTGCGATCATGAACCTGCAGTGGATATTGAGGTCTTGCCCATCCTTATCAATGTTCAGGCTCACCCCGGTGCCATGATCCTGGAAGTTGAGGCAGGTCGTCGACACAGACAGGTCCACATGGTCATACTGGTCGAGTGATGCGCGCAAACAGCGTTCGAGATCTGGTTGATAGTAGGTTCGTAAGGTTGGATAACCATTGATTTTTGTATCGGTTTTTCCGAATGCCAGGGTCTTGCCATAGGGCCGATCGAAGCGAAGTTTTGCAATGTTGTGAATATGTGACGTGAATGTTTCCAGCACACCCGCCGCACTCAGTACCCGTGATCCTTCTTCACACAAGCTGATGGCGCGCGGGGTTTCATTGATCTTTGGTTCACGATCAATCAGCAGGGTAGAAATGTTGTATTTCCCTAGGAGACTCGCCATCGCTACACCAACGGGGCCAGCGCCAACTATGACGACATCGTAGGATTGTTTGATTTTCATGATTAGACCTAGTTCAGCCGGTGACCAGATTGCGTTGTACGCCAAGGTTTATGTGATCATTGGTACTGAAGATCCGTGCCTCAACGAGATCGCCAGGTTTTAAATATTGTGTGCGCTTGGCCTGCATCTTGTTAAACATTTGCCATTTTTTATCCTCTTTTAGCAACCCTCCAAGCCTCTGCATATTTGCTGATGGCGCGCGCATGGCGCAACCAGCTGGTGTGCCGGTCAAGATCAAATCACCGACGTTCAGGTCGGCGATCAGAGACAACTCTGTCAAGGTTTCGGCGGGTTTAAAGACTAAGTTTGCCGTGCTGTCTTGCTGTCGAACCTCGCCGTTGACGCTGAGCAGAAGATTCAGTTGGCTAAGATACGCGAAGTCATCTGGCTCGAGTAAGCAAAGATAAGGGCCAACAGGGCAGAAGGTACGGTAGCTTTTCCCCTTGAAGAACTGCATTTGTGGTATCTGGATGTCTCGCGCAGAGACATCATTGCCGATAACAATTGCGGCTACAAAGCGGTGCAGATTATCGTCACTAACCTCTGTTGCCTCAGTGACCGAAGTACCTATGATCAAACCCAGTTCGATTTCATAGTCCAGAAGTTTCACATGATCCGGCCGGACAATATTGCCATTGTATGACGTGATGCAGGCTGCCGACTTGTTGAAAATCATATTGAATTTCTTGTCGTCCGGATTCATGCCGGATTCAATCATGTGCTGGCGGTAATTGGCACCCTGACACAAAACCTGACAGGGGTTTGTGACGGGCGATAATATATCCACTGTGTCTAAGGTGATTTTGGTATGCGACACGCCTTTTAGTGGCTTCTGCAGTTCCTCTAGCAGGGCAAAAGCTTGTCGCTTGCCCTCTTCAAGAAAATGGGCCGTGGTGGGATAGCTGCCGCTAATGGGATAAATGCCATCCTGGTGAATTCCCCAGTGAACCGAGCTGGTTTCTTTGTTTAGCGCTTTGTGTCGCTCTTTATATTGGTAGCGTACAACATTGCATGCCATATGAAATTCCTATCTAAAGCCCAGTGTTAAAGGCGATTGTTTGGCTGTCTATGAGGTTTTCGCGCATTCTATTGATGTGTTTTTTATTGCTTCAGCGCAGCGAGCATTCGTCGTACACGGGCAATGCTCAGATCATCATTGCTAGGAATTCGACGGAACAACGCCTTGATATTATTCCAGGGCTTGTCTTCACCGGTGAAATCTTTTGTTTGTGCAGGACCCCACTGATGCTGTGCTTTGCCATGCAGTAGGTGGTAGCCAGTGATCACTGCACTATCGAATACGTCACCATCACAATAGTGTTCGAACAGGTCACCATCAGGTTCACGCCAGTAGTCGAATATCTGGCTGCCAAGAATGTGCCGGCCGATCCCCCAACTATGCTTGTATCCCTTGTGCCTGAGCCACTCACCACCAATGGCCAGTTCTTCCATGCTGTTCATCTCGAAGGCCGTGTGGACGTGACCTGTCTCGATCAAGCTGGCAATACCAATGCTATGGTGATCTGAGGGCGTCTTGCCGGTATCAAACCGTAGAAAAGCCAGCACGGGCAATGGCTCTCCCTGAATGAACTGTAAGTCTGAGGTAATCATGCCCAGCATTTCCTGATACCACTCCACGGTTGGTTTAATCCTGCTCACGCCAATTACACTATGGCCTAGTTTCTCAATCCGGTGTGTTTCGACCTTGTTACGAACGGTAGTGCTCAGTCGCTGCTTGTCGTCGCTGCCATTCCAGGGAGTGGCGACAAAGGTTGTTAACACGGGTGCCAGTGCCCGAAGGTTGGTGCACACTTCGACGGTGAGACCGCATGGGTCACAGAGCGAAATAAATGAGCCGCCTAGAGCATCAAGACGCTGGTGAATAACATTGCCTGTGTGGGCCGCCAAATAATCCAGGTCGCGTGAGTCGGCAACCATGCCAAGGCCCAACATATTATGTGGGCCCTGCTTTACAACCAGAGTGATGTTGTTTTCGGCGTTGCCGCGAAAGTAGAGAGTGTCATCATCTCGACTTTCTACCCGCAACCCAAAGTCGCTGAAAAATTTCTCGGCTGCTTGCAAATCGGGTCGTTGAAAAATCACATAGGCAAGTCGCTGCGCCTTGATGACAGGCGTTTCACATCTTTGCGTCAGCGGGCACAGGGATTTCAATAACGCAATCTTGGCTGTTAGGTGGTTTTCTGCCTTGTCCTGCATCTGATGCCCCGGTGCTGTATTCATTAGTTTACGGCCTGCCTTAAATTCTGTCACTTGACATAATATTCAATATAAAATATGTTACCTGACATGTATAGTGCGGATGTACCAAATGACAACAAAAGTGCCAACAAAAGTGCCAACAAAGGTCACAAACAGCCGTCGACCCCAACAACGGGCAGCAGAAACCCGCAATGTCTTGCTGCAAACCGCCATAGAGATGTTTACTACGCAGGGGTTCGAGGGTGTCTCCATACGCGCGTTAGAGTTAGCAGCCGGGGTTCAGCGTGGAGCTGTGGCTTATCACTTCGATAAAAAAGAGGCGTTATGGAAGGCCGCCATCAACCGCCTACTCGAACGTTTTGCTGAGTACGTTGATCCACTGCAAGCCATGATGGCAGACCTGAACGAAGAGGCACGCTTGCGCGCTATGATCGCGACAACTGTCAGGTTTGCGGCCCAGACGCCTGAGTTTAATCGACTGATGGTGCAAGAGGGACGTTCCAACACTTGGCGACTGCAATACTTGATGGACAATTTTATACGGGCGCGATTCGCCTGGCTGGATGAAATGGTTGGTTTGGTGAGCGATCCACATGCTTATTACATTGCATTAGGTGCATCGACGCTGGTATTTGATGTTGATCATGAGTGCCGTGAGTTGTTCGGCGTTGACCCAACCACGGATGTCTTTATTCGCGAGCACGCTGACCGAGTGGCTGATGTCATTCTGCACATGCGGCATAGTCGTTCTGGCAGAGAAATAGCCTGACGGGAAGTGGCTTACGATCAGCAGCGGCACTTGTTTGTGGCGCGCCCGGTAGCTTTGGCTAGGTACTCTGTTGCAGCCTGCAAGCCAAAGGTATGAACGTGTCGGGCACGATGTAACGAACACCGCGCCTAACCTAGACATGGGGGCATGAATGTCATCGACGATCGATGCAGTGATTGAAAGCAAACGGCGTTACGCCTTAGATAGGCGCGGTCAATATGGTTGGTAAAGCGACTCGCATCGCAACTGCAAATCGCCACGTTGATTAACAATATAGTGGGCTCTGCTGCGCGTGTTCTGAGAATACTCGCAATGTTTCTCCACCTTAGCCTGCTTGCCTTGAAGACATATTGTCACGGCGGCCTATCACGGGGTTGTTATAGACGATGGTTTCATCGAACGCATGTTGCGCTTCTAAAAAACTAAAATAGGTAGGTGAAATGCTATGACAATATGGTTAACTCTGATTGCATT
>JBLHWY010000258.1:0-6219 GCA_047629195.1 Candidatus Azotimanducaceae bacterium
GAACTGCTCGCTGAACACGCAAACTTTGCGACAAAACCGGACTTTTGTATAACCAATACGAGACTACAATTTATACTGCACAGGTAAACCGTTCTTTAGATCAAACAGCTGCTATTCTTTCTGAAGGAGGCACGCTTGGATTTACACGGATAGGCCGAGAATCGTTGCAACCGAGATATCTAAAGTTTGTCACTACAAGAAAAGTGAATAGTAATGTGGGTATCGCGCAGGTGATAGCCCTAGGGTCAAATATAATACCTGGTAGATGTCTTAATTATGCAGAATGCTAAACTAAAAATCCTGTTGACGATATTGTGTATACCCATCCTAGGGTGTTCAGATGCCTCTGATCAGGAGTCGGATACACACGTGATGCACTTTCCAACTACATCAAGTTGTTCAGCTTACACTAGTGAGGTTCTGGAGCGTTTATCAGCGACGAAAGATTTCGAGTATAAATTTAACAAAGTGATCATAACGCTGGATGAAGTGAAGTCAGTTAATGGCTTTTTCACTTTGACTAGTACGGAACTTGATCGGCCGAAGCTGGCTGAAGTTTGGTATGAGGTTATGAAAGATTGTTACCACACGTCATCGATCACATTGAGTCTTGGGGTAGAAGAATGGGCGTTACTTCGACGTGATTTACAAGAAAAGGGTATGGCGGCGGAGTCGTATAACGCCATCTTGAAAGACGGGAATTTAACGATTTACTTAGAATGGAAAAAATGAACCAAGGGTGCTTTATAGAAATTATTGGAGCGGAGGGCGAGCTCTTTGACAGCGATCGGGAGACACTTCTGTCGGCCTATCACTAGGGAATATGCTTCGGAGTAGTGAACATCCGAGTTACGAGCCACCGCGAACGAGCGGCTTGTTGCTTCAGGTTAGACGGTCGCTCTGGTTTCATAGTATTTGTAGAATTTCTGGCAAGCAAACCGAGGTGAAAAGGTCCAAAAAAATGATAGCCTCGATCGTTTGTTGAAATCGTATTTTCATAATGAGCTGTTGTCTCTTGATATATCACTTGATGTTGTGATTGCCCTACCTATCATGACTCCTCAGCTGACTTTCTACAGAATTGTCAGTTATTTTAACACTCACATTATGAAGTTGGAGATAGCGCTTGGGTGTTACAATTGCTCACATCTTGTCAGTCGTCAGTAACAACTAAATCTAATAACCGAGTTAAGCAAGGTGGACTCAAAGGACGTTGCCTGTACAGCTATGGGAATGACGGGTCTCTCTCTCTGAGTTCAATGAAGATGCAATATTGGTTTAGTGTAGGATAGCCCAGCCCAGCCCAGCTACAGACCAATTAACTGTCGATTGAACGAGCTATGAGACACCAAAGTGTTGGGGCGTGACGTAATCTGCTCCGCCCGACAAGATGTTATCGTTCGAGAACCCTCACGTTAAGAGACATTAACGTAGAGCTGCTGGATTATGGTCTTCTTCCGTCTGTGGTTGTGTGAAAAGTCTGCTTTGCCTAAAATGGCGTCCCAGGGCCAACGTTACACCCTCCTGATCGTTCCCAACTAGTCCTTTTTACGGCCCGTCTTTTATAGGGTCAAATTTTCCACGCTAATACAGCGCCTAATTTGCTGTCCAGAGCCGGCATTTTAATAGGCAATAATACTCTTAGCCCTGTATAGCCTCTATCATCGTCTTAATCCCAACAATCCTTATCATCCGCTTCATATCGTAAGCCAGAACATGGAGGCTCATCTCGGTTCTCGCGCGAGTTAGCATTTTCGTTAGCAAGTGCGTGTCCCCATCCATGACTTTAGCGTTCCAAATGGATGTTCTACAGTTGCGCTGCGGACAGCCAACAATATCCCAGTTGGCATTTAGTCGATCTTGCGCTCTATCCACTACACCTTCATGTTCACATCGACTCACTCGGCGTTCTTTACCTTTTGTGCATTTCTTTTTAAGCGCACATTGACCGCATACTGAGGGCCAATAACGGCGTATATTTTTCCCCTTGTGGACCATCGAAGTTCGGTAGATCAAGCATTCGCCCGCAGGGCATGAATATTCATCATCTTCAGGTACGTCAATGAATCTAGCTTTGTCAATGACTATAATGTTTCAGTGGCTGTGGCTGTGGCTGTGGCAGTGGGTTTCATCGCACTGGCAGGAATGGCGGCGGAAATAGGGGTGCTGGTTTTAAGCTTTATCGATACTGAAATAGCCAAACGACGATCAATCGCTATTGTTAGGTTGTCACTTGAGGAGGTTAAAGATGCTGTGCTATCGGCGACATCAAAGCGGGTGCGTCCGGTTGCGATGACCGCGATATCTACCATGGCCGGTTTGATTCCTATTATGTTGAGCAGTGGCACCGGATCAGATGTCACGCATCGAATCGCTGCGCCGATGTTAGGTGGAATGTTAACCGTCTTGATACTTAACCTATTGGTGTTACCGGTTATTTATAGCTTTATTTTGCAGTATCAAGAGAAGAGAAGGGTGATACCGGTTCTTTAGGTTGAGAGAGGAAGGAACTTGATGACTTCACAAAATCTAATCAGTTTTAAAGGATATTCATTATGCGAAAGATAATTTTCACGGCGGCCCTGTTACTGTCATCTTTGTCACTGCAGACACTGGCAGATTCAGATCGGGAAGAGATTAAGATTATTTTGGAAGGGATTGTCACGGGATGGAAGGTCATTCATACCCACTCTTCTGGCCGGCCAGTAAAGAAAAAATAATCTTTTAATCTGAGTCCAGGCACAAGATCTTATCTGTCCTGTGCGATTTGGCAAGAGCCCGCAACACCGTTTCGATACTCAGCCAAATTGCTCAATACCCTCGTTAAAATGCTTATCCTCCAATCGCCTTCGACGCCTCGTTTGAAAGATCAGCAAACTGTTATTCGGATAAACATTTTCACAAACAGCTTGACCTTCCAGTTACTGGAAGGTCCAAAGTGGGAGTAAATCTAAAACAAGAGGTCTCAGCATGAAAAGCGACATATCATTTACCTTCGGCGTGCAAGAGATGAGCTGTGCTTCTTGCGTTGGACGTGTCGAAAAAGCTTTACTTGCTGTGCCTGGAGTGCGCGAAGCGAATGTAAACCTTGCTGCAGAAACGGCGACCATCAGTGTTAGTGATACATTTGAAATCGGGGATGCAACCGCGGCACTCGATGTCGCTGGCTACCCTGCTGAACGAACAACACATCGGTTCAGCATCGAAAACATGTCCTGTGCGTCTTGTGTTAGCCGTGTTGAGCGTGCCTTGATGGTCATTCCGGGTGTCGCCTCTGTTGTTGTTAACCTGGCAAAGGAGGAGGCCACCGTTGAAGTGATCGAAACCGCGGTGTCGCCTGCTGATATTGCCCAAGCTGCTAGCGCGGCGGGATATCCCGCGACGCTAATCTCTGATCAGAGCGCTGTAGATGCGACGGCAGATAGAAAGGCCGAGGAGGCGGCTCGCCTGCAACATATGACGCTGATCGCGGCCGTCTTGACGACGCCCGTGTTTGTCCTTGAAATGGGCAGCCACATGGTGCCAGCAGTTCATCATTGGGTTATGAACACGTTAGGTATGGAGGTAAGTTGGGCTATCCAGTTTGTCTTAACGACGATTGTTCTGGCGTGGCCCGGGCGGCAATTCTACCTCAAAGGTTTTCCAGCGCTCTTCAAAGCGGCACCTGACATGAATTCACTGGTCGCACTAGGTTCGTCGGCCGCATGGGGGTTTTCCGCTGTGGCGTTTTTTGCGCCGACGCTCTTGCCCGATGGCACACGTGCGGTCTACTTTGAAGCAGCGGCTATGATTGTGACGCTGATTCTTTTGGGGCGTTTTCTTGAAGCTCGAGCGAAAGGACGTACTGGGCAGGCAATCCGCAAACTCGTTGGCCTGAGGGCTAAGACCGCGCAGGTTGAGCGGGATGGGCAACTGGTAGAGATACCTGTGGACGATATTGTTGTCGGTGATCTCATGCAGGTACGCCCAGGCGAAAAAATCCCTGTCGATGGCATTGTCATCAAAGGGATGTCTTACGTTGATGAAAGTATGATTACTGGAGAGCCTGTTCCAGTCGAGAAGTCCGCTGATACGGAGGTCGTGGGCGGTACAGTCAACGGCACGGGTGCATTGACGTTTCGAGCGACAAAGGTGGGCGGCGATACCATGCTGGCGCAAATTATACGTATGGTTGAAGACGCGCAGGGCGCAAAATTGCCGATACAGGATTTGGTCAACCGCATCACACTCTGGTTTGTGCCTGCAGTCATGGGATTGTCCTTGGTAACTTTTCTGACTTGGCTGCTAGTTGGTCCTGATCCCGCACTCAGCTTTGCCTTGGTCGCGAGCGTCGCCGTTTTGATCATCGCCTGTCCTTGCGCAATGGGGTTGGCGACGCCTACGTCCATCATGGTGGGTACCGGCCGCGCGGCAGAGCTAGGCGTACTGTTTCGGCGTGGAGATGCGCTACAGAAATTGAACGACGTAAAGACGATTGCTTTGGATAAGACGGGAACCCTGACTGAGGGTCGCCCTGAATTGACGGATCTGACATTGACGAAGGGTTTCGAGGAAGCAGATGTACTGCGCCTTGTCGCTTCTGTTGAGGCGCTGTCCGAACACCCTATTGCGGCAGCGATTGTTCGTCGCGCAGAGCAGGGTGGTTTGTCTCTGGCTGCGGTTGAAGATTTCAGTTCCATCACAGGTTACGGCGTTAGCGCTGTCATTGAAGGCCGCAATATCCTTGTAGGTGCGGACCGATTAATGATCCGAGAAGGTATCAGCCTTGATGAAGTGCGAGGGGTTGGCGACAGTCTTGGGCAAGAGGGTAAAACGCCACTTTATGCGGCAATTGACGGGCACCTTGCCGCGATTATCGCCGTGTCGGACCCTATTAAATCTAGCACAGCAGAGGCGATAGCAGCCTTGCATGATCTCGGTCTTGAGGTCGCCATGATCACTGGCGACAATCAAAGCACAGCGAACGCGATTGCCGCAAAGTTGGGCATAGATACGGTTGTGGCTGAAGTCCTGCCAGAAGGTAAAGTTGCTGCCATTGAAAAACTGCAGGCTGGTGCGCGCGCGGTTGCTTTTGTTGGCGATGGTATCAACGATGCACCAGCGCTTGCCAGCGCAGACGTTGGCGTCGCGATCGGCACTGGTACAGATGTTGCTATTGAGGCGGCAGATGTTGTGCTGATGTCCGGCGACTTGAAAGGTGTGGTAAACGCTTTGCATGTCAGCCAACTGACGATGCGGAACATTCGCCAGAACTTGTTTTGGGCATTTGGCTACAATGCCTTGCTGATTCCAGTTGCGGCTGGCGTGTTCTATCCCGTGTTTGGGTTGATGCTGTCGCCGGCGCTTGCTGCTGGAGCGATGGCGCTTTCCAGCGTATTCGTGCTCTCTAATGCGCTTCGCCTACGCTGGATCACCCCAGCGCTCAAAGAATCCCAATCAAGTGTTAGTACAACCGCTGGCTTTATGCCGGCAGCTGCTAAATAGGAGATGTTGGATGAATATTGGAGACGTATCTAAACGCACTGGTTTGCCGCCAAACACGATCCGCTACTACGAAGACATTGGGCTGGTGAATCCCGCGCGAGATACGAATGGCTATCGCAGTTTTCGAGCCAGAGACATGCACAAGCTTGCGTTTCTTGGGCGAGCTCGTGCTTTAGGGTTTACGGTAGAAGATTGTCGAAACCTCTTGGCGCTTTGGGATGATCAGGCACGGGCCAGTTCCGATGTTCGGGCAATTGCAAAAGAGCACTTGGCGCAGGTCGAAAACAAGATAGTTGACCTGCAAGCTATTCGGGACACGCTTACCCATCTAGTACACGAATGCGCGGGTGATGATCGTCCGGATTGTCCGATTTTGGCTACTTTGGAAAAATTTCCTGTGCAATGATTGGGCCTTCCAATACTGACCTCCCCTAACAATTGCAATTGTGTAATCAGTGCCGTGCTTTCAAACACCTCGAGTGCTTCTGTAATATTGGCTGTTGCGAAGATCACCGCTGATAAGTAAAAACTAGCTATAGCTTTGGCACAAGCCAAGCGTCAGATATTTCAAATACCATAGCTGCAGAAGCGGCAAGTCTATCCACTGTAATACTGGAGTTAGCCCAACATCGATAAGAGGAATAATCGGCATTAGTTCACTGTATTGCCAACGATCTAACGGACCAGTCGCTAAAAGTTCAAAGCCGATAGTGATAAGCATGCCAGAAATCAAAA
>JBLHWY010000259.1:0-6201 GCA_047629195.1 Candidatus Azotimanducaceae bacterium
GCGGACCTGAAATCTATTGAAGATGGTGAGCGAGAAATGCTCGATGGTGACTACCCAGCGGAAATTGAAGGTGTTACACGGAACTTGAATTTGCTATTGGCGACAGAGCGTCAACAAGGCGAAAAATATCGCACGACTTTGGCGGACCTTGCTCACAGCCTTAAGACGCCCCTTGCCATTCTTGGCGGACTGTCGCGAGAAGTACCGCTTAAAAAAGAAATTGATGAACAGATAGCGCGAATGGATCAAATAGTGGCATACCAACTGGAACGTGCAGTGGTGCGATCTTCCGCCATTATTAAAAACGCCATAGCGGTCAGTCCTGTTGTACACAAACTTATCGATGCGATGAAGAAGGTATATGCTGACAAGCAAATTGATATCTCTGTCGTTGTAGGTGAAGAAGAATTTTTCGGTGACGAACGTGACCTTATGGAGCTTTTAGGGAATTTAGTCGATAACGCCTGCAAATATGGTGATGGCCAGGTTCAAATTAGCGTCAGCAAGGATTCAGCAGATCAGAATTTGATGTTCGAGATTGAAGATAATGGCACCGGCATCCCATTAGAAAAGCGCGAAGGTGTCCTCGCGCGCGGTATGCGACTTGACTCACAGGAAGCGGGGCAGGGTATAGGGCTGGCGGTTGTGGTTGAGATTGTTGCAAGATATAACGGCGACATTAGTATCAATGACTCGGAGTTAGGTGGCACTCAAATCTCAGTGTCTTTTCCAACATAGCTGTATTGCCCTAAAACCCTAGCGCTTTTTCTGCGGCTTTGAATCTATTGCACGATGACGCTTCGGCTAGCGCTAAATGCCCCAGGCTATACCAGACTATTTGCAGCGCCTGCAACTGTGTCTCGACATCTCTTTCATCTCTTTCGCCACGTGATAACCCACGCTGTAGCCGCTCAATCTGTAATTGCATCCTGATCTTTGCGGCTGACTCTGGAGAGTCGAGACCAGCGAGAATTTCGATTTGAGCACACAATTGCTGCCGCCTTGTTTCTAATGCGACTTGTGAATATTTTGCTGTCTCTTCATCCAGCGCGCCAGAATCGGTACTAGGGGTGGTTGCTTGGCTAGCCTTATCTCTACTGGTAAGCAGATGATTTCTGCGCTGCTCGATAGCGTGTAACCAATGTTTTTCAGGCAGGTCACTCTGGTGCCATTGTTCATCGAAGCTTTCTACTGTCAAAGCGCCCTGCTCCAATTGATCGCAAAGATGTGAAAGGTGCTGTAGCTCTATTACCGCATGTTTGTCTTGATCTTTTTGTTGCTGTTTAATCGCGGCCTCTGCGCGTCGTTTCACTTGTTGGAATTTGGCGTTGATGCCGGTGTTTTTGTTTAACTGCTTCGCCGCTTCAAATTCGTTACTAAGCGCGCGAAGTTGTTTAATGCCGATGTTGCCCTGATCAACCAATGATTCGAGGTTTAACACAAGGACTTCTAATTGCTGATTATATACTGCCGTCTGTTGCGCTTGGTCATGGTTTTTGACCTCGCGGATTGCAAATACCTGATCGCACAGTGCACGAAATTGCAGCCATAACTTTTGGTCTTCTTTGCGAAGGGTAATACCCACCTGTTTCCACTCACGCTGCATTTGCTTTGCCAGTTTTTCAAGGTGGCCAGAAGACCCGTCTTGATGATTTGCAATCGCATCAGCGAGCTTTTGACTCAAATCTTGTTTCTTTTGATAATTTGCGTGCTGTTCATCCTTCTGCTTAGCCAGCAATTGAGTGAATACTTTGTTGAAGCGTTGATCGGTGCGCCGCTTTTTGTTTCGGGGCACATCTTGAAATTGCCGCCACTCGGTTTTGGCTTGCTGAAGAATGTTACTCGCTGCATTCCAGTTGGTATTGGCCCAGTCATTATTTGTTAGGTAGTACTCAAGAGAATCAATGATTTCTCGCTGCCGTTGCAAGTTTAGCTCTCGGCGCTCTTGTAAACCGTCGAAGAAGGCGTTGCAGGGGGCATAGGCAACGTCGCTAAGCGCTTTAAACTTTTTCCAGAGTCGCTGCGCATCGCGGGAATCTGAAGCCCCCAATTTCTTCCACTGTTTCTGGAGTTGGCGGATTTGCTCGGCCTTGAACTGTAAATCCATCTCAGCGTCTTCATGTAACTTCGTCATTGCCTCGCATAAATCCACTCGTTTCGGGTTGGTCGCGAAACCCTGCCAGTCTTTAAGCTCATTCAGTTTTATTTGTGTCGCAGGTAAAGCAGCACTGATTTCAGCCAGTTCTGCTTTTAGCTGTGATATTGCTTCTTCTTCTACCGCATCTACCTCCGCTAAGCCGGTTGACGAGAGTGCCGGTGGGCTACGAGCGATATCGAGCTCTTTCAGCAAGGTCTGGTGCATTTTCACCGCCTTTTTCAGCGACCCTGCTTCAATTGCCTCTTTTAAGGCGGTTAATCTATCGGTCAGACTGATATGCCTGTTTTTTGCTTGATTTGTCATGGTTTGAATTTGATCCGGCGGGTTTTAGTCAAAAAGGAGTTCAAAATCATATCCAGCGCTAAGTTGATGGATGCTATAAATGTGGGTTCCAGCTTATTGCAGGCCGGTTCTACTTGCAGATAACTAAAGGCATAATCAGGGTAGCAACCGCTTTAGCCGCTGAAGAGACTATTAGTAGATAGCAAATGAAGTGAAATGACGCTTGGAAATGCATATAACAAGGGTGAATCTGTGTTGAAAATGCGGCATCTAACCCATATCATCACGGGCCTGATTGGGCATAAGCTCTAGCTAGCAAATAGCACTCATTTCAAGTCACATTTAAACCGGTATTTATTGAGGCAAAAGTATGGATTTTTCACTCTCAGAAGAACAAACAATGCTGCAAGACAGCGTGCAACGCTTTGTTCAAAACGACTACTCCTTTGATGAGCGTCAAAAAACAATTCGAGATGGTGAAGGATTCAGCAGAGAAATCTGGCAGAATTTTGCCGAGCTTGGTTGGCTCGCATTACCCTTCGCAGAAGAAGTGGGCGGCATCGGCGGTGGACCGGTTGAAACCATGATACTGATGGAAGAATTTGGTAAAGGCCTTGTGGTTGAACCCTACCTCTCCACGGTATTGCTCGTTGGTAAAACATTAGAAGAGGCAGGCACTGCAGCACATAAGCAAGGTTTGCTCAGCGAAATTATTGCTGGCAGTAAACTAGGTGCTTTAGCCTTTGTAGAACCTCAGGCACGTTTTAGCCTGAATGATTGCATTACCACCGCAACCAAAACAGACACTGGCTATGAAATCAATGGCTTTAAAGGTGTTGTGCTGGGTGGCCCCTCAGCAGATGCACTGGTTGTAGTTGCCCGCACCTCAGGTGACCAAAAAGACGATGCTGGTCTGACGCTTTTCTTAGTTGATGCCAACGCCCCAGGCGTTAGTCGACGTGACTATCCAACAGTAGATGGACTACGTGCTTCTGAAATTACGTTCGAGAAAGTCGCAGTTGCGCAAGCCGACGTATTAGGTGAAGTTGATGGCGGCCTTGCAGTGCTCGAAAAAGTAATCGACCACGCTATTCTCGCCATCGGCGCAGAAGCAGTAGGCGCGATGGAAGTGCTTTACAAAACTACGGTTGAATATTGTAAAACCCGTGAACAGTTCGGCCAGCCTATTGGTAAGTTCCAGGTTCTCCAACATAAGATGGTTGATATGTTCATGGAACATGAGCAAACCAAATCGCTGGTTTACATGGCGGCACTTCGATTGGATGACGACTACGGCACCATGGCGAAGAAGGCCGTATCCGCACTTAAAGTCCAAGTCGGCAAAGGCGGTAGGTTGGTTGGGCAGGGCGCTGTTCAATTACACGGCGGCATGGGCATGACCGATGAGCTAAATGTAGGACACTACTTTAAGCGACTGACGACAATTGATGCGCTGTTTGGCAACACCGACCACCACCTCAAAAAATACAGTCGGGTAGCTTAGGTTTTTATAACAAACCATATAGGTCTTAATGAACGCATAAAAAGGGAAGAACAAAATGAGTGATGCACCGGAGTGGTTTTGGCAGGCAATAGATCAAAAGCCTGCATCAGGTTCTGTTGAAGTTGAAGGCATCGATATCAACTATCTAACATGGGGTATCGACGCAGATGCCGATGAGCCTAACACCAAACCCGGCATCCTCTTTGTTCACGGCCACAATGCGCACGCGCACTGGTGGGACTTCATTGCCCCCGCATTTCTGGAAAAGTATCAAGTTGCAGCAGTCGACATGTCCGGTATGGGTGATAGTGACCACCGAGATTCATATCTGCGCGAGACCTGGGCGAAAGAAATTCTCACGGTTGCAGACGAAGCTAAGCTACCCAGCAATACCGTTGTAGTTGCACACAGCTTTGGTGGCCTCATGGCACTCCGAGCATGCAACATCGCACCGGATAGGTTCTCTGGCCTTGTGCTGGTAGATACAGGTGTGCGTTCGCCCGAGGAAGAGGAAGCGCGAGATAAAGACAAACAGATCCCAAGACTCGCCAATCCAAAGATTTACCCTTCCCAGGAAGTTGCTATGTCACGGTTTAGACTGCAGCCTCCACAGCAATGCGAACATCAATACATCGTCAATCACATCGCCCGTAACTCTGTTGAATACGACGACGAAGGTTGGGTATGGAAGTTTGACGAAGAACTTAACATGCGGACCAAGCCCATAGAGGGGCTAAAAGAAGATCTCGAAGGCCTCAGCATTAACGTCGCGCTTATATACGGCGAGCTGAGTGAAACATTCTCATCAAAAAGTGCAGAGCACATGAAATCTCTCAAGCCAGCGCTTGAAGTGATTGAGATGAAAGACGCACAACACCATTTGTTCTTGGATCAGCCACTGGACTTTATTAGTAAGTTAAATGGTGTGCTTGATGGTTGGGCTAGTTAGGCAAATCTGCCGGGCTTTTTATGCCTCTTTGGTGCGTGCCTACAACGTGAGTATAAATTTGGGTTGTAGATATATCACTATGGCCCAGTAACTCCTGGATGTTTCGTAGGTCTGTTCCATTTTCTAAAAGCCTAGTTGCGAAGCTATGTCGGAAGGTATGACAACTTGCTTTCTTGAATATGCCACTCTCTTTTATAGCTGACCGCACCGACCTCTGAATTGTCCGCTCCCCAATATGATGTCGACGAGTAGTATCAGAACGCGGGTCTACAGAGTACT
This sequence comes from Candidatus Azotimanducaceae bacterium, assembly GCA_047629195.1. GTDB lineage: Bacteria > Pseudomonadota > Gammaproteobacteria > Pseudomonadales > Azotimanducaceae > UBA4582. The sequence continues at coordinate 5,173 of JBLHWY010000259.1, forward strand.
CGGAAGCTGGAAAGAGGTACTGCCAACCAGTTTCAAAACTAGCATTTGGGTATTTTCTATTTAGCGCGTATGGAAGGTAAACTGAACCATATCCTTCCTCCCTGTCTCTGATGTGCTGCGCTCGTACAAATACTATCTGATTTTTCAGCCTGTTTACCGCACTATGGGGAAGCAAGGTTCTCCTGGACTTCATGCCTTTGGACTCTCTTATCCATAGACACTGTGAAGGAATATCAACATCTTGAATTCTTAAGCGAACGGCTTCTGACACCCGAAGTCCGCTACCGTACATGAGGGTCGCAATAAGCTTCGTTTTGCTTTGTAATTTAGAGATGACAAGTAGGGCTTCTTCGTGTGTCATCACTGTTGGTAATTGGCGAGGCTTCTGCGCATATGTAAAATTCAGCTCGCCAAGCTCAATCTTCAAAAATTTGTGATATAAAAAAATGAGCGCATTTAACGCTGTCTTCTGTGTGTTGGGTGCAACATTACGTTGCGTGCTGAGATATTGAAGATAGTTCTCAACCTCCCGTTTTGCCATCTCAGTTGGGTTCTTCTTACCGTGGAATCTGATGAACGATATAACCCAATAACAATAGGTCTTCTCTGTTTTGTAAGCTAAATGACGTGCGCGAATAAATAATCGAAATCGATCCATAAACCGGGGGGCATCTAAACTAATTGGAGATCTTATATCTTCCATCTTAAAAACCACAGGTTACTGTATTAATATACAGTATTCCAACCGCGCCCAGAATGCGAATGAAATCACGCCAGGCTGACGCTTATTACTGCCAATAGGTTGTAAGCTTCTATCTTGCTGGCCTCTAGAGAAATGTGTCTTAGAGAATATACGACACGCTGTCGCATTTTTCGGTTGGTCGATTTTTGACCAATACTGCAACTGATTGAAAATGTTGGCGTTTTGCAATAAGGTCACAGTAACTTAAATTAGATATACGACAGGCCAATTGCGTCACTACGTCGTAGATACAAATGTTAGAATCCTGGCACCGCAATAATTATTTT
>JBLHWY010000260.1:0-6124 GCA_047629195.1 Candidatus Azotimanducaceae bacterium
CTGGGTTGCAGTAAGGTGAGCAGTAGTAAGGGATTTTTGAAACTAAATTCCGGGTTGGGGCCGAACCTCTTATCCGGCATATCTGGTGGTAGAGTATAGGAAGGATTAACCCCTCCCAAGATATAGCCCACCCTTTAATTCTTTTAAGCGATCAACTAACAGACTGTATGCCAATATTTCGGCACCATGACAGTCATTGAGCATTAAAAAGGATCACCACGTCACAGTGTCTTAAATCTGAATGAGATCTGCGATCGGCTCTTGTCGGCCTTCAATGATCTGCAAAAAATATCCCTCACCGTACAACAGCACCCCAGTGATTCCATCGATATTATTAAAGCCACGTGCTTCTTACAATATGTCGAGCAAACAGGAGCATAAGGTTTGAATCGAGTATTTAGAAGCGAACCACTGCTCTTGAAAGATTTACAATGTGCGTGCTGCTTTTTCCTCTTCTTACGTCGGTGAATGGCATAGTTCCTGCGCAGAAAAACAAGAATATCATGACTCTCAATGTCTAAATTGATGAAGTTTTAAAATTCCAATCAAGAAGTTACTTCCCGCAATTAAACAGTGCAGTCGGAGTCCCAAAAAGGCTCGTTAATTGCGAGAATCAACTGGTCTTACTGAACTGTGGGATAGATGGGATTTGAACCCACGGCCTCCTGCGTGACAGGCAGACGCTTTAGCCAGCAGAGGCGCCACCCCCAAAGTGTTAAGGAAGCGCAGAAGTTGGAGTTTTTAAGACAAGCGCTGTTTTTGCCTTTTCTCTGTTTTTTAGAGTGCACCGAATTTAGGCGCGTGTTTCGGCATTTTTGTGTGACTACGGTTTTGCTATCCGTCTATTCCTTGCACATTTAAGGTTTGCTTTATGCGTTTAGTATCAAAGGAATCCACTCGTCATCTTCTGCCGGCTACGGCGGCTTCTATTAACGTGACTGCTGTGACACACAGCGTCTGCTCCGAACGTCACGATTTTGAATCCAGAAGGCTCGGGTTTTGCAGCGGTGAGGCCATGTTCAGCCGAGCGCCCCCTGGCTTCAAACCTGAACTTTGTCGCAGGGCAGGTCGTCGCTAATAACGTGATTACAACCGATTGGTTGCTAGGGTTATGTGTGTTTTTACACCAATTTGGCTTGCGATATTATTGTTGATATCGCGGGTTACTTTAGCGGTGAAACCGGCAGCCAGTTTGTAGGCCCGACGCCGAAACGTTACATTGATATGCGTTCCAGTTAAGGGTCTGCACCTTAGTAGCGACTGTGTTCTCGTTGAAAGTGTTCAAGTTACCCTCATTTTATTGCGACAACCTTCTTTTGGTAAAAGCCAACAGGGTGAGTTGTTAAAAGTTTCAGCTCGCAAACGAGATCAATACAATGCGTAAAATTTTTGTAAAAATTGGACTCTAGCTATCAAAAATAGGGGAATTTTGGTTGTAAATTAACCAGTTCATTTTACAGGAGATCACTTTTTTGAAACTTTTCTTTTATACATTGAAAAATCTAACTGATCTGTTATTTTGAATAATCGGTGCCCAAGTTACCTGGGCACTGAATTATCTTTGCCCTGGAAATTTTTCGCCCTAAAATATCTGCGCTGTGCGCGGCATCATTGTCTGTGGGGAGGTTTATTCCCTTTGGTTGTGTTGAATCAAGATCTAATTTTCAAGACAAAGTATCGTTACCCTGTGCGGAGTGTGTCACCTATGTTTAGAGTCTTAAAGCTTGTTGTGTTTTTGCCAATGATGTGTTTTTGCATGAGTGTGAATGCGGAAATCTTCAAATTTTCTTACCTTTTTGATGCTTCAAGCAATGGTACAGCTGGCCATGTTCTGACGGGCGTTGTTGATGGCACTCTGCAGTCAGATGGCGATACGATTGTGATTAATGAATTACTTTCGGCATCACTGGCTGGATTTGCTTATGAGATGACGCCAGCGATCCGTATTCGTGCAAACAACTCGACTGACGCACCGAAAATGAGCATTTCCGGCAGCAAGCTCGATTTCTGGGTATGCGTAAATGGTTTCAGTCAGGTGGCAGCCGATGGCGGCGGAGATTGTCCTTTCGGTAACGAAGGTGGCTTCCTCGTGTCTGATGTCTACGAGATTGATGGTCAGGCCATCGGTTGGGCTATCGCCGGTATTCCACAAATCGAAGACCTAGTGAATGGTAATAATCGATATAGGGATATCGATATCCCTATTAATGTTTCGAACTGGAGTGCTGTCAGTTTGGGTGATCTCGAGACATATAGCTTCTCCTATATATTTGATGCTTCAAATAGGGGTACGCCAGGCCATGCACTGACTGGTGTTGTCGCTGGCACCTTGCAACCAGATGGCGACACGATTGTCATCAACCAGGTCCTTTCGGCCTCTCTGGGCGGGTTTGCGTACGAGTTGACGTCAGGTATTGGTCTTCGGGCGAACAATCCTGCCGAGGCGCCCCAAATGAGCCTATACGGAAAAAAACTTGATTTTTGGGTATGCGTACAGGGTTTTAGTCAGGTGGTAGCCGATGGCGGCGGAGATTGTCCTTTCGGTAACGAAGGTGGCTTCCTCGTGTCTGATGTCTATGAGATTGATGGTCAGGTCACCGGCTGGGCTATCGCTGGTATTCCACAAATCGAAGACCTGGTGGATGGTAATAATCGATACAGGGACATCGATATTCCTATTAATGTTTTGAACTGGCGAGCTGCCAGCTCGGTAGTTGAAGACTTTAGCGCTACACCTGGTGTAGATTTTTTCTCTTTCACGGATGTAAGTGAATCAGTGATTTACGCACAGACGACCCCGGACAGTGCTGGAATTTATGCTGTTCCTGGAGAGCCCGGTTCAAATGCCGTGCTGACTTTTGATCTACCTGTCAGTGGGTTTTCGGGTGTAGGAGACAGTTTTTTTGAGCCAACAAACAGTGGTTATGCTGATAGTCAGGATTGGAGCGGCGCATCGAGTGTGAGCTTTTGGTTCTATGGTGAAGGAAACAATAATCAGTTCAAGTTGAGCTTGCTCGATTCTAACTCAGCTGACTCAGGTGAGCTTTGGCTGAATGATTTCACTGATGATGTCTCGGGCTGGAAGAAAGTTGTACTGCCGTTAGCTGATTTTTATTTCGCCTCTTACAGCACTTTCAACAATGGCGTGTTCGATACCAACACTGTTTATTCCTGGGCAATTTTAGCGGATGGTGATGGCGGTGTAGCTGCTGGTACTTACTATGTAGATGATATCGCTTTAACTCCATCATATCTGAATGACGTAGATGACGATGGCGTTCCCGATGTGGACGACGCGGCACCGCTCGATTCAGAAGTGGGTGCGTTCGAGCCACTTCTAGCTGAAGAAGTTGGTGGAGCGCGCGTCATTTCAACTGCGACGAGTGCAATTTTAGATCCGTCCTTCTCAACCCTTAACAGCGCCGTTGGCAGCACCTACGAATATAGCATAGACGGCACCGGTACCCACACTACACGTAACGGCAGTATGCCGCTTGTCTGGGCGGTGGATGCCAGGGGCGTGCTAAATATAGAATTGCTGCCAGAACCGGACGACGTATCAACCTCGTTTCCGGTCGCAAGCGCTCTTCCCGAATTGGGGCTGGCAACCGTCGAGTCGGCAAATGCCTACATTGATGTCAACGGTGATATGCAGGTAGAAGTGCGAACCCAGCCGCAGTCAGAACGCTGGTATGTGTTGCCAGGAGGCGATAATGGTGAATTTTCTGTTTACCGAGAGACGGTGAGTGTGCTGTCCCTGGCAAATGATAACGATCGGATTGCGTTGCAGGGCGATGTGAATGCGCTGCCGGTTACCGACGCCTCAGACGAACTTACTCCTTTTCTTGACCTGCAAGAGGTGCCGCTAATCAGCGCCGACATTGGTGCCGACACACCCTTTGGCTTGGATGAACTGCTTGTCAAGGTGGTCGTTGATGCAGGCGCGATACCCGGGCGTCGTTTTAGTACTGATATCATCGGGTTTTTTCCTGACGGTACTGGACAGCTGCGCAGGACTGGCGAGTTACTCTCCTGGTCTTACGATGTCGACGGCAGTGTCCAAATCGTCCTGTCCGGAGGCACAGTAATATCGTTGAGACAACTGGATACATTCAGCGATACTCTCGGGATATACTCGGTGGCAACGTTGGGTGACGAGTCTTACGCAAGCTATCACATTGCCACCCCGGTGGTGCTGGCGGCGAACGACACAAGTTTCTTGGCTGACCTTGAAAATCAATTTCTGGTCAGCGGGTTTACCCTGACAAGCCCGGACGCAAGCGACGGAGATGGTAATCTGGCCCTTGCTGATGTTTTTGGTTATGAGTTGTTACCCGATGGAACGGCGCGACGTGTATTCAGTGCAGACCCGTCCTTTCCAGGGATTGACGATTGGTATTGGGAGTTACGTGATGGTGACATTGTTTTGTCTGCACGGATTGACTTCTCTGGCCAATCTGCTGTTGCTTTTTCTGACTGTATTGTGAATCAAACAGACTGTATGGTGTTTCGCGAACGGACCTGGCACGCTGTGGCCTGGACTGGTAGCAGGCTCTATATCGAAGAGTCAGAAACCTACACTAACACGTTCGATCCTGCCGACCCGCAGTTGGTAATATCAATTGCTCATCGCTCCAATTTTTACGCTTACTACACTCAGGACCTGGATGGCGATGGTCTTAATGACGTGATCGAACTGTTCGAGAACACCGATCCACAAATTGCCCAGCTAGATACGGACGGTGACGGAATATCTGATGTTAAGGAGTTCACCCTCGGTTTAGACCTGTTTGACCCCTCGGATGCGTTGCTGGACCCAGATTTGGATGGCTTCAATAATGTGGAAGAAGCGAATAGCAATAGCGATCCCTTTGATGTCAACTCGCAACCTGCGAATGGCACCTTGGAGTTTGCTGTCAGTAGTAACTTTATTGAAGAGGAAAAAGGTAGCAAAGTCATCAACGTGCATCGTGTACTTGGTGCTGCAGGCACTGTGTCTGTAGATTATTCCGTGCTCGGTACACCGACAGCAATAGAAAACGAAGACTTTATGTCGACTAATGGAACTTTGACCTGGGTACCCGGTGATGTTTCAGTCAAATCATTTGTCGTGCCCATTATTAATGATAACGAGATAGAGCCAGCCCAGCTAGCTCGTTTAAGGTTATCCAATCCCGGTGGTGGTGCCAGGCTTGGGATGTTAGATGCTGTTCTGACGATAATTGATGATGATTATGCTTCAGATGGTAAACCCGAGAATGGGGTCTTTCTTGTCGGCTTTAGCCAACGTGTTAGTGAGGCGGCGGGGCGAGTTGAAATCGAAGTTGTCAGGGTAGGTGGCTCAGAAGGGGTTGTCAGTGTTGATGTGGTACTTGAATCAACGACCAGTAGTATTGACATCAGTGCCGAACTCGATCTGGATTATGCTGGACCTATCGTTACGACGCTATTCTGGTTGGATGGGGATAGCGATACCAAGACTCTTTATGTACCTATCATTGATGATGAGGTTGCCGAACAGACGGAGGGGTTTTTGGTGCAACTGCAGAATCCTACGGGCGGGTCCGCGGTTTTAGCAGATGGTTCAGATGTTCAGATTATTGATGATGACAGCTTTGGCAATGCCGCGGGAATTGTTGGTGTGGCAAATCGCAGTTTTCGCTTTGATGAGGCTGAAGGAAGTGTTGATATTACGCTCGTTAGAAATCAGGGTAATCAGGGTCAGGTTTCCGTTGATGTAAGAACTCAATCTAACACCGCAGTTGAGGGCTCAGATTTTGTTGCCTTGACGCAAACAGTAACATGGTTAGACGGAGATGAGCAGCCAAAAACTGTCACAGTTCCTTATCTTGACGATTCCGAATTTGAAGATATAGAAGTTTTGCTTTTTGTGCTTGGCAACGTGACAGGCGGTGCAGGGCTTGATAGGCAGGCGCCATTTAATGCAAGCGAGTCCTATAATGTAGTAATTGCATTTGATTATGCAGATGTCGATCTGTTGATCGATTCTGACAATGATGGTGACGTTGACGCTGCTGATCTTGATGACGATGACGACGGCTTCAGAGACTATGAAGATGCATTCCCGCTGGATGCTAGCGAGCAGTTGGACAGTGATGGCGAT
>JBLHWY010000261.1:0-6027 GCA_047629195.1 Candidatus Azotimanducaceae bacterium
AATCTGATGTTTGATAAATTTCAATATCTAGTGTGTTGCTACCCTCAGTATAGCTCAGGTTGAAAGATGCTACGCCATTATCATCATCATGAAAGGTGTAGGTCGCGAGGCCAATATTAGCAAGCACACCTAAAAACGTACCATTGCCAGAATTGAGGCTCCAGGTGCCTTTGCCACTTCCGGTATCCAGAGTAGTTGATCCGGCATAGTCTTCAACCGCATCTCCCAATGTGTCAGCAGCTGTAAACGTGATGACTTCATCCAGGCAATTAATGCCGGAGCCATCGTGGCTAATCTCGAAGTGATCGACGCCAGCGCTATCAGCGCAATAGGAAATTGCATCAATGTCAGCCTGTTGGCTACTCGATAATTTCAATCTTGTCTTTTTAACCAGCGTTACTTTGTTTGACGTTTGAATAGTGCCCTCGAACTTAAGCTCCTCGCCGAACTTCAGTTCGCCGCTATTGGGTCCAATTATCACAGCGTTGATTTTGAATTTCTTTTCTTCGAAATCAATGGTCGCACCACTATGAAGTAGGATCTGGAGGTCATCGACATCGCCGTCTTTATTCATGTCGACTTCTTTCTTTTCAGCAGTCATCGACGTCCCGATGTGTAGAATGACGGGTCCTGAGTCAATAATAAGGTCTACTTTTTCGTCGTCGAAAATAAGCCTGTCAATGTAATAGGTTCCGGCTGACAATCTTATTTTTGATTTTTTATCGGCGGTTAGTGTATCAATATGAAAAGTGCCGCCACCAGTAAAGCTCAAGGTCTCATCCTCATCTACGAAGGCATCGTCGTAAAAGACTTCGCCTGAAGAGTTTATCGGCGAGTCTGAATCATCAATGTCGGTCGTTGATGAATTAGTGGGGAAGGGTTCAGGTTCAACTGCAGGTATTGAAACAGCGCCAAAGACAATGTCAGCATCAGTTTCGATGGCTGCATTGGCAGCAGTAGTGCCCTCGGAGATATTTATATCGTTCATCTTCACATCGTCATCGACGATGATCCCGCCGCCTGCAACAATGCCGTAGTTGCTCGTGGGAGAAGTACATGTGCCACCGTCACCGTCGCTGCTAGCGCTAAAATCGATGGTTTGCCAGTTTAATGTACTTGCACTATTGCTAGAATTTCGTTGAATCGTTAGAGAAGTCGATGACGCGAACGACAGGGTGAAAGACCCTTCGCCAGTAATATCATTGTCTGAGTACTCGGTGTTTCCTTTGTTTTGTCCGTCACCTGCCTGGATTGTTGCGAGTGCTACAGCCATGCTGGTATCAACTGATGAGATTACCACGCTCTTGCTTGTTTCGCCGCTCGCGAAATTCGCCATGCCGCTTTGCACTGCAGTTCCGTCGGTGAACTCTATCACCTGGTAAGTTATCTTATCAACATCGTCATCGCCATTATTTCCTCGAGTAAATTGAACCGTGTTGTTTGAAGGAAACCCGGCAGTGATGAGGCGTTCATCGATATCTGAACCTCCACCACTGGATCGCCAACCCGCGAGTAAAATAGTGGAATCCAAATCAACTGTACTACTGAGATTGTCAGTCACTGTTATCCCAGAATCTTGGGTAATACTTTCTATACCCGTTTGAACGTTGATTGAGTTATCCGTGAATTCAACCACCTGCCATTCAATTATGTGATCGCTGTTGCTTGAATTCGCTTCGAACTGAATCTGGTTTGTTGCCGTTATTATCCCTGTAATGGGATCGTCGTTTCCATATGCACTATCTGTGTTTCTCACCGTTTTGGAGTAAAGCAGAAATGCATCGCTGGTACTGCCGAGGGTGGTGCCTAGATTAACGGAAACATTCGTTGATGATTGGGTCGTGCTGCCTCGCTGAACCGAAACGCCGCTGGTGTATTCGATCAAATACCATTGAATTTCAATCGTTGCGTTTTCATTAGAGACATGGGTGAATTCCAATTGAGTGCTTGATGCTAATTCGCCGCGAATGGTTGAACCTACAGGACGGTTCGAAGCATGCCGGGTTTGAAAAATCAGAAACGACTTGCTCGTGTCGACACTGGCAACATTGACCGTCAGGGTGCCGTTGCCAGTGCTACTCGTCGTGCCTGATTGGACTGAGTTTACAACGGCGGCCTGCGTCAGCGGTACGAAAACGATGATACCGACAATGGCGAGATACAACATGAAGTTGTGATTGAGCTTGAGCATTCTTATTCCTAGTCGCCAAGTATGAACCTCTGAAGAAAGTATAGATCACTTGACGAATAGGGTTGAGAGTAAAAATGCTGGTGTTCGCGCCGCCTGATCAAGGTGTCAAGAAGGCGCGCCACTGGAATGGTTGGGTTAATGTATAATTAATTTCACTCGGGTTCTTATCATAAAAATGACCCTGAGACGTCAATTTTTTGACGGTCCGGTCTTGTCTAGAAATCCTCCTCCCGTGAAACCTTTGCATGCGGGGAAGGAATAAAGCAGCCTCCGGCATTAAGTCCGTCAGGTATCTGTTCTACCAACTGAGGTAGGGCAAAATGATTTGGGGAAACACCATTAGGCCGTGATCTTGACTGTGGGAACTTACTCATCAAAGTATCGACGATTTCTGCTGGCATGCTATCCATAATTGTAATGATGTGTGAGCCTGAGTTGTCGATTCTGGGTCTGTGTGCAGCTTCGTCAACGCTGAGCTCATTGTCGACCATAAATGAAACCAGTTGAAACACCGACGGGAATATTTTTCTACCACCGCAGGCACCGACAGCAAAAACAGATTTCTTAGTTGAAGTGTTGGCAGGTTTTTTTACGATGGTCGGGCACATGTTGCAAAGCGGGTATCGACCGCCTTCAACAGAATTAGGTGATCCAGGACGTGGATCGAACCACATCATACCGTTATTCATAAGAATGCCGGTTTGCGGCAGCATGACACGTGATCCAAAACCAGACATGATGGTTTGAGTCAGGGACACCACATTACCTTCGCTATCGGTCGCACAAATATGTGTGGTGTTTTCTGAGGTCTTTTTATCAGGGCCTGCGCCAAGATGTTTGAGTCTGTAGTCATATGCTGACAACAATCCATTGGCGAAGCTCTCATACTGAGTAGCTTGGAAACTCGACGGCGTCGAGTCTGGCGTATAATTCTTTTCAAGGTAGTCGAGTGCGTGTACGAGACTTGGACCGGCAGTCAGCTCACCTGCGACGAAAACTTCTGATCCTCGATAGTTTTTCATGAGCGGCGTGGCGATATTCGCTTGGTACTGTGCTAGATCGGTAGTTGAAATTTTTGAGCCAACGGAATTCAAGTCATTACAGATTTTTTCTGCAAGTGAACCCGTGTAATAGCTGTCTGGACCGTTTGATTGGAGGTGGCGATAAGTGTTGTGAAGTTCGCCGAGAGGTAGTGCCCACATTTCACCCTCAATGTCAGCAACCGGAGGAAAGCCATCGTTGAGGTAGACGCTTCGCGTTTCATCGTATTTATTTAGGTCCCTGGCGAATGTATTTACTTTGGAAGATGAATACCAATCGATAGGTAAACCCCACTCGGCGAGATTGCAAGCAGGTTCAATAAGAGATTCCCATGACTGTGTGCCAAACGTTTCCAGCGCAAGTGCAATGCCCTTGATATAACCAGGTACAGCAATAGACAAAGGACCGTGAATATTGGCGTCGCCCTCAACTTTTGGCCAACCGAATGAATCCGACGAATTGACACCTTCAGCGGCAAGGGGATAGTCAGCAGGCGTCGAGGCAAAAGGTGCGCGCATGCCGAATTCTACAACTTTGACTTCATCTGTCTTTGCCAGATATACGGTCATGTAGCCACCACCGCCAATACCGCTCATCCAGGGTTCTACTGTTCCAAGAGCAAGTCCGGTTGCTATAGCGGCATCAATCGCATTGCCGCCCTTGGCGAGAATGCTCGCACCAACATCTGATGCAAGGTGATGTTGAGATGCGACCAAGCCACCATGACTTTTGACCGCAGTTTTTTTGATTTGCCAGTTTTCTTTTACTCGATCTTGTATCACCGGTTTTTCCTTTTTTTATCAGGAGCTCACTTGAATTATTTTTCAAATATAGTAACTAAAAGCTATGATCTGTGGCCGATCAAATATGAATCTACATATGACCCTGTGGCAATTAGCGTTTGGTAGAATTAGCGCTTTGTGGGAGAATTCTAATCTCATGAAACGAAGTAATGAATGCCCTTTCAAAGAATGATTGCTGTTTACCCAAGACCCACTAAGTTTGTCACTACAAGGTTTGCTTTTGCATTGTTGCTTGCAGCTCTTTGTCTATTTCAAAATAGTATCGCATTCTCAGAAGAGAAGTTAACTGGAAAAGTAGCTGAAAGAGTCTTAGACGTTGCCCTGACCAGCCCTGAGCAACGCTTCGCTAATGATCTCGAGCAAAAAGTTTTTAGCCCGTTGATTAATACAACTCCGGGCGCTGCAGTTGTAGTGGTGGTGGATGGCAAAGTTGTGTTGCAGAAGACCTGGGGGGTGCAGGTCGCCGGTAAGTTTGAACCCGTGACCACAGAGACGCTGTTTCGATTGGCGTCAATATCAAAGACATTTGCCTCTGCGGCTGCGGCTATTTTGGTTAACGAAAGCGCCATTGAATGGCAGTCACCCATAAAAGACTCCCTCGCAGAGCTAAACTTCAAGCGCCGCGACTATGGTGACGAAATTAGCCTTAAGCACATTATGTCCCAGTCCAGTGGACTGATGCCCCATGCTTATACCAATTTGGTTGAGGACAACATGTCCTACAACAGAATCTTGAAACGCCTGAATAGGGTGGATTTCATCTGCGCGCCCGGTGAGTGTTACGGGTATCAGAATGTTGTGTTCAGCCTAGTGGGAGATGTGGTCGCCGCAAACACCGATGTGAACTATGAAGGTTACGTGACTCAAAAGATATTTCAGCCGCTGAAAATGACCCGCGCATCGTTCGGGCGTCAAGCCTTCATGAATGATCCGAATCATGCGGAACCTCATATCTGGACTGGGACGCGTTGGCGTAAAACGCGCACTACCGATCATTACTATCGAATCCCGCCAGCTGCGGGCGTCAATGCCAGTATTGAAGACATGACTCAATGGTTGTTGGCCCAACTCGGCCACGACCCTATTGTTTTGTCCTCTGAAATGTTGGAAAAAATGCATTCTCCGGTTATTAAAACGACGCTGAGACAAGCACACTACAAGCGTCGCCGTGGCCTGGCGAATACCGCCTACGGACTCGGGTGGCGGCTATTTGATTATGGCAAAGACACAGGCTTTGTTCACCATGGCGGTTACGTGAGGGGCATGCGAAGTGAGATGGTATTTAGCCCAGAACTCCAAACCGGTATGGTTTTCCTGACGAATTCTGAACCTGGACAAATGAGTAATCTGGTCTTTGAGTTTTTGGATCTTTACCAGGATTATCGGGTAGCAAATGAACCTACTGCTTCGAGTCAGGTGAGCAGCGTTGGTCGGTAGGATGCTGTTCGTATCATGAAAAACAAAATTGACTGTATGCATTGTGGCATGGTGCTCTCCAGGGACATGACCCATTGTCCTAAATGTGACGATCTACTTGAGACGCAAACCGATGGGCATATTGCTACCGTTGATATCGCCCATGATCGCGAAACTATTCGGGAAGCGACAGCCAAGCTGAATAAAACCCTTGATGAGATTAATCATACCCGGGGCGCAGGAGCACGGTTTATCGTCGGTACCGGCAGGATACGTGAAGCCATTGGCGCGGAACTTGCGACTTATCTTTATCGAAAATCAATCTTGAGCTTTGAATTTGAAGGCAAGAACGAAGGTGCAATTTTAGTCATGCTAAGGAAGCCTCCAGTTGACTAAGAGCGCTTCCCGCGCTCAATTATTCGCTTTTTAGACTTTCACAAATATTAGGCTGGTGTTGTTCGCGGGCATATCAACTTTTTGCTCAAGTTTCAGTCCGTTTGATTCAGCCAGGTAAATAACATTATCTATTTCTCTCAGGCCCCATTCTGGGTTGGTTTCTCCTAGTGTTTGATGAAA
>JBLHWY010000262.1:0-5924 GCA_047629195.1 Candidatus Azotimanducaceae bacterium
AATCCCTACTCCTTTATTCATATAATATACCTTTTATACTTCAATTTTTCTTCAATATCTTCTCAATAATTTTAGGTATGCTCTAATCTTTCCAACTCTAGATTAAATTGCAGTCATTAAAGGACTGGTAAATAGCCATGATTGGCCTCAGATAGAGAAGTTCTAGAAGAAGGTGGGGATTATAGGATGGATAAAAGCCCTATCCACTGATGTCAATTTTCAGAATTATCTCCAATATTCAGTAAACCCTCGTCTTATTAGCCAGATTCCTAGCAACCCTAACCATTTATCAAGCATTTTTTCGTCATTTCAAGCAGAAACCATCTTTAGCCAATAGCGATACCCCGCCGTCTATTGGTGCCAGTTAGTAGACTCATCAAACTATGATGATGTCAGCCAAGCAAGCTGGTTCGCCTCATGGCGACTACTGTTGGTGAGGCGGTGCTCTGGCTTCTGGCAAAGCATCGGGCGATAGTGGTAGCCCGTCCTTTTTCTTAAGATGGAACAGGATCTTGTCAATGACCTGCTGATCTTCGATACAGCGATCCGGCGTATCGGCGATAACTTTAACTGCACCACCGCAACGAGAGCAAATTTCCACATCAATGTCGCCTAAAGCGACTACTGTTGGTAAACACTCTTTTTAACCGCTGAGCCCAGGTCTTGGTCGTTAATCAGGCGTTTTGTCTTCTTTTAAATCACCCCTTTGTTTACCTTTCCCTCGCTTTGCTGGTGTGACTGTTAGCCGGTACTTACTGTTCGGATGATGCGACATTCCGACAAAAAAACCGTGAAACTGCGTGAGGTTGACTCTTGGTTTGGGCACCAGTGATGCCAGTTTTGCAATGAAATCCTGTGGTTCAAATATGAAGTGCATGGACGTACGAATGCCTAGTAGCGCATGGATGCATGAGAGCGGCCACATATGTCGTGCCATACCCAAAGCATTCACTACGTTCATGGGGCAAGCTTTCACGGTAGGCTGTCTTAAGCCGGTAACGGATGTTGCCAGCCGATGTCACCGACAAGCGTTTTTCCAAAACTGCAGATCTTGAAATATATAGTAATTGAATGGGTGTCAATTTTATTTCGTCTTTAACTTAATTACGCGCTCCATTCAATGGTAGACCCTATACTTCCGTCTGACCCTATACTTCCGTCTGGGAAAAGGGAAGTCATGTCCATCAGCTGATTTGCACTACAGACTCAACCCACCGACTAAAGTCGGCGGGTTGAGTGTTTTTGGAGCGCCTTTGGCGCAGAGTTGGAATATTTGCCGACTGAAGTCGGAGGCTTTGAACCAGTGTGTGGAACGTCAAATTGAAGACGCAAAGCTCCAGTTTCCGATTCACCCGCAACGTCGGTGCCAAAGCCTCACTCTAACAAAGTTAACTTACTGATAAAAATCAGTATCGTGCCTTTCGCATCCCCAATCAAAAATCAATATGGGGACTGCGAGCTCAAAACATCCATACGTCAGTTAGGTCAAAGTTTTGGACTGCGTCAAATCGTCCGCCCCAATCTGTGTCGCGATGCCAATCAACGTACAGAGTATTATCTCCAAGAAAACCGTCGCTTATGCGAGCTCGAAATCCAACCAAATTATCACCACTGGGGTCAGTCGTTTCAATATTGACGTTACGATCCGTAGCTTCTTCATGCCAGTCTCCAAGTCCGTTCCATTGATCAGCATGTGGAAATCCATGTTCACCAGTGGCCCAGTCGACTTTGACGTCAAACGAATCTTCTAAGAAATCATCCATCTTCTTTGTCTTGTCATAAAGGCGTCTAATCAGATCATTTTCTCTATGTGCTCTAGTTCCACCAGATCCGCGATCGATATCAATAGACAGCGCGCCCTCTAACACCATCAAAAACATTGATGTATCAGTGAATTTTGTAACCGCATCAGCAGCAATTTCTGACGTAATTTCAATTAAATCTACCCGGTTGGCTGGATATACACCGCTTTCTACCAAAGCGACATTTGCCTCATTTAGCGCATATCTGTCTTCTGCTTCTTGGATAATATAATTGAAGGAATCCACCGCGGCAATACCATCCAAATTGAAACTGGGCAAATCATATTCAATTTTTGCTAGTCCAAAGTCAGCATCTGCATAGCCTTTTACACTAGATCCGGATGCCACTGCAGACCCTACAAAATAAGCTATAGATCCTGCTGCCACAAAGGGATTAATAGCCACTGCTGACGTCGCTAGGGCCCCTAGGAAGGCTCCCCCTCCCATAAGGTAAAGCCCTGCGCCGACACCAGATGCGAGGTTTGCGCTAGTAAAGTCAGAGGTGATTTCGTCAGCAACGGAATTCAGGAGCATATCTGACCAATCGTCTAATTTATGCATGCTATCAAAGGATGTTCTTATATGGTCAAGCATTGATAGGAGTTCCACATTTGAGACCAAACCGAGCTCCTGTTCGATTGTAACTCCGGGTCTACTTTGTGGATCTGGTTCGAGCCACCGGCTAAGACTATTGGAGGCAGCTACCAGGTTGTCTATTTCCTGCGTAATATCGTTCGTAAAGGAAGCCAAAACGTCCTGTTGAAAATTAGGTAAAGTGAGATCCGCGATTTTATCAATTATTGAGTTCCCTTTCACATAGCCATAGACCCAGTCCAGGTCCCCGGCGTCATTGAGAGCAGCTTTATTATCAATGGTCGATGTTGCGAGGTCATCTTCATACATAACAAGATCCGAATAAACTGGATTCAGCAAAATACTCAATATACTCTCTACCTCGGCTTCATTTTTATCTTTGTCAATATTACCAACTGCCCCGCTTAGATACCAAAAATATAAACCCCAATCAGGCACATTTAAATCAAGATAATCACGCATTTGTATATGTGAGTCTGAATCAAAACCGTTCACTTGGTTGTTCAACTCTGCTAATACCAGCGCCTCCGAAAGATTTCTTTCGGAACTAATTTCGTCAATATACATTTGGCTATCTTGGTAGACAGACCATAAAGCTCTAAAATCTTGAATGTTTTCAAGGCGACCGTCTACATATTCGATAATGATGTCGATTTGCCAGTCGAGAAGATGCGCAATATCATCATATGTTTGTTCTGCGTACAGATCTATAAATTCCTGCACTTGGTCTGACCGTCCGGTGCGTTCGGTTGCTATAACGAAATTGTCGATCGCATAGGATTCGTCGGACACACCGGAGTTGATACGTGCATCAAAACGCACTGTCATCTGATTGCCTGATACTGCGTCTCTCGGCACCCAAAGGTTGATGTGATGAATCTGGTCTGTCCAGTTTGATGATCCGGCTGTACCTGAGATTTGTTCACGCGTGGAACTTGCGCGGACCCATTCTATTCCATCACCAGTTATGCCACTGTTATCGTCGTTTACTTCGTTGGAGTAGACATGGAACGATCCTAGATCGACAGGTTTATTGTCCACATAAACAAAGAAACTTTCATTATCCCAGGAATCCAGTTCAAGGAAATCAAAGCTTATATTATAACCTTCGACATCCGCAGGAACATCAAAGGTCTTCGATACGTCTTGACTTCCATCGAATCGACCCAGCACTTTGCCCACACCAGAAAGCGCATCGGTGTTATTGTTGCTCCACCCTAGCGCACCATTTTCAAAGTCCTCGCGAAAAAAATCAATCAGATCATCGCGTGCCGGCGCTGGTGCCGCAACTGTGTTGGCCATAATGATAAGATTGTCGATGCCGTAAGACTCATCATTTTCACCAGAATTCAACCTGGCATCGAACTTGACGGTGATATCGCTGCCTGTTAGCGCCGTGCGCGGCACAATCAAAGTGACATTATGCACCTGGTCATACCAACCTGCCGTGTTGCTTAGATACTCGCGTGGGGCGCTGGTGTAGCTCCAAGCAATTTCGTCGGCGGTAACCCCCGATTTGATATTCTCATTCTCATTTGTGCCGTGAGAAAATCTGCCTAGATTGATCGCTTTGCCATCAACGTAGACATAGAATTCTTCATTGTCCCAGCTATCGAGCTCGTAGAAATCAAAGCTAACGGTATAGCTGTCAGCACCGGTTGGGACGGAAAATGTCTTTTCGACATCCTGTGCGCCAGTAAAGCGCCCAAGGATCTGCTCATCTCCCTCTCCCACAACGCGCGTATTGTTGATTGACCAACCATTGGCGCCACCCTCAAATCCTTCGCTCGCCACGATCCGTGTTTGTTGGGTTGCTATAACTACATTGTCTATTCCGTAGGATTCATCGGTCATACCACTATTAATCCGCGCGTCGAAACGAAGGGTCAGCTCATCCCCAGTGACGACCCCTTGCGGGACCCAAAGCGTGACGCTGTGTATCTGATCAGCCCAATGTTGTGTGTTGCTTAGGTACTGGCGTGCGCCGCTGCTGTAGCTCCAAGAAATGTCGTCGGCGCTTGTACCGGATTTCTGATTTTCACTTTCATCACTACCATGACTAAAACGCCCCAGATTTACGGCCTTACCATCAACGTAGACATAGAATTCTTCATTGTCCCAGCTGTCCAACTCATAAAAGTCGAATGTAATAAGATAGCCCGCTACATCCTGGGAAACGGCGAAGGTCTTCTCAGCATCCAGCGATCCCGAAAATCGGCCAAGAATGCGCTCTCCCCCCACTGTGCGGGTCGTATTGTTGTTCCAGCCTGTTGCTCCGGCGTCGAAATTTTCGTTTGAGATGACGGTCATTTTACGATTCTCCTTACTCGTCTCAGTAAAGCTCAGTTACAACGATTGAAATACCGCGGTCACTAGCACCAAACCAATTCAAGATTGTTGATGTAAGTGCCCGAGTCTTAATCACTCTGGAATTATTGTCAATCATTATATTTCCTCATCTATCGATTACTTTAACTTTCTCCTTCCATACCTCAGCCAATTTTTGCTTGACGAGCCATGGGTTCATTTAAATATTTCATAAACCAGCCAAAATCTACCAAACGGTTACGGCATTGCTCAATAAGTCTATTGAGAAATTCATGGTCAGCCGGATTAACACCCCAGTATGCGGTTTGCATGGCTATTATTGTGGCTGCAGTTTTATTATGGATTGATAGAAATTTAACGTTTGATACCAAGCGTAGCCTAAAACGAATAAAAAAAGTGTGACCTAAATAGCAGCATGCAAATTCCCACTATTGCATCCATTATTATTGGTGTACTGGGTATTAACAGCCTGGGAGTGAAAATCACTTCATTGATTCTGTCTGGTTCGGGTGGGAGGCTGTGTCCAGCTTTATTGCTAACTGCATTTGTTTGCCTTAATTTTGGGAATGGAAGTACCTACGATTGCTGCGTATGTTATCTGTGTTTCTGTTGCTGGTCCGGCGCTTATTAACCTGGGGCCTGGGCCTTTACAGGCTCATCTGTTCATTTTTTGATTTGCATTGTTGAGCACCATTACCCCACCGGATTGTGGAGCTGTCTTTATTGCTGCTGGTATGGTGCAGGAAAATTAGTTGAAGATAGCTGGGATTGCGATGTCATTGGGCATAGGGCTGTATCTGATCCCAATGGGTATGATCGCGAATCCGGCTTTAATTGCAAGGTCAGGGTCAAGTCTTGAATCGTGAATTCGACGAAAATTTGATGATTTTACTCACACTCGAGTAGTGTAAATTGAAGTGATCCGCTATTGCTTTCATCGTGTACCCCCCACTTTTATAGGCCGCCAAAATAGATTTGTTACGACCTTCATACCTTGTTTCGTATTCCGTTAAAGCCCTTGCTTTTTCCCTCCTTTGACTTGATGGAACTTCCGATAGATCTCTATCTTTATCTATCTTTGCTTCCATTTCTTCAACAAAATTCTCATCACCCATAAAAATCTGCTTTTTTAATAGTGACCAAGGTGATATCTGGCCTTTTCCTTCAGCGACAAACACCTTATATTTTTCTACTGCAGAT
>JBLHWY010000263.1:0-5874 GCA_047629195.1 Candidatus Azotimanducaceae bacterium
ATTTTGATGAAATCAGCACCGTTAGCTTTCAACGCTTTGACATTCTGCATCGCGCGCTCGACGTCTTCGTTCCGTATTCCTATTTCAGGACGAGAATTGCCGTCATAAACAACATGTTCGCCATCGAGCAACGGACCGCTGAAGAATACCCGGGGCGCGACCGCACCGGGTGCTCGCATACGCGCAACAACCGGTAATATGTTCTTAAGTAAACCCCCTGTGTCCCTGACGCTGGTAATGCCATAAGAAAGGAACGTGGCTGGCATAATATCGGTGAAGCGGTCGTCATAGGTCAAATGTACGTGCATGTCCCACAGACCTGGTATTAAGTATTTTCCTTTGCCATCGATGGACACGGTGGCTTTAGGCGCTTCATCGGCGGGCAAAACTTGTAGAATTCTGTCATCGTCGAATATCACCGTCATATCTTTCAATAAGCCGTTTTCAGCATCGATAATGGTGACATGCTCGATTGCAGTGCCACTAACAGTATTTGGGGCGCTTGCGTTCATTTCACGCATTTGTTTTGACGAACATGAACTGATGAGTAGAAATAGTAGTGGTGCCGCGAGCGTAAAAATTTTGATACTAAACCCCTTAGTCATATAGTTTCCTTTTGTGTTTGATTACTACTCTTTCCAGCGATCGTAATAAGTTACATCTTTGGCCGAGGCTCTATCTGCAGGCTTTAGTACCGCATCTTTTGTGTAAGCGATAGGTAGCATCACAGTATGCGTGACGTTATCAGGGATACCGAGCAAATCTGCAACCTGATCTTGTCGTGCCGAGAGTAGAGTGGTCCATGTCGTGCCTAAACCTCGCGCTCTAAGTGCCAGCATCAAAGACCAGGCAGCAGGTAGTATTGAGCCATAAAAAGCAATTTGCTGAGGTATTGATGCTTGCGGCTCTCCAATGGCAAAAACTAGGATCATGCAGGGCATATTATAGAGGTTACGCATCAAGGCTTGATGCGTTGTTTTTATTTCAATGCCACGCTCTTTACTCAGGTCCTGCATCACTTCGCCATAAAAATCTGCGAGGCTCGTCTTTATTGTTTGATCTTTAACAATGATGAAACGCCAATTTTCTCCAGCAAGACTGACAGGTGCTTGAATAGCCACATTAATGCAGTCTTCAAGTACTTCATTTGGCACTTCACGGTCAAGGTCAAGCCTGCGTCGAACCGAGCGTGTTGTCCTTAATATGTGATCGAAGTCCTCAATCATAGGTGTAGCAACCCACTCTTTAGTTTGATCAGGTCCCGGTGTAGTTAGGCGCGCGTTTCTCTAGAAACGCTTGCATACCTTCTTTTGCATCCTTGGTTCTCGAACACAAAACTTGGTTCCTGTTTTCAATCGCCATGACAGCTTCCAATCCAGCGGCATCTATCGAAACATTGAGGCCTTCTTTTGTCAGTCTTAAACCCATGGGTGACGTTGTTAGCATGTCATCTATATAACTTTGAGCAGCGTTAGCGAGTTCGGCATCGGGCACAACCTCAGACACAAGATTAGTTCGAAGCGCGCGTTCAGCATTGATGAACCGGCCCGTAAGCATCAGTTCTGATGCAATCGACGTACCTATTAGCCTCGGCAGAAAATAGCTGGCGCCCATGTCGCAGGCGGATAAACCGACACGAATAAATGCCGCATTCATCCGCGCGCTCTCTCCGGCAATTCGGATGTCAGAGGCAAGCGCAAATGCGAATCCGCCACCGCAGGCAGGCCCTTGGATAAGCGAAATAATAGGCTGTGGGCAGCGGCGCATTCGAATGTAGACTTCGGCGAGATAACCCTGAAAGCCCATGCCACCGCCAAAAGGTTGTTCGTACATACCGCCTTGAGATGCCTTGATGTCGAGCCCGGCACAGAATGCGCGACCAGCACCTTGCATCACGACGATACGGGTATCTTTGTCTTCCTGCAGACCGCCAAAATAATCTCGTAGCTCAGTGACCATTGGCGTGTCTATAGCGTTTAGCGCTTCCGGTCGATTCAGCGTTAGCCAGTCGACGCCGTTCTTCTTCTCCACTTTAATGGTGGTGTATTCACTCATGTTGGTTTTCCACTGTTTTATGTTTGGTGTGTTTGTGTCGTTAGCCTTTCACCCAAAAGTGGCTCATGCCTCTGAAACTTGGAATGGCGTGATGTTCGTATCCCTTTGGGCTGTGCTGCAGGTTCGGGTATTTTTTAATCAAAGCGAGTACAGCTTCTTGCGCTTCTAGTCTTGCAAGGTGCGCCCCAAGACACAGGTGGCGCCCGCCACCAAAAGATTGATGATGGGTGTCCTTGCGTTCAATATCGAATGTCTCTGGTTTCGGATACACATCAGGGTCATGATTAGCGGCGGCGAGAGAAGTGCTGAGAGACTCACCTTTGCCGACGGGGCATCCACTAATTTCGATTTCCCGACTGGAGATTCTGCCTGAATTTATCACAGGAGAATCAAATCGGAGCGCTTCCTCGATTGTATTGTTGATTAATTCCGGTCTGTTTCTGAGTGATTGGGCTTGTGCCGGATTATCTAGAAGTGCTTTTACGCAATTTCCTATAAGGTCCGTGGTCGTGACATTGCCGGCAATTAAGAGCAGGTTTGCTTGTCTTATCATTTCTATTTCAGTGAGCTTATCTCCGGATTCCTCGGCTCTAATCATATCGGAGATCAGGTCATCACCAAGTTCCATGCGTCTGGCCGATATCTCACCCTTAAAAAATTCGCTGAGTTTATTCGCGGCGACATCCCCTGCTGTTTTTTGTTCTTCAGTTGCAAATGGGTTGAAAGCGGTAACCACACTTGTATCAGACCATTCTTTGAAATCGGCATGCATGGCCGGGTCTATACCTAACATCTCAGCAATGACAACTGTCGGAATGGGACCTGCAAATTCTTTGATTAAGTCAAATTCGCCATCCGGATGGGCTTCGAAAATCTGTGCGAGTACACTTTCTATGATCTCACGGGTTCTCGGTCGCCACTTTTCGACTGCCTTGGGTGTAAATGAACTGCTAACGAGAGATCTTAGTCGGCGATGGCCTGGTTCATCCATCAAGAGCATTGAGGGTTCTTCTTCACTGTCTAAGTTCCCACCTAGAAATTCATAGGTAAAAGTTCCGGGGTTGGCCTTGCGCGGGTCACTCCAGTGTTCAGCGTCTCGCAATATTGCTTTCACATCGTCGTGTTTGCTGTAGATGTAACGTTTCAGATCCGAGTCTTCAAACACGGGAGACTTCTCCCGCAACATGGCTAAACTCCTGTAGGGGTTTTCCTTAAACGCTTCATTGAGCGGCGTAAGGTCAATTCCTTGAGGAAGTTCTGAATCTGTCATATCTATACCCGCAATAGTGAACCTGCCTTATCATGTTCTGACTAGCCAAAATCTGTTTCTTTCACTATAACTCGACGCGGAGAGTTTCGAGTGTCAGCAAATTTCGCAACATCTTCGGCAATCCTTTGCTCGCCTTCTTTTGAGTTAAAGAAACGTTCCTTTAGATCTTCGAGACTATCAAATCCGCAAAGCGCGATACCGTCCAATTCTGGGCCTTTAAAGCAGTGAAGAATACTGAGCTGGGTGTAGTGACTCATTGCCGTATGGATTTCTAGCGCGAGTGGAGCGTGATTATCGCGCCAGTGCGAATCAGATTCTGTATGACTCAGCGACGGATGTTTAATCATGCTGAAAGCGCCGATTGAGCCAGCCATACGTACCTTGGGATCGGTATGTTCTTTGACTTGTCTGCGTGCCACCAGATAGACGCCGACATCAGCCCCTTCGATCAGGGCTGCAATATCATCTGTTTGTACACAAACCATGGCGGTGAAAGGCTGCTTCGGATTCTTCGCTCTTTCATCGATATAGAGTCGGCCTCCAAACTTCTTTGCGACTGCCTGTGCCGTGTCTTGGTCACGATATGTTGCACACAATTCTAATTGAGTCGGTATCTGCATGTGCTTATTCTCACTCTGGGCTGTTAATGGATTTAGTCGAGTATAAGCATGTGCCCTCTAAATTGGCAAAAAGAATTGGACATCCACCAACTCCGGAGTATTCGGAGTATAAAAGAATTGGACATCCACCAACTGCGGAGTATTGGACATCCACTAACTGCGCGGTATTGGACACCCACTAACTGCGAAGCTGTTCGGAGCAAAAGAATTGGACATCCACTAACTACCAAGTTGTTGGATGTCCAGAAGTAAGGAGTTGTTGGATGTCCAGGGATAAGGAGAATTGGACACCCATTAGGGTTTTTGAGGTTTTGGATGGGCTAAGTTTTTATTCGGGAATAGTCGCCATGCCACGGTAGAGCTTGTTCGTACGCTAGGGCGAATTCCAAAAGTTTTTTGTCTTGACCTATCGGTGCAATAAATTGAATGCCCATTGGGCGGTTTTGGCTATCGAATCCTGCGGGAAGTGAAACGACTGGACATCCCGCGAGCGTTCCGCCGATGGTAACTTCCATCCAGCGATGGTAAGTGTCCATTGAGTGCCCATCAATTTCGGCTGGCCAGTGTTGCTCAATATCAAATGGAAAGACCTGCGCTGTTGGCAGGGCTAAGACGTCATATTGTTCGAATGCAGCGGTTAGTGTTTGATACCAATTTGCTCTCGTGTCGCAAGCTAGGGCGAGACTCTCGGTAGAAATTGATTCAGCTTGTGTCAGCTCCCATTGGACTTCTGGTTTCAGCTGAACCCGTGTCTTAGGGTTCTTAAACAATTGATTTGGCGAATGTGCGAGAAACCAGTGACGAAGCGTCAGCCAACTATCCCAGAGAGAATCCATATTAAAATTCAGTGAGCAATTCGAAATCTGGGCTCCCGACGAAGCGAGTGCCTGAAGTTGTCGTTCGCATAATTCGAGTAGTCCAGGCTCAGTGTGCAGGTGATGATTGAAGTCGCCCAGCCAACCTACGCGGGTGTCGTTCAGTGAGAGCGGTATAAAATCCTCGGGGCTTCCAAGCTCTCCTCGCCAGCTCAGCGGTGCTCTGGTGTCAGCTCCTGCCATGGTTAATAGAAGTCTAATGACGTCTTCCACGTTTCGTGCCATTGGGCCTTCGGTCGAGAGTTGGCTAAAGAATACGTCTCCTTCGGTTTTAGGCACGCGACCGAGGCTTGGCCTGAAGCCGACAACATTATTGTATGCGGCGGGGTTCCTGAGGGACCCCATCATGTCGCTGCCATCGGCTACGGGCAATATATCTAGCGCAAGTGCCACGGCTGCACCGCCGCTGCTGCCGCCAGCGCAAAGGCTGGTATTGAAAGCATTCTTGGTTGAACCGTGCAGGGTATTGTAAGACTGCGACCCGAGACCAAATTCAGGCACGTTGGTTTTTCCTATGAATATTGCACCGGCGTTTCTGATCCTATTGGCGAAAACAGAATCTTGCTCGACTTTATTGTTTGCGAGGAGTGGGGAGCCACAACTTGTGACAAATCCTTTGATGTTCGAGAGGTCTTTCACAGCATGGGGAAAACCGTGCATCCAGCCCCAATACTCGCCTCGAGCTAGCGCTGAATCCGCTTTCGTCGCCTGTTCTATGAGTTCAGCCTGATCTGGAATTGAAATGATTGCGTTGTAGACCGGGTTAACGTTGTTCACTTTTTCTAGGGTGTGTTGCATGACGTCGACGCAACTGATTTCCCTATTTGCGATTTTCTTGGACAGTGTCGTTGCGGAATCATAATTCATCGGGTGTTATCCTTGATTGGCTTTTTGTTTATAGCGTGCTCTATAGGGTGCAAAAATTTGTCGTCTGGATTACTTTACTCTTCCTAAACTGGCTTTGAGAGTCAAGAGCCTGAGGGCATAAACGGATTATGAGGAAGTTGAAGTTGAATAAGTTACAGTACAAAGTTCACGCGGGAAACGGTCCCCC
>JBLHWY010000264.1:0-5804 GCA_047629195.1 Candidatus Azotimanducaceae bacterium
ACATAATCCCAGACAAAGTTGAATTGTTGGGCACGATTCGGACTTTTGACCCTAAAGTCCGTCGAGATATCCATAGCAGAATAAAGCGTACTGCAGAATCAATTGCTGAAAGTGCGGGTGCAACGGCGACAGTTGTGATTAATGAAGGCACGCCGGTGACCTCTAATAACCCAGCCCTGACAAAGCTGATGGCGCCAACGCTTGCAAAAGCCGCCGGGGCAGATAAGGTTGCGATAGTGCCAAGAACAACGACGGCGGAAGACTTCGCTTATTATCAGGAGCAAATTCCTGGTTTATTCTTCTTCTTGGGTGTTTCTGACCCAAAAGACGAAAGCCCCGCGTCTAATCATTCACCTTATTTTTATGCAGATGAGCGAGCACTACCTGTAGGGGTCAAAGCAATGACCTATCTTGCACTGGAATATTTCGAAAAAGAGTGAATCCTGCGCCATATTCTGCGACTATTTTATTGAGCCTTGGGCGTTTAGAATTAGCACGCATGAACACATAAGTTTTTACAAAAAGGAAAAGCGAAAATGAAAGCAGCAATTTTTAGAGAAGTAGGACAACCATTAGAAATTGAGAATATTAGTATATCGAAGCCCGGACCAAGAGAGGTTTTGGTAAGAACCGCTGCTGCCGGTGTTTGTCACAGTGATTTACACTTTATTGAAGGGCTTTATCCAGCCCAGACACCCATGGTTTTGGGGCACGAGTCTGCCGGTATCGTTGAACAAGTGGGCTCGGATGTCACTTATGTGAAGCCTGGTGATCACGTGATTACTTGTCTTTCTGTTTTCTGTGGTCATTGTGAGCAGTGTCTGACGGGGCATATGTCTTTGTGTGCTAGTCCTGAGGTTCGGCGTGATGCTGACGAAGAGCCAAGATTGGCGCAAGAGGGTAAAATAGTTAACCAGTTTGCTAACTTGTCTTCATTTGCTGAACAGATGCTGATTCATGAGCACGCGTTAGTGAAAATCAGAGAAGATATGCCGCTAGATAGAGCTGCGCTTTTAGGTTGCGCTGTGACGACAGGTGTTGGTTCTGTATTCCATACTGCTGCTGTCGAACCGGGTAGCACTGTTGCTGTGATCGGTTGTGGTGGTGTCGGCTTATCCTGCATTAACGGTGCGGCTATCGCTGGCGCCGGTAGAATTATCGCGATTGATATGGTCGACTCGAAATTGGCCATGGCGAAAGAATTTGGCGCCACGGACATTGTTAATGGCAGTGCTGGCGACGCAGTTCAGCAAGTGATTGAAATGACGGGTGGCGGGGTTCAATACTCTTTCGAAGCGATTGGTCTTAAACAAACCGCAGAGGATTCTTTTAATATGTTGCGCCCCGGTGGTGCAGCGACAATTATCGGCATGATTCCCGTGGGCACTAAAATTGAGCTGATGGGCGCTGCTTTCCTTCAGGAACGCAAGATCCAGGGTTCATTTATGGGATCAAACAGATTTAGAGTTGATATGCCGCGATTTATTGATTTTTACCTTCAAGGTAGACTACACCTTGACCAAATGATCTCGAAACGAATTAAGCTTGAGCAGATTAATGAAGCCTTTGTGGAAATGAAGACGGGTGCTTTAGCGAGAAGCGTTATTGTTTTTGATTAGAACTTTAGCTGCCTTCGGCAGCTAAAGTTAAGATCGATTCACGTGGCACAGTGGCAGCTACGTGCTATCGGCAGGTAGCGAAAGCCCATGTTTTGATTAACGATTGCGGACAAAGTCCGCAATCGTCTTATCTATCTGCTCTTGAATGCCAGAAAGCGCATCAACCACATCATCATTCTTGCTTTTTTGTCTTTGCGCCAGGATCGCCTTGTCGTTAACAGTCTGAACCTGTAAACCGGCATCATCCTTTAGGGCTAAATATGCCTGTCTCAATATTCGTCCGCTATCTCGCTCTTCGGCGATAAATCGTCCTAGTAATTCAGCGGTTCTTGGGTCGATACTTTTATCGGCTAACAGCATCAACAACCTGTCCTGTGCATCGTTGTCATCGTTCTGCCCAAGCCCGCTTCGTTCAAACTTCTCAATATCGTCCATTTGCGAGAGTGCAATCGCCATATCATTCTCAAAACCAGGGTCAGATGTTTCTTGTAAATCGAACCCAAGTTCGTTGATTCGCTTTTCAAACGTTGCTGCATGTTCCGCGTCGCGTAGGGCGACGGTATGGAGAGCCCTGGCGAGGTCGGGTCGGTACGTATTTTGCGACCAGGCTGCAAGAAATTTATTTCCGCGCCGTTCCCCGTTAACAATAGCGTTTAAGGTACCCAAATAAGAAGGCTCAGTTGTCATAATCTCCCTAACATCAATCATATTTGTGAGCATGATAGAACTATCATCGTGAATTCCCAAATGAATGTCTGTCTATACTTAGTCTAAAGACAGAGATGAGCCTTATCTAAATGCCATATTTACGACCCGCACTAGACCTATATATCGACCTTCGAGGTTTTTATAGATGGATTTGACTACCTTGTTGGCGAGTGCTATCCACGATGTGAAGAACCAACTGCATATGCTGGCGCCTGATCTCAATGACCTCGCTGAATCCAGTGACTTGACGACTAGGTCAGCAGCACAAAGCATTGCCTACCGCGTCGGAGCAGTCGACCGTAGTCTGGTTAGATTACTTGTGCTATACCGGTTTTCGGTGGCGTCTGGTTCCGTGCCGGTAACGATTAGCGAAATTTATGTGTCTGACCTGTTGAACTCTCTCCCATATATATCGTCCGGTTCGGATTATGGCGAGTTCGGTAAAGAGCCCGATTTTGCTCAGCAAGATCGGAAAGATAATAAAAAACTGAGCACTGAAATTAAGTGCGATCAACAATTGATGGGTTATTTCGATGAAAGCCTCGTCAGTACAGTGCTAAGAGATGCACTGGACAATGCGAGGCGGTTTGCCAAATCTAAGATAGTAATATCTGCGACAAATGAGCAAGGAGGAACGCGTTTTGTGATTGAGGATGATGGGGTTGGTCCAGATGTTGCCTTAGAAGAACCTCAATTTGAGCCAGGGAGTACAGGGTTAGGATTGTATTTGGCGCGCTGCGTCGCAGAGGCTCATTCTAAAAACGAATGCCTTGGGTATGCTCGATTGCAAAAGTCATCTAGCCTCGGAGGAGGTGAATTTACGCTTTTTTTACCTTAAAAGTGATGGATGTTGCTGCTGATACTATAATGGCTTCTTGGGCTCTTCTTCCTTGATCAAAATTCGACTTTTATGCTCTGGATATTTGCCTTTAAAAGGTTCATAAAACTCTCTGATGCGGTCCATGTCTTGTTTTAGATCTCCAGAAAGGTGAAATGATAGTCCAAGCCCTGCTACTTTTCTGCTGTAGTCAAGATAGCCGCAAACAATCGGTATATCTGCTTCTAGCGCGATTCTGTAAAAACCTGATTTCCAGTATTTTGTGTAGCTTCTAGTACCAGCTGGTGGTACAACTAAATTGGTCCCGTCAGAGTTTCGAATACGCTCAGCAAGTTGTGTCACCATGTTGGTTGCTCGCGATCGATCTACAGGAACGCCACCGAAAAAAGTAATAAGCTCTGCTAAAACAGGTATGAAGAAGTTGTTTTTCACCAGCCAATTTACCCTAATACCAAAAGTATAGGCCGCGCCGAGCAGAAATATTGCATCCCAGTTGCTCGTATGTGGTGCTGCGATAATGAGCATATGTTTGCTGTCTGGAACACCGCCTTCGACACGCCATCCTGAGACTTTTATGAGAAATCTGCCAAAATAGTGCGCAAAGGCGCTGCACTTTTGAGCAGGATGTTGTTTTGGAACTCTTTGCATGAAGCGCTTCAGCCTTGTTTCTTCTATGATTAGTGAGTTTCTTTTCTAAAGATCCATTTGTATGGCACTTCGTTAAGATATTTCGAAAGAGATGTTTTTTATAACGTAAAGAAAATCAATAAGTTAGTGGTAAGTAGTCGCGGTGATGTGTAGTTTTCTGATAATAACCGGTTTTATAGACCGTCAATGTAGCATTGACCAGAAGCTCCTGCCAGCGGTGGTATAGTGAATAGGTACCAGAGCTATACCAGTTGTCCTCAGGCGTAACGCGTTAGTCGGCTGTGACGAATCTCAGCGCCACAAGGGCAGATAAAAGGCATACAATGCACGACCAAATACCCAATTTAACTAGATTTAGGACCATCATGGATATGACCAGTCGAATCTCATCTATTTCCCGTTTTCTGGTGTTGTCAATTGCAGTACTGATAAGTGTTACAAACACCATGAGTGTTTATGCGCAGGACCACAGCAGTGCCGATGCGATAAGTAAATTTCAGATGAGTGCAGAGACTGCGCTTGAATCCGGTGATATTGAAGTAGCACTAGAGCATTATCTGGCGGCGTTGGATCTTGATCCGGATAATCTTGAGGTGCTTAGCCAAGTTGCTGATCTCGCCTCAATCATCGGCATCAGTGATCTTGCATTGCAATCTCTGGTGCACAGTGCGAATTTATATGTAGGTAATGGAGATAAGGTCATTGCTGCGGCAGTACATGAACACATTACGGCGCTAAATTCAGAGCTTCCGAACGAAATGGCGGAACGCTTAGCGGCCGTTTCTCAATTCTCAGAAGCACAGACTGTTGATGTTGAAAACTGGCAGGCATTGTCAACAGAAGCGCAGGCCGCATTCGACAGTGGCGATGTTGAAGGTGCGATTGGTGCTCAGGAAGGCGCACTTCTGATTGTCACTGAAGCTTTTGGCTCAAATCACTGGTTCACAGCATTAGCTAATCGTGATCTTGGTTTTATCTACAGACAGTTGGGGGCAGCGGAAGAAGCCGAGACTTACTATGGTCTGGCATTGAATACAGCGGAGGATTTACTTGGGCCAGAGCATCCCCAAACACTCGAAATTCAGGAGTTGATAGCCGAACTCTATTCAGCATCAGGGCTGACCGACGAAGCCGGTCTAATTCGTGAAATGGTTTCTACCATCCTTACAAATTCCCTTGGTGCAAGCCACCAGTACACCATAGCTACCCGATATGGCCAGGTTGCTGGTGCTGATGATGTCGCGCAGTACCAGCTAGCGCTTAGTTTGGTCGATGCGCTGTGTGCAGATATAGAGTCGGACTATGGATTGTTTCATGAAGAAACTTTGAATTGTATTGACTACCTTTCCAGCTCTCAGCTGAAGCTTCAGATGTTTGAAGCAGCAGAAAACTCCTACGAGATGTTAGTCGGTCGTATGGCTGCGGTTAAACTGGATATTGATGATGCAGTACTTAACGCCATGAGTCAGCTAGCAGAGGTTTATCATCAACAAGGTAAGTATCAGGAAAGCGCAGGACTGTTATCAGGTATTATCCAGACTTCACTGGAGACCCAAAACCTTGAAGCCGCGAACACCGCAAAAGCCTACCTTGGGCGTGTGTTCAACACACAGGGCAAGTTAGCTCAGGCGCAACAGATAACGGAAGAAGTGCTTGACTACGGTCTGAGCAATTGGGTTGATATTCCCCTGAATATCTATAACACGCTGCTTGAGCTAGGCGCGATTTATCAAGCTAGCGGTAAGCTTCCAGATGCTGAAGCAACCTATGAAGAAGCATATCAAGGGCTACTGCGGGATTATGGCGAGTTGCATCCATCGACGCTTGTTTCTATGAATAATTTGGGGTTGATATACGAAAAATCTGGCTTCTACGATGAAGCAGAACCTTTGTTGAAAGAAACGCTAGAGAAGTATCTTGCGACTTATGGTGAAGAAAACCAAAATGCGCAGAGTGCGCGGAACAACCTGGCATTGCTCCATGAAAGTCAG
>JBLHWY010000265.1:0-5688 GCA_047629195.1 Candidatus Azotimanducaceae bacterium
TAACTTTCTTGAGGATCGAAGAACACAACCAAGTGAAAGTGATTACTCATGATGGCGAATGCATCAATGGCGACAGCGAAGTACTGAGCCAGATGCCACATGCGTTGCTCGAGCCAATGTTTACGATGTTCATAGTCTTTTCTGGTGAGTCGATCAATACCACACAGCCAGCTGCGGCGCACACACCGCGAGACGATGTGATAGTGCATTGGATAGTCGGGATCAATCAATTGATGTCTGGGTGTCGCCATGTGTTGATATTGGTTGAGCGTACATCGAGGTGGTGGCGGACGTCAGCGTACTTTAGTGGGCGAGTTCATCTTATGGTGCTGTAAGCGATAACGTTGACGGTGTGAGTGTTTTTTTGTGTGTGTCACAGTATTCTTTACAGAGCAGGTAACACGTAAAGTAGACAGGAAAGTTTTTGACCAAAATTCGCACTGCTCAAAATCGAGATCTGCAGACTATCCTATGTTTTCTTTAGTGCCGCGATATCGGGTGTAGGTCATGATTTTTAGGCGAGGGATATCACCACGGATTTCTGATGGATTAGTCGGGCGCCACTAGGAAATTATCGGGCAGCGCTTGGAATGATAGTGCTTTTCCTTAATCGCACATGGTCAACCTCTGACCGAATTCATAGCCAATGTCTCACAAACTAAACTACCAAACCCCACCACAATACAAATGCCCAACAGGTGCCAGGCCCTAGTGGCCGTTACCTGCCAGAGTCCCGCTTGCGGGAGTTGATACGCGGCTTTGGGTTTTATCAAAGTTGGGAGCAGCAGAGAAAGACTAGGGCTACCACAGCTGAGGCAAATATGACAAAAGAGCCCTAAGGTTAAGGTTTGGGGTCAAGGTTAAGGTTTGGGGTCAGAGTAGAGGGACAGAGTAAAGGGACAGGGTAAACGGCTATGAAGGATGAGTGATGTCTTACAAAGAGAAGATTTTGATGGTGGCAGAGTTTGGTTTCGTGAATCTTTTAGGCATTGGATATGCCATGTCGACGTCGGTTCTGTCCAGCGGGTATGCCGGTCCACGTTGTGCAGCGAGGAAACAATCGGCAGGTTTGTTTTGCTAAGGAAGCGGATATGGCCGCGTATGCGAGTTGGTTAGGTGAGCATGCAAAGAAATTTGATGTTGAAGTACATGGTTGGGTGTTCATGACGAATCATGTTCATCTGTTGCTGACACCGAAGGATGAAGTCGGTGTTTCAAAGCTTATGTAGACATTGGGACGTTTGTACGTCCGCTATTTAACTATGGTTATCAACGAACTGGGACGCTGTTTGAAGGGCGCTACAAATCAAGTGTTGTTCAACAAGAGGAATATTTTTTAAGACTATCCCGAATCAGTATCTCAGCCCGCGTGTACTGACAATCTAAGTTCAGTGTTTTGTTGGCGTACCCGCTAGTCTCATTGGGCGTATGTGTACTTATTTGGCTTTAGAGTAATTTGCAATTACCGAAATTTGGCGCTATTTTTATATTTGATAGCATAACTTCGTGCACCGTAATAGCGGATACAAGCTGGCTTTCTGCGTAGCTACTGATGCACCTCGGCAGGTATAGTGTGATGTCAAAGGAATTGCAGTCGATTGCGATAGTAAAAGTGATGTTTGTCTTCATCTGCTCTGTAACGTTGAGCTCGTGCTCATGGTTTACTGAGCTTCTGAATACTCATCGACCACCGCTAACCTCCATTGATCAGCAGTACCTATCTGTTGAATCCAATTTGGCGCAAATCGACGCCATTGATCCTTCGGTAGCTGTTTATATGTCAAGTGAGGTGCTTGGCAAAAATCTATCGTTTATTGTGGGAGGCGCAATAGAGAGGGAGGATGCGGAGAACGCAAACATAGTTGTGCGCGCGGCCACCACCGATATTAGCCTGGATAAGCAAGCGATTAATCTGTCTACAGATTTTCACCTTTTCTTTGCTGAGGAGCGAATAGCGGTTAAGGGTAACCTTCTTGGGCTAGTGGGGGTTTCCAATCAAGGGGACGCTGTAGTGTTGAGGGCGGCATTCAGCGAGTTCAACATAAGTTCAGTCCACTCAACAGGCGAATTTAGCGATGCCCAGGAAGTATTGCTGCGCCTGGCTGCCTCCGCGATTGGGCGCTATATCGATAATGTAAACGGGGTGCTTTTGAGGCACCCATCGGTAATAGCGCTAAAATGGGAAACATCAATTAATTCTCCCTTTGTCAGCGCCGGGGTGACACCTGCCACGACGGTTAGTCGTGTTGAGGCGACTACTTTTCGCCGGTATGAGCAGGGAGTTATGCTTATAGAGCGCGATGGTCTCACCTTCCTCATGCAGTTGTCGTCCGAGAATGAGGCGCCAACAGTTGAGATAGAGTTAGATCCTTCACCTATCGGCAATCAATACTCTGCCAGTGACCTCAATCGTATTTACGATACCTATTCAAAAAAGTATCGCGCAAAGTGGTCTAAATATTTCGATGAAGTACCTGAGAATGTTCTTTTCTCCATAATGCTAACGAAGAGCAGCGTTGCGTCAGTTCTCGAAGAGGCGCTCAACCAAAAAGTTGCAATCACGCATAATTTTACGTATCCCAGTTCAAGTGCAGGTGGCAGCATCGAGTTAGAGAGTAATAAGATGGACTGCCAGGATTTACGCGAGCCTTTTCAACGAACGCGGTATAGGCGAAATCGCTGCGACCATGGATGTACAAAATGTACGGATCTTCCTTTTGGAGGCGAAATCTGCGCGGATGAGCCCGGTTGTGCGGTTGGGGAAATGGCGTGTAACGTTCGCGAAGAGGCGATGGTAGCCGCAGACAACGCTGTTCACGAGACTGCCAGAATCCGCCATCAGGCTGAGCAAGAGGGTCGCGTGGCCGGCTGTGATCTAGCCAGAGAAGCGGCAGACTTTATGGCATTAGCCAAATTCAAGACCAAAGTTTCTGGGAACGGTAAAGCCACGCTGAAGATTAGCAAGGTTGCAGTTGATTCCGACCTTAGCCGTATTGATATCGCGCTGAACGTGAAGGCGAATGCAGCGAATGACGTGCAAGTGAATATTCAACCCATTGATCTTGGTCTTTTCTTTTTTTGCGTTGCACCCTATTCGGGATCCTTCAGTAACACTGTCAACGTTTACACTGGAGACGTATCACAAAGCGTTACTATTCTGCCTGAAAAGCGCAGTAAAGAGTTGGAGCTGCGGTTTAGGCTAAAAGAGATACCATATAAGGCCACCGTAGCGCCGGCGCCAATCGTATCGCTACTTGCTGATCCAATATTCTTGGCAAAGTGCTCCGCCGCAAGCGGTTTGTGGGGTGCGGCGGCTACCTTATCCGAGATAGCGCCACTGCTTGGAGGGGATAAATTTGAGGTCACGGAAAACCTCCGCGGTAAGCTGGAGGGCGAATATGTGTTCCCCACGTTTTCACAGTCATTTGTCCCAGAAACCATTAACATAGGAGGATTGGGCAGCATTGAGGCAATTTATAGCTGGCGAAAAAAATCTATCATGCTGGCTTCGCCGGCGACACCATAGAGCGAAATATGTCCCGTTCTTGGCATTTACTGCATTTTTCCAGCGCATGCCTTGTGCCACCAGGGCACGTATTTTCAGCTTAGTCCCGGCACAAAGCGCGCATTTAAGGTTTGGGGTCTAAGGTTTAAGGTTTGGGGTCAAGGTTTGGGGTCAGAGTAGAAGTTCAAGGCGTGTATTTTCAATTTTTGGATTCGGGAGAAATGCAGAAGATACAGAATAAAGTATCGGATCAATATCATAAGAAAGATGGATGATTTTCGAAAAACTATGTGTATGATTAGAATCACTGATGCCATGATGTCTCGTAGATTTCACATAACGAGGCTATCCACACTCGGACGGAAAAAACCGCCGTGCTAGACGCAGACACTACGTTGCGTTCGCGGCTACTGGCGAGTTACAAGCCACACGGATGGAAGAGAGCATCAGTATCAATATGACCATGGTGTTGCAGGTGTTTGTCCTGTTTTCGATCATGATTTCCTGCGCTAGTGCGATTTCTTACTACATCGATCGAATCAATTCCGCAATCGCTACGAAATCACCTTTCAAGATTGCTTCTCTCATTTGTTTGTATCTAAATACAAATAGGAGGTTGGTGGCTAAAATTTGACTACGTTGGCAATGCAGACAATGCACGTTTGTGTGTCCTCTAAAAATGGTAGTTCAAAAGCGGCAAGTGGCGGATGTTCCTTTCGTGCAATGGGCGGGCTTATAACATGGCATTCAATCCACTCGATTCGTTCGCTGCAACGCGCTGCTGCAAGTCAGCATCCTGCCTCTACCAAGGTGTTAGAAATCGACCGTTATAGAAGTGATAACTCATAGGGAGATCGCATGAAAAGTACAATCTTTTTTGTAATCGTATTACTGTCAGGTTGTTCAACAATCCTTGGACAATTAGGTTTTGAAGAAACATATGCCGAAAAACAAGCTGGATATAGCTATGTTCCAGTGGAGCCATCTAGCGTAAAAATTAATTGCACTGGCAGTCCACCAGTGATTACAGGTAATAACTGCGTGCATGTTTCAAAGCAGTCTCTTCTTGATGCTCTTCCTGATAACTCTGTTAGGATTGCGACAAGACAAGTCTCGGGATCTATTAGTACTGGAATTCCAGCAATTGGTGGCTCGATTGGTATAGCGGGAAATAGTTATGAAGTGATAATTGATTTTGTAAACACCCAAACTGTAAATAAGCAATTTGTGGGGAAATGGTTTGTGACGGTGCCTGATACAGTATCGAGGGTTAATCGTTGCTATCCATATGAGACATCAGTGCTGGACGTAACCCCGTTAGATAAGTTCGAAGACTGGTCATTGAGAGCAGAGCTTCTTGAACAAGCCGAATACAGTACGGAAGATAATTATCGTACGGCCATCAGTAACTTTGACAAAGCAGAAGCTAGAAGGCTTGAAAGACAAAATATTAGATTTAGATGCCCAAAAAAAACTAGTCAAAACGATGCTTATTCTCAAATACAAATAACCCCTGAAAGATTTAATATCCCAGTCTATTATGGAATTGGACTAAGACTCATGGCCAAAGTCACTGTGCTTAAAGGTGAGGTAAATCTTTCGAGCTTGCCTGCACTGACTGCAGCAGTCGATGGAGGGTTTGCCACTGGCACAATGTCAGTTCAAACCATAGGCATTAGTGGTAAAGCTGCTCGATCAAATCTACTGTTGCTGGATAAAATCGATACGACGACTATCCAAAATGCAATTCAGGTTCTCGCATCAATTAAAGCTTCTATTGAGTCCGGAGATACAACAATTAGCCCTCGAATTGTTGGATTCCATAACACAATTGGGGCGGGGCCACAGGGTGTAAATCTAATTCACTCGTTATTATCTAGCGATCCAAACAGTCAGCTAGATATTGATCAAGCATCATTCGCAACAGGTTCGGTTGATAGAGTATCGTTAACCGGACGTCAGCCCAACATTGATATGACACCAAACTGATAGCTAACAAATCAAGAAAGAATTGCGCGCTAAGGCGCGCTTCTTCTCGAGGCGTTAGTCATTCTATTGAGATCTATGAACATACTCGTAAACAGGAGGACATATATTTGCGATCACGAGGCTGGTCACATTGAAGCTGCATGTCTTTTTGTAGCTACAGTCAGAGTAGAGTAAATGGTCAGAGTAAAGGGACA
>JBLHWY010000266.1:0-5635 GCA_047629195.1 Candidatus Azotimanducaceae bacterium
GAATCACCCCAAGGTCATGAGTTACCACAATCATGGAGGTACGCGAGCGTTGTTGAATTTCAAGAATAAGATCAAGAATCGCGGCTTGTACCGATAGATCAAGACCTGTCGTGACTTCATCCAGAAACAGCAGAGGCGGATTCGTCGCAAGCGCCTTGGCAATTTGCACGCGCTGTTGCATGCCTCCCGAAAAATTTTTGGGTAACTCATCCATCCGCTCTATCATCACTTCTGTTCGAGAGAGCAATTCCGTCGCGCGCTGACGAATATCGGCATAGTGATAGACTTTTGTCATCAACAAACGCTCGGCGATATTGCCACCGGCAGAGATCTCAAAATTCAAACCCAAGTTCGGATTTTGATAGACCATGCCGAAGCGTTGATTGGCTAGCTGTCGTTGTTGCGCGGCATTTAAATCGAACAATGAATATTCTTGTCCATCATCAAAAAACTTTGCTTGTCCCGATGTCGGCTCCTGGTCAAAATAAAGTGTTTTCACTGCTGTTGATTTACCTGAACCCGATTCCCCCATGATGCCTAAGATTTCGCCTTTATAGAGGTCAAAATTTAGATCATGGGCGGCAACGACACTGCCGCAATCGGGGCAGATGTTTGAATCAAACTCTGGGCCGGTCTTTTCAAAACAGAATTCACAGCCAGCGCCATAGACTTTGGACAAGCCCCTTACTTCCAAGACCTTATCCATTAGCGACCTCCTTAAGCCTTGAAACACGTGTCATTTGTTCACAATAGTCAGAGTCAGAACAGCGATAGACTTTCTCTCCGCTACCCGAATCTACATACTCATCTAGAAAGGTGTTTTTAGCAGCGCATTTGGCGCAGGATCTGCGTACGCCATGCTCGTCATCAAAGTTCTCGACGCGAAAAGGCACATCTTCGAAAGCCAAAGGCTCGGCATCGGTATAAGGAGGAACCGCATATATTTTTTTCTCACGTCCTGCGCCAAGTAATATCAAAGCGGGAGATTGGTGCAGCTTGGGCACATCCCATCGGGGTATCGGCGAAGGGTCAATAACATAGTGGTCATTGATGCGCGTAGGATAACGGTGGGAGATAGTGATTTCTTTAAACTTCACCAGATCCTCATAGAGTTTGACCAATAGCCGAGAATAATCGGCTTCACCATGAGATTGTTTGCGTTTATCCTCTGAGGCTTCCACGATAACCAGCGGATCCGGGTAGGGTACTTGGAGCACCAACAACTGGTCTTCACGCAAAGGAAGTTCGGGTATGCGATGCCTTGATTGAATAAGATCCGCGTTTTGAGTTGTGGATGTCGTATCAATGCCAGGGCAGGTTAGCTCGATAAACGAACGCAGGTTGACCGCATTGACCGAATCATCAGATCCCTGGTCGATCACTTTCAAGGTTTCACCTTTACCGATTAATGCCAGCGTCAGTTGCAAACCACCGGTTCCAAAGCCTCGTCCCATCGGCATTTCCCGGCTGGAATAGGGTACCTGATAACCTGGAATCGCCACCGCTTTTAGACTCGCACGGCGCACTTCTTTTTTTGCATACTCATCGAGAAAGCCAAAGTGTTCGTTTGTTTTCATGACGGTTGCTCCGATGAATGAGTGGCTGCTTCAGCCTGCTTTTTCTGGGTTGCTCGCAAGCGGTCCATATCAGACTGGAAAGTAACGTAGTGCGGCATTTTGTAATGCGTGCAAAATCCCATTGAGTCCACACCATCCACATGTAAAAGCACAAACTCGGGGTCTTCGGAAGGGTTCTTTGGGCCATGTTTCATGCCTAGCTGTAAAGCTCTATCCAGAATCGCCATACTGATGGCCTTTACTTCGTTGTGCCCAAAACAGGCACCATAACCCAGGGAGAAAACAGGCTTGGAGGGTTTGGATGACTTATTTCCATCTTGCGCTTCATACATCGCGACGACCTCACATTCGGTCATTTCAATCTCCCCGACTTCCATCGGTTTGTTGGTAATGGGGTGAGGCATATACACCGGTACATAACCCACACGTAGTTCCGCTATGGTAGGGTGAATATCGCCATAACCCCGCATATTCGAGTAAGCAATAGCCAGCAAAGATCCTTGTTCTGCGCGAGCCATGGTAGATAAAGCAGCGGAACGAGGCACCGGAAAGATCAATGGTTGACGGGTAATATCGAAAGCTGTTTCTTGCGTTTTTTCAGTAGGTTCTGAAGCGAGTAAACCAGACTCTCGCAGTGAATCGACTACCTTAGGGAAGGTGTCTGGTACATCTTCAATATTGAGTCCTTTAAACCAATCTTGGGTTACCGCCCTGAATTGTTCAGGTGATTCATTTAATAATTCATGTTTCATTAAACGCAATTGATAATCGGTTGTGGCACCTAACATTTGGCCACCTGGAATATCCTTGAACGCCGATGAAATTCGGCGTGTAACGCGCATTTTTCCGGTATCAACGACATCTGTTTCTGCCAGTCGCGGCTCTGTCGAACGATAGGCTCGCAGATAAAAAGCCGCCTCAAGGGTGTCTCCCTGTGCTTGCTTGATCGCCAATGATGCTAATTTGGGGTGGTAAACGCCACCCTCTGATAATACGCGGCTGTGTAGTAAACGTAACTGGTTCTGAATAACATCCGTGCCAAGAGACACTGCATCTTGACTATTTCTAGCACGTAGATAATCAAATGCCGCTTTCGTACCCTCTATCGCTTGGCCGCCGCCTTTAATTGCTACATATCCCATTAGACTTGCTCCACCTTTGTTGTTCGAGGTAAGGACATTACCTTCGCATCATCGACGAGCAGCAGATCGACACCGAGAGGAAAGCTGCTAATCCATTCTTCACGTGCTGCTAACCAGTGCAAATCAAAGCCACTTATCGAGCAGTTTTTTTGGCCATTTACACCCGGACCTGTCAGCCGTAAATTCAGATCACCTTGCTGTTGATCATCGATTTTTTTGACTTTCAATATGATTGTTGCAGATAGTTCGGGGCTGGGTAGCGTACCTAGTTTTGGTTCAAAATCTGGTAAGAGATCACCTCGACACAGTATGAAATCTGCCTGATCGGAGTCGACCTGATTCGCTTGTAACAGCGAAGCATTAGCTTGGCTTATGAGCTTGTTGGGATCAGCCACAGTGACCGAGTTATCCAATAAACTGGCGAGCACAGCGATATACGATTCTTCAAGTACATCACTTTTTAAGGTGCTGCCATTTAGTGCTAACACTTGACAGCTTCCAGGTCGCGCCATGGCTTTCAGTATCGCGCGGAAGTTTTGCTGCTGGAAATCTGGTAACCAAATTGCTGAGACATTAAGCATTATCTTCTCCTGCATCATCCAGAAGAGAAAAGTCGACCCGGGTTTTGGCTAGTAAGGACTTACGTTCGCGGGATACATCCTCTTGAACTTTCAAACCTATTTCCAGCAAATCCTCAACCTGTTCCCAACCTGGCAAGCGAGCCGACAAAACGGCATCACACAGAGCCATTTGTTCAGCTCGTTCAGCTCTGTCATCCATTATCCATGCTGCGCCTTGAGCTTCATGGCCGTCTTCGGTACGAACAGAAATCCAACAATTAGACAAGGGGAATTCCCCCATATAAAAGGCCTCGCCTAAAGCAGTATCACGCATTTTCAACATTCCCAAACCCGATTGGGGCAGCGTTTTAGCTTGTACAATCCAGTTAGAAGGAAAGCCTGCCACTAGTTCTTCCAATGCCGACTCCGGCACACGACTCAAAGCGGCAAGCCATTGTTCTCTTGGCAGCTTTTTTAGCCGTTCTTTTAGCCGTTCTTTCGATAATTTGCTCGATAGTTCAGTCATAGTGTTCTACATATCTATACAAGTTGTTAAAGAGCACTTCACTCGTTATAAAAGTACTCGTGTTTTCAATAAATCTTGTGTGCTCTTTTAGAAGGTCTTTGCTTTGCTCTTAAAGGGTTTTATTGCGCAGCTTTTGAGAACCCAGTTCCAGTACCACCACTGTCAGAAAAATAACCAGTAATATTGTTGCTGCATGGCCGTAATCAAAAAGGTCCCAACGGCCTTTTAACTCCATACCGATACCACCTGCACCAACAATGCCTAAGACTGTGGCTGTTCGAATATTTCGTTCAAATATATATTGGATATATGCAATCCAGGCTGGCAGGACATGGGGAATAACAGCAAAACGCAGTACCTTTATTGGATGTGCACCGGAAGCCTTCAAAGCCAACTGCGCGCCTGGTGGGGCATTTTCAATTTCATCAGCAAAAAATTTGCCTAAGACACCACTGGTATGGATAGCCAAGGCTAAGACACCCGCTATTGGACCAAAGCCATACATAAGCACAAAAAACAGTGCCACGATTAATTCGGGCATGGCACGATGAAAACTAAGCCAACCGCGGGCGACCACGTAGACCAGTTTATTGGGTGTGTAATTCCGGCTCGACAATATACCCAGTGGCAGGGATATCATAACCGAAATAAAGGTACCCCAGAAACCCATCTCTATGGTCTCCCACATTTTGACGAGTACCTTCATCAGGTAGCCAATCGGCTCTACTAAAAATTCACTTTGCTCCACTGTCCATGTTTCGGTAAGTGCATCGTATTGTTTATCTTCCGCCACTTCCAGATATGACAGCCAGGGCAAATTGTCGCGATCAAAATTTTCCAATCGATTAATGGCAGTGCGCTTGGATATTTGAATGGGAAATGCCTGTACGCCAAAACGCACCGCTCCATCCAACACTTGCGATTCACC
Organism: Candidatus Azotimanducaceae bacterium; assembly: GCA_047629195.1. GTDB lineage: Bacteria > Pseudomonadota > Gammaproteobacteria > Pseudomonadales > Azotimanducaceae > UBA4582. Next base: position 4,734 of record JBLHWY010000266.1, read on the forward strand.
TATGCCAAATATTGATAGCACCGCTTTGCTAGTTTCAACAAAGGCCTTATCCATCTCGGTGTTGTGTGCAGACCAGGATAAAAGAATCAAGGCCACAAAGGCTATAAACAGTGTTTTTGGTGTGACAGTGCGTTGTAGTTCCCATCGCTGCCATGGCTGTTGAGCTTGTTCGTTATTTTCGCTGCTCATGCGGCTACTGACTCCCTATCAAGACTTTTAGATTCTGCTGGTGAGCTTATCTGAGGCGCTGCTTCTTCGGTCAGCCGATACAACTGCTCTTGAGTCGCTGTATCCATGTCTCTTGGATGCCCATCAAAAAAGACTCTGCCTTTTCGCAAAGCAACGATACGGTCAGCAAACTCAACTGCGTACTCGACTTGGTGCAAAGTACAAACAACGGTTGCTCCATGATGCTTGGCCGCAGTTTTAAGGCTGTTGAGGACACTGCGACTCATTGCTGGATCCAGACTGGCAACGGGCTCATCTGCCAAGACCACTTCGGGTGTCGACATAAATGCCCTCGCAATAGCAACACGCTGCTGCTGCCCTCCAGACAAGTCCGATGCACGTCGATAAAGATGTTTTTCTTCCATGCCAACTTCGCTCAATAGTTGACAAGCACGTCTCTGTGCATCAACTGGAAAAGACTTAAATATCGTTCTTAAAAAACCTATTTGTGGCAAAACTCCGGATAACACATTGTGAAATATCGACAAGCGAGGCACTAAGTGCAACTGCTGATGAATCATCCCCACCCGACGCTGTAATTCACTGCGGCTTTTTCGATTTAGCTCAATATCACCCACTCTCACTGTGCCACTTGTCGGCTCTATCATTCCGTTTACCATATTCATGAGGCTCGATTTACCTGCACCTGATGGACCAAGCAAGACACAGAACTC
>JBLHWY010000267.1:0-5624 GCA_047629195.1 Candidatus Azotimanducaceae bacterium
TGATAGAACAGTGAAGGTAAATGCCTATTTGACACCGCCCTCTGAAACCTGCGATTTGTTAGTCATTGCAGTGAAGGGTAGTCATGTCGCATCAGCAGTTGCTGGAGCACATTGCCTGATAAATGAATGCTCATTGATCCTGACGATTCAGAATGGCTTGGGTAGTTCGGATGTTGTCGCCTCGGCGCTTGGTAAGGAACGATTGCTAGTCGGTATTGCGCAGGGGTTTGGCGCGTCATTACCAGAGCCAGGTCAAGCGCATCATAACGACATGAAAGCAATTAGAATGGGTGCCTATGCAGGCCTAGATACGGTCGCCGTGTTACGCGTTGCTAGTTGTTTTAAAGCAGCAGGATTTGATGCTGAAGAAGCAGATAACATAGAAGCTATGCAGTGGGAGAAGCTGATTTGTAACGTCGCCTATAGCGCAATATCAGCGCTCACAGGGTTTACCGTAGGTGAAATAATGGATGATCCGCAGGTTGGCCCTATTAGTCAGCAAGCTGCAGTAGAAGCCTGGGAAATTGGTAAAGCTAAAGGTGTCGCGATACAAGTCGAAGACCCGGTTCAAATGGTACGAGATTTCGCAGCACGTATGCCAGAAGCCAAGCCTTCTGTGTTGCTAGATATTGAGGTAGGGAGGTTGAGTGAAGTTGGCTATATCAATGGCGCGATCCCCTTAGAGGCGAACAAACTAGGGCTTGCAGCGCCTGTTAACCAGACACTCACTGGCTTGGTGCGCTCGCTTGAACTCTCGCGTTTGTAGTTCTACATATCTAAGGGGGGCAATTTCAACTGCGTGTTATGTTTTGCCAGCTGTAATAAATTCCTGCCTATCTGCGAGATCCTTTACTTAACTACAGGTCTTTTCAGGGCGCGTGGCAACGCATGTAAAGCCGAAATCGGTGGTTGAGCGACGTTGTCGCTTAGGGTCAATTGGGTGTTATACGTCTGTATCAGACTCAGATTCGTCAGAGGCTTCACTCTCGCCAGAAGATCTTCTTTTGCCTTCAGGCCATGCTGTTTTCGAGACAGCTGGGCGTTTTGCTTCATGGAACCGCTTTTTTTCTTCGGTTCTGGTATTTTTCTCAACCCTCTTTTCCCGCTTTCGCTCATTCTTCTCGGCTATGATTTTGAGCGCTTCAGGTTTTGTTAGATTGGGATGCTTAGCGAGCAGTTCCTCTACTTTTCCTTCGGTCTTTGCTTCAGTTTTGTCTTCGATTTTTGTCATTGTGTACCTCTAATTAATTGGATTTTTTGTTTCAAAAGCTTACCTGCTCCTAAAATGGAGAGGTATATAGCGCCGCCAGCCCTGCTAATCTGGAACCACCATCTTTGAAATGTGCTGTGCGAGATTCGTCTATCATCCATTTCCTTCAATTGTGCGGTCCATGCCTTGTGATAAAACAATTTTCTATTCTAACAGTCGCTACTCATTCATGTGGAAGAAAGTGAAGTATACGAGTGGTAGCCCTTAAACCTTTGACCATTCGCTGGTTGCTCTCATATTTTACAGCTGTTTTACGATTACTTTTTTATACCGTACTTTTCTATACGTGGTGTTTTTGAAGCCAGCCCGCGATCAAATCTGCAACATCGTCCCGGGCGTTTGCGGGGGTTTCCAGATAGTGATCTCCTGTGATCAGATGTAGTTCTTTGTCTTCGGTGCCTAATGCGTCGAAGATTCCTTGTGCATCACTTGGAAAAACACCCGTATCCGCAAGGCTTTGAATAACCAATGCTGGCGTGTCAATCCGCTTGAGGTGTGGTGGCCCCTGACAGTGAGATTCTTTCAAGCTCCACATTGACAGCCAGGTACGAAGCGTATTGGTTAAGCCGATGCCACGGGGTGAAAAATTAGCGCTTTTTGGCGGGCCGGCGTAGCACCATTCGGGTTTGCGATCAGATGGGTCGATCGTTGGGTCCATTAGCCGCAGGTCTGCCCAAGTTCTGTATAGATTGAATGCTCGGTCATTGATACCTAGCGGTTTCAGTCTTGCGAGTTCGTCATGGCACCAATCCGTTATGCGGTGGTTGCGCGCGATCTGGGCAGCGCGATACTTTTTGATAAATTCAGCTAAATAAGGTCGCCCATTTGCCTCATCAAACATATTGAGTGAGGGGTCTATGCTGCTGGGGTCTTTTTCATCTGTGACAGAGGGATCGAACCAGGCCGTTAATACCTCGGGGCGTCCACCGTGAGCGCAAAGAGAGATGTACAAATCTGCGGGTATAAGATCATGCAACGCATCCGGAATTTTCAATCCGGGCGTAGGTGTCATCGTGACGCCTGTGGCTTGAGATTGGTAAGCTGCCATCAGTGAACCGCCGCCTGAGTTGCCTAAGATAACCACATTTTCGACGCCTGCGGTTTCCTTCAGCCAGCGCACGCCCGCGCCAATGTCTATTAGTGCATGCTCAAGTAAGAAGTAGGGCTCATTTCCTCTAAATCGCGTATTCCAGCCAAGAAACCCGTATCCCCTTTCAGCCATATAGTCGCCAAGATAATGCTCGCTGAAATCTACGTTGTAGTGCGTTGCGATAAACGCCGTTTTCGTCTTTTTGTCAGCAGGCTCGTGATAAAGCCCTTGGCAAGGGTTAAAACCAGCGCCATTACGCGCGCTGGTTGGAGATGTGGTGGAGACAAAAATTTTTTTCACGTTAGTGTTCATAAACATCCTCGTCGCGGTAGCTGTAAAGACTACATTTTTTATTCGTGGCGGGCGATAGCCGATTTGGTTACTACAGATTGTGGGTGCTATTATTTTCTGTCAGAATTAATGTCAATGTAGTTGACAGTATTTGGAAAATTGGCAATGAATGAACAGGAACTGTTGAAGAAGATAGGTGCGCTTGTGCCTATGCTGGAAGAAAAGTCTGCGGAAGCCGAACAGCTTAGAAGGCCCGTTGATTCTGTCATGGCGGCCATTGAGGCAACCCAAGCCTACCGTTACTTTGTGCCGAAGAAGTATGGTGGTTTTGAGTTCAGCCTTGAGGGTTTTATGGACCTTGGCATGACCCTTGGTGAAGCAGATATCTCTACAGCCTGGGTGGTCACATTCTGTATTGAGCACAACTGGTTGCTTGGCTTATTTAACGAGCAAGCACAGGAAGACATCTTTGGTAGATTTCCCTACATCATAGCCCCCGGGGCACTTGCGCCCAGAGGTAAAGCCAAGCCAGTTGAAGGCGGCTTTATGCTCAGTGGTCATTGGGAATGGGGTACCGGTGTGATGCATGCTAATTGGATTATGGTTGGTGCGTTTACGGATCATGATGGTGCACCAGAATTTTGCATGTACATCCTACCGAAAGATCAGGTTGAGGTCTTGGACACCTGGCAAATGTCCGGCATGGTAGCAACCGGTAGTAATGACATTGTTGTTAAAAATGTATTTGTCCCTAGCCACCTTCGCCAGAATTTGGCTGATATGGGTGCAGGCGACAGTGCCGGCGCTAGGCTCCATAATACAGCCACCTATCGAATGCCTATGTTACCGGTGCTTGGTTTGACGGCAGCGGCGCCGGCCGTCGGTTGTGCAAGGCGCACAGTTGAGTTGTTCAAAGAACGCGTGCAGGGGCGCACGCTATATGGCACCGCAGATAAGCAGTCTGAACGGGCGCTGGCGCAATCTCGGTTGGCACACCTAACCGTAAGGTCGATGACGAACGTCAATACGTTGAAGCAAATAGCTCGTGATGTGATGGCCTGGGGGAATTGCGGTGAACCGTGCCCAGACATCGACAGAGCTGCCTTTCGGGTCAGAATTGGTCATGTTGTTAGGGAATCAAAAAATATTGTGCGGGAGGTTGTAGAAGCAAGTGGTGCGTCGGCCCATCATCTTGCCAGTCCTTTGCAGCGCGCAATGAGAGATCTTGAAACGCTGGGTGGGCACACGGTGTTTGACCTGGATGTTTCGACGGAATCCTATGGTCGACTCTTATTGGGCTTGCCTTCGAACACGCCGGTATAACGTAAAAAAGCAGCCTAGCTACTTTAAATGCTGACGGGTTTGCTGAGACTTGCTGGCGGCTCAGTGATGGGTTCGTGCCAGTCTGCCGACAATGCTTGGGTTAAGTTTTTTGTCATGTCCTTGCCAATTCTTTTTGCTAGTTGTCTGTCGAGATACGCCAAAACCTTCAGTACCGTTTTTCTTAGTTCAGCAGCATCATCTGAAAAAGTATATTGCTTGGAGCGTCGGTCTGTGGGGTCTGAAATGAGCGTGAGAATTTGATTGTCTAGCAAGTGTTTCGACATAGCGTGAATGTTCTGACGCGTTGTTCCCATTTCTCTTTCGAGGTCTGAGGGTCGAGTTACTCCGTTTGAAATGTGAATAAGAATCATAGACTGAGTTCTGTTCACAGTGGTCATGCCAAGGTTTTTGAGAATACTCTGTAGGCTAACATCGTACCAATCGATAGCCTTGGCGAGTCCCGCAAAAGTCTCCAGCGGTTTTTTTCGGTTCGGCATAGGCCAAAATCTACTTAGGTTAGAAATGTTGCAGTATATATCAGCCTTGGCTGATGTGGTGCTCTCGGGTTGACCGTGAAGTTGCTGGTAACGCTTTTTTTTGCCAAAATTTTTCGAAAACATATTTTCCTCAAAATGCAACTTCCTGAGTATCGCCCCGTATATGTCATTTGTGAGTGCCTGATCACTAACAACAATTGGAATCATTAAGAAAATAATATGAAAAAAATTAACCTATCAAAAATGGCTCAAACTAACCGGCTTAGTCGGAGAGGTATCACGGGTATAGCGGTCGCATCACTTCTGTCCGGTTTGGCGCATGTCGCATTAGCTGATACGTTCGTTGGAAATGACCTCAATAGTGCCTCAAGCTCAAATGCCAATGTGGCGAGCATTTATTCGGGGAACAAAGGTTCTAATGGAGGCGGCGACCAAAGTCCTACTATTACGATCATTAACCAAATAAGTTGCATTTAAACAGCGCCTTATTCTCTAAGGTAATACAATATCCAGGGCGGCAATTAGCCTGTCTACTTCTTCAACGGTATTGTAGTGCGTCATTGAAACCCTTACTGCGCCGTTGGCTTCTAGTAGTCCCATGCCCTCTATTAGTCGGCGGGCGTGGAAGTCGCCAAAGCGAATTGCGATTCCGTGTTCATCCAGGGTTTTACAAATTTGTTCTGGATCCTGATTTTCGATGGTAAAGCTTATAGTTGCGACGCGTGTTGGGTCTGTACCTGAGGGGTTGCCTATCACTCTGCAGTCATTTCGTTTTCTTAGGTAGCTGAGTAATCGCTCCGCAAGCGTGACCTCTTGTTCTTCAATTTGTACAAATGCCGCCTCTAGTTGCTCACGTCGCGTACCATTTTCACAAGTATGTGAGCCAAGGCTCGCCAGATAGTCAACAATAGCGCCGGAAGCATACGAAAGTTCGTAGTTGGCGTTGCCAGGCTCTAGTTTCCCTGGAATCTTATTTGCGTCGTAAAAATAGTGGTACAAATTGGCGAGGTCAGGCATGTGTTCGTATTTGCTATAGAGCGCTGCGTGATGCGGGCCATATGTTTTGTAAAGGCTCAAGGCATAGAAATCTACGTCCCAGGAGCTTACATCAACAGCTCTGTGCGGTGCGTATGCAACGCCATCGATACATATT
>JBLHWY010000268.1:0-5521 GCA_047629195.1 Candidatus Azotimanducaceae bacterium
CAAATCACTCACCAGTGACACCACTCAAATTGCAGTATCACTAAAAGTATTGATCGAGCAGATGCGCGAACAGATCCAGAATATTGAGTGATGCTTCTTGGTGTTGCTGACTACCAAAAAAGCCATATATATAAAGCACTAAAGCTTTCATAGCGTTTCGTGAAATTTCGTGATATGTTAATATAATGGTTACCAAAATGGTTACCATTATTGTCAAGCTTAGGATGTCGAGCAAAAATGGTTACCAATTTAGTGGCGGATAAACGCGAAGCCCTTGGAAGCGGATTGTACCGTCGTACTCGTGGTGGAAAGACTTTCTTCGAGGTGCGTTACTCGATTAATGGGAAACGCCGATTCACTGTTTTAAAGTCGACTAAGTTGACTATGGCTCGAATAGAAGCGGGTAAATTGGTTGCTCGAATCGCTGAAGAACAGCATGACCCTGTCGCTGAGAAAAAGCGTAGTGGCGTAACTGAATATAGAACTGTTGATGATGTCGCCCATTACTGGCAACAGCGAAATTTGAAACGTCTGAAACACCCGAGTGTTCCCAATCGTCGCTATGACAACCATGTGAAACCATATATCGGTGAGTTGGCCGTTATAAAAGTTACGTCAGCGGATATCGTTTCAATTCTTCGTAAACTTGATGCGACTCCTGGAGCTGCAAACAAAGTACTGATCGATCTAAAACAGATTTTCGGTGTAGCTGTTAAGCTGGATGTGTTAAAAACGAACTTCGTAAGAGAGTTCAACCCTTCTGACGCCGGCGGGAAAGAACAGCCGAGAGAAAGAAGTCTCGGCAGGATCGAGCTTAAGCAAATCTTTGAAGTGCTGCGGAATCAGCCTGATCGGTTTACCCGTGATAACTACCTGATGGTGTCACTTCTGCTTGCCCTAGCAGTTAGAAAGGGCGAACTACAGGAAGCTAAATGGGCGGAGTTCGATCTGGAATCTGGGAAATGGTTACTGCCTGCCGAGCGCACTAAAACTGGAGCACCTATTCTGATACCTCTTTCACAACCCGTAGCTGAATGGTTGAACGAACTAAAAGTCAGAGCCTGCGGTTCTGAGTATTTGTTCCCAAATCGCAGAGCCGGATCCTCAGGGCGAAAGCACATGGGCAAGGATACCCTTAATCGAGCGATAGCAGCGATGTTCGGGATTTCACAGAGCTCTGACGGTCGTGTGCCTGAAAATGTGATGGGCGAAATTGAACCCTTTGTGCCCCATGATCTGCGGCGCACAGCGAGGACACTGCTCTCAGAATTAGGTGTTGCGCCACACATTGCTGAGCGCTGCTTGAATCACAAGCTTTCTGGTGTAATAGCTGTATACGACCACCATGATTTCTTTGAAGAACGTAAAAAGGCTTTATCATTATTGAGTGATGAGTTAAACCTGCTGATCGGAGTTTAATATGAGACCAAACGAGACTCTACTGACATCTACTAAGCCTAATGAGGCTTTTCAACGCCAGGAGAAAGAGCGGCAACAGAAATGGGAGCGATGCGAGCTATTGATGACCGTATGTGTTGAGTCAAGAGAGAATAGCGAAATATCCACGAAAAGAGCTATTGATGAGATTTGTTACATAGCTCATGCGGCTATAAATAATCACGAACTGCCTGAAAATGGCGTCAACAAATTAGTCGGACAGTTCATTCGCCGATGTATTAACTGTCAAACAAAAGAAGGCAGCAAGAATGGTCAGAATCGCGTTTTGGCTGATTTAATTCGACGTTCTCACCCTCTATTGATAGGGATGGGATTCAAAACCGGAGCAAATCGCCAAGATAAATTAACCACTTTTGAGCATCAATCCGAGTTTCTCAAGTCCTTCGGGATAAATCTTTCAGCTAGCGCGATTGAGAAGTGTTGCTATCAAAATAACAAAGCCTAAAACCTCAAATTTCATCCCCAGCCTCTCCAAGATTATAGTTTATCCTAGAAATTTCTTACCAACTACTAAGTTGGTAAGAATCTTTCGATTTTAGTTCCTAGTTAAATGACCTCACTATCCAAGATATATGAGGAAATACTATGAAGTACGTCGAACCAACTCCTGATCAACGAGTATCGGTATTAATTGCCTCTAATGCTCAAGAAAAGTTAATTCTTAACGATGTTCGCAAGCAAATTGTTCCGTTATCGGACGCCACTATTTGGCGTCTCATTCAACTAGGTGAATTTCCTAAACCTCTTAAATTAGGCCGTCGTTCTGCATGGCGGATGAGTGAAATCCTTTGGTTCTGCCATAACGCCGGAGCGGAGTCATGAGTTTCTTACATAGCAATCACAATCTCTATCAAGACCTAAAGTTATGGAGGAATTTTATATGAGCACCTCGAATGTTTCGATGAAAGGAGAGTCAGCAGAATTAAATTCGTGTGAACAGCTTTTGAAAGTGATCTTCGATGATGCTTACCTCAAGCACTACAATATTGAACCGGTTTTTTGTCACAGATGGATAGGAGCTGACAGTAATGATCCGTGGCCTCCTGTCCGATGGGATGGCTTGGGAATGAGACAAAAATTGGAGCGGAATACTGGGGGCACCTTCTATTTTTCCGTGTCGTCTGTTCGGGCAAACAAAAAGGGCGAGTACCGTAACCAGCAGAGTCAATTCCAAGCATTCCATGTATTGATGCTGGATGATATCGGAACCAAGGCCGACAAAAACTCCTTGCCTCCCACCTACATAATTGAGAGTAGCGAGGGAAATTACCAGTACGGCTATGTTCTTAAAAAGCCTATTGAAGACCGACTACAGGCCAATGCTTTAATCAACGCGGCTTATGGAGTCCATGGCGATGGCGGCGGAAAAATCATCAATAAATACGCACGATTACCTGCTGGAATTAACGGAAAAAAGAACGCACAAGGCGAAATCAACCGACACAAAGTCAAGTTGATCTCGCTTGACGAGAAGTTGAAGTATACGCCAGAGGCAATCATCGACGCGCTTGATCTTCTAGCTGAGAATGGCTCAAAATTAGATCTTTCGTCTCTCTCCTGTGCTAACGCACAACTACCAGAAATTCCAGCTGCCGAAGAGACGTTGATTGTGAACCATCCTGTCTACAAGCTGATTGACAAAGAGGGTTGGTTGATTGGTGATGTCACCAAGCCAGGATGGGTCAACATACGTTGCCCTGAGATAGGAAGCCACTCGTCGACATCTACCGAAAGCGAGACCGCGTTGATCTTCAAGGAGGATGGGCAAGTCGGATTCAATTGCTTCCACGAACATGATCATTTAAAAGAGCAAGGACTGACGAAAGACCAGATGTTCACTAGCGCATTGCAGTCGGCTGATGCTGATATCTTACTCAAAGCTGCGGAGTATCAATCGCGTCTGAATGAACCCGAGTGGCTCGATCTCAATCGCTTAGATGATGAACCTGATCAAAATTTACCGCCATTGTTCCGGGATTTCATCTATATCGATGAAATGGATCAATACTACCGATTGACGGATGGTGCGTCATTAACAACAGCCGCTCTCAATAAAATCTTCATACGATCTTATCCTGGCAATCTTGGTCTCCCTAGGGCATCAACAGCTTTTCATAATGATCCACGTGCAATAGTTGTTTCCGGAATAGGATGGATGCCGATTGATGAAAGAATACTTAACCTAAATGGCCGTAGATATGTGAACAGCTACAAGGGATTTCAAGTCGATTCAGTTGAAGGCGATGTTGCAGATTATCTGATCCTTGCTGAGTACATCTATGGCAAGCATTCTGACTTGGTTCTTGACCATATGGCGTTCACTGTACAGCACCCAGGGGTAAAAATTCGCTGGCAAATCCTCACTCACGGCAGGGCCCGAATTGGCAAGTCGATGACAGCGGCTCCGTTTAAGCAAATCTTTGGTCAGGGAGCTCATGGCGCGTGTAAGGTAATCGATCCTGAACTACTAGCTGCTGGCTGGACAGGTGACGCTTTTTTTGGAGCTAAGGTCTTGGTGATTGAAGAAGTATATCAGCCACAAGATAAAAGATTCTTTAACAGCATAAAGTCTAAATTGGCCAACAGTGACGTTGAAACACTGAACATGAAGGGCCGTAGCACTGTGACCCAGAAAAACGTGACGTCCCAATATCTCTTTAGTAATCATGGCGATGCTCTTCACTTCGATCGTACCGAAGATAAGCTGTTGGTGATTGAATCGCCGCCGGAAAGAATCTTCGGCGATACTGATAAGTCTACCGCTTTTTATACCAAGCTCGGAACGTATATTGACAGTCCGGAAGGAGCAAGCGCGGTTCTTAACTATCTTTTAAATCGCGATGTAAAACAGTTCTCTTATGGTAATTTGCCTGTGCGAACCCAGGCTCTTGAGCGTATGTGCGAGGATAGCCGTCCCGACTACCAGCGCGCGATCCAGCAAATCATTGAGGATGGAGAACTACCCTATAAGCAGATGTTATTTTCTGAGCATGAGAATAACAGCGAAATTCTTATGTTTGATGATCTTAGACGTTTACTCAAAGATCGGGGATATAAGTTTGGAGATAAGGGCGTATCTGAAGCCTTGACCAGCGCGGGATTCATTCAGCTAAGGGGAGAAGAGGGCAAGAAGAAGTCTAAGAGGGTGTGGTCGCACAAAGACTCAAAGCTAGCGGCGATGAGCAGCTCAGAACGTTACGCGGAGATTTGTCGATTTTTCAAGTGATGTTCCCCCAGGGTATTGGCATCTTTGGCCGGCGCTCCCCAACCTACGAGAAAGGGTTGGGGGAGGCTGAAGCCTTTTATGGTGGAGCCTGCACGCTTATTACCCCCAACCGACCATCCTAATCAGAAAATTATAGATATTTAGAGTTTTTTTAGCCTCTTGACCTGCAAGCACGCAACTCTTGACGCGTTCAAAATAGGGTGGTGGTTGGGGGGCGTGGGGGCAACAGAGTAATTAATGCCCATGCTTCAGAGTGAACGCAATCAAGATTAACTGAAGGATATTTGCAATGAGCAAAAGAACTGGGAAACAACGGCGTTTTATCGAGGAGTACGTTATTGATATGAATGGTGCAGCAGCAGCTCGAAGAGCTGGTTATGCGCCACATACTGCGAATAGAATAGCCTCAGAAATATTGTCAAAACCTGACATTAGAGCAGAAATAGACTGCCTGCTAGCCGAGATTACCGAGCAAAATAAACTCAATGTAAAGAAGGTTCTAGAAGACCTGGAAACCACACGAATCAAAGCTTTTGAGGATGGACGACTTTCCGCTGCATTGAGGGCGTCAGAGCTCCAGGGTAAGTACCTGAATATGTTCACTGACAAGATCCAAAAAGAAAACGAGTTCAATATTACCGTTGTGACTGGGATCCCTGAGCGAGATTTAGAATGCTAGGTGCTCGACTCATATCTATTAGCTTAAACTAGATCTTACACTTCTACCTTTTTTATTTATTTTTTGTGGTTATGGTGTGAGATTATTTTGGTATCATCCGGCTATTGAAGATAAAAACAGAAGCTCACAAGGAGACAAAATTCGCTCCCTTTCGTCGC
>JBLHWY010000269.1:0-5505 GCA_047629195.1 Candidatus Azotimanducaceae bacterium
GGAATTGCAAGCATCAGTTTCCGCAAATGCTTTACCGGGAAATCTTCACCAGCAAATAATATTAATCTGAGTGATGAATAGTTCAACGAACCTAGCTCAGTAGTCTGATTCATCATGGTCAAAATAGACGGCGCTGAATACCATATCGTTATGCGTTGAGTTTCTATGTATCGCGCCAACTTGGCTGGTTCTTTGGATAGATGTTCACCGATCAAAATTAACGCACTTCCTGACCTAATACAGGTGTATACATCAAGAATTGATAAATCAAAATGAAAGGGTGCGTGGGAAGAGAAGCGATCTTCAGCGGTTGGTTTCAAAAGCGAATTGCACCAGTCCACAAACGCACAGGCATTTCTGTGTGTGAGCGGTACCCCTTTGGGCAGGCCCGTTGAACCAGAGGTGTACAGGATATACGCAAGATCATCTGCTTTGGCAGACGGTACAATGGGATATTCTTCGCCTACTGCCGACGGGCTTTCGCGTATCTCAGACAATAAAGAACCGGTGCTGTCGGTAGATTCAATCTCTACCAACACAACGTCATCTCTGCCCAGGGCGACTAGTTGATCGGACAGCGAGTTGCTGAGGTCCTTCTCTACAAATATTACTTTGACCTCACAGTCGTCAAAAATATATGCAGCTCGAGATACAGGACTTTTGCAGTCTACTGGTACATATGCTGCACGGGCATACAGAGTACCGAACATTGCAGCCAGGGAAGCAGTAGACTTTTGCAGAAGTATACCTACACGATCTCCAGGATTAACCGAATTACTTGCAAGAAACTGACTAACGTTGATAGCCAATTTGTTTAAATCGTTATAGCTGTATTCATCACCATCGGAACTAACTACAGCAATCCTATCAGGATAGGATTTAGTGGATTCCACTAAATAACTACTAAGTGATTTAGACGCTACGTTAGTCATCGTGTTGTCAACTTTATTGAGAAAGTTTGGAGATGACCAGAGTAGCTATAGAATGAATGGTATTCATATTCTCCAGGCTTGCCTCATGGGCGCCGATATCAATTTGATAGTTGGTTTGAATATGAGCCACAACGCCTATAACGGAGATTGAATCCAAGATCCCGGTTGATATGAGTTCCAAATCTAGTGTTAGATCATTCTCATCTTCACCAGGGAGAAATTCAGTTAAAATAAAATGTTTAATATCCGATTCTACTTGCGTAACATCCATGACTATCCCTTTTAATGTGTAGTTATTTTTGATTAATACTTTCAAGAATTATAGGTGTAATGACATCAGAAAATCTTCCTGCCAATAGCCCATGACCCTCTGCATTTGGATGCTCATCCCACGGTGCAATCCAAACACTCTTTTTGTCATCCAAAGAATCGTAAGCATCGCGTATATCAAGCACTTCAATACCTAAAGATTTAGCCATCTCGATTTGTTCATTTATCATTGGCGTTCTTCTGGACTGATCTTTGGCCAATGGCAACGCTAAAAACCATAGCTTGACATCATTCTTAGCAGCAAATTCATTTATGTGTTCGTAGTGCATTCGTACCAAATCGCGTAAATGTCGCCTCAGCTTAATCTCTGCTACATCAATATTAGTTTCTTTGGAGATCGACAATTGCTCCCCTACTTGTGTGACTTCAGGTAGCAACTGATTGTTGCCGGGACCCGTCAGGTGAGCAGCCGCTTCTATATGCACCCTACGGTAGTCATCGATCAGTACGTAGATGATTGCATCAAGATCCAAGCGTTCTGTGTTGTTCTCTATGAGTCCGGTTTTGTAGACAGCGCCCAATCCTCCCATAGAAAAATTTAACAACTCAAACGACTCAATTCCTGTATTGCTTGAGGCAATTAATTCGTTTATTTCGCCCTCTACAATTTGTTCATAGACCTCATTATTATTGACCCCACTCCCAAAAGTGTGAGACGCACCGACTATCCCTGCTCGAAAAGTGTTCTGCGGCTTTTCTACTGCGTATTCAATATCTCGTATTCCTAAGGCATTAGTCGTGACTAGTGCATTCTTGAAATCGGCGTTAGAAGACAGGCTCAAACTTACGCCAGGGAATTTATTCAAATCTTCAATTTTTAGTGGATTTATGCCCCAATCTCTAGGTCTCACTCCGTAAAGTTGTTGTAATTCAGCGCTAAATCTACCTACATCAGTTAATTCCTCGTAATACCCTCGCTGCAATAAACGCTGATCGGTAGCATTTAGCGAAGCACTGGTCATCCGGTTCAGTATGGAAGAGGCCAGGGGCGCGCTATGGATATTAAGAGGAACATAGTTAATGTACAAAAGCAGGCTCGCGAGCAAGCTTGTCAAGCCGACTGAGGACCAAAATTTCTGTGAAGAACCGGCTGGATTATTGGTGCCTGAGTTTGAGTGAATTAACCCGGAATCTCCACGTTTTCTATGCCCGTAAATTATAGCTAGCGCTCCAAGGCCCACGAAGAACAGGGCTATTTTTGCTAAATCCAGCAATGAAGCGGTGCCGAAAGCAGCTAAGACATTGCCAAGCTCTGTAAAATTTGGCGTTGACCATACGTTCCATATCAGCACGATGCTGCAAAACGTCAGTATCGTTTTAAGCGCGAGCAATAATTCACTCTTCCATGTCCTCTTAGGTGCTTTCAAAGAACGTCGTCTTGGGAAGCGAATTTCGACCAAAATGTTTAGGATTACCACCACACCGAGTGACCCCCAGAACAATATGTCTTGCACTGATACTTTAAATTCACCGCGAATCCAGTACCACTGGTAAGCATGCAGGAACCATGTGATTACAAAAGTGACAGCAGTAGCCAACACCAGACTTGATTTTGGTCCGAACTTTTTACCCAGGAAAAATTGGATAGGGTAGAAAAATATTTTTTGCATGAAATCCTTCCAGAAAATATTTATTCTCCTCCAAAAATCTGTGAAGCTAGATGCCAGAAAATACAGATGATGTGTTTCTGGCAGGTTAAATCCGTAAAGATGCAATATCCCTGAAATCATATGGAAATATCCTGAAATACGGAGATAGAGTAGAAATATCCCAATGAGATATTGCGCAGCCTCGGACGCGGTCGTTACGGTAACTGGATCGAGTAGAACATTCTGATATACCAGGCGATATAAGAGAAGGTGAATGACTCCCCTAAACAGCAACGCTAGACCTTTGTGGTAAATCTCTAATTCAGGCGTGTTTTTCGGATAATAGACAGCAAATAGATTTTTATAATCAATGACTGGTAACAGCGTGAAATTAACGTTGGGCATCATGAAGAAATACGAATAGCTTCTCCAAACATTAAATGCCGTAGATTGCTTGCGTAGGTCATACATATAAATGATCATTCTAAAGATAAACATCGATCCAAGAATGGGCCAAATAGCCTGGGGTATGCTCGAAGGCAATAGCTCCGAGCGCCACACAATAAGCATGCCTAGAAGTGCTAACTGGCAAGCAACTCTATGTTTGTACGCGATCGGTAAATGTGCGAGCAGAATGAAAATGCTTCCAATACCAACAAGCCAAACAGCATTTGTAGATCCCAAAGTAGCAATAATCGCCACCATTGATATACCAACGAAGAATGGCAATCGTAATCGATGAGGTAGTGCATGATTGATGGGGAAGCCAATGATCGCGATTAGAAGCGATGTAACAAAGGCGCTGTTTTCGAGCCCATAACCCCGAACTATCAAAAACACCAAACCGCACGCTAGAGTTAAAAAAGCGAGTTGTACGAAGGCTTTAAGTGTCTTAGATTCGATTTCTACCCCTTGACCTTCTTCGGTCAAAAAGTAATTTCCTGGATCTGCCATTAAATTGTGTCCCTACCGTAAGTGTCTCTGAATCCTTTATACAGAAAACGGTTTATGACTAAACACGCTCTGATCCACAAAAGAGGATAGTGATATTGTCATTAATTAAAACGGAGAACGCATCTTGTATGTAGTACCTGAAAATCACGGTCGTTCCGCACTGGATATTTTCTCGAGCGTCTGCCATTACTCTGTTTACCTGTTCATTAGCGAGACGATATCACCTACAAGTATGTCAACCCAGCCGCGCAGTTCTTATTTTTAAATAATGTGAACTTTCTCTCCCTATTATGCTGCCATTTATACAAGAAATATTTGTTGTAAGCAATATCAGCCTTATGCTGTCGGTCAGCTCTCCCTTCCTGAGTCCGCTTACCAAGCGGAATGTCACGCAAGCAAGCGAATTTTGGACTTGGTATGCCTGCTTTCAACAAAACGGCAGGTTTAAGCTCACCTCGTTATAGATAAGTCACCAGATGTCGGGATTTGCTCTTGCATAGCGTCGCCCGGCTGTGCACACCCATACCTTGTTCGATGCATCGCATAACGTTTTCGCCCCGGTTCTCCATCTGCCTCTTGTCGCAAACTTTCTTCGCCGACATCAAGCCGTCGCCCTCTGTGATGCATGGAGCCTCAAAACGACTCCCTTGAAGCAATGGAATCGTCAAACCGACAATGTTGGCAGAATCGGCAATGGCCTGATTGATTTCACCACGTTGCTCATCGACGATGAACGGGCGCAACCGGCAAGCCTGCGTCGTTGATGCCTGGCGTCCATCAGCATGCGCTAGAGGCAATGAACAAAAGGCGAGTTTGCCCGGGGTACCATGCGGGAAATGTGTACAAGTACACCCCGATAGTGTAGCCCAACAGTGCAGCCGCGTATTCTCGGGCATGCACACTAATGACCTTAAGTTTAGAGTGTTGAAAAGCGATTTACCGTCCTGGTTTATGCCTAGTTTGTGTTTAGATATCCATGATGTTGAAGATCAGTAATCAGTTTTTCCGCTAAAATCCTGGAGGCAAAATTGCTGATATGTGACCTATCCTTGTAGAGTGATCTGCCATCAACTTCTGTTACGCACTCACCAGTGCCACAAAACATATCTGAGTAATCCAGTCTCAAACCAATACCACTTTCATCTATGATTGAGTAGACAGGGGTGATCCTGGCTTGATGTTGTTCGGGAGTAATTGGATCAATAGCGGCATTGCGACCCACCATAATGAATTTCAATTTTTCAATGACGGGATCAATGCTCTGTCTCGGCGGTTCTGTGAGTACCAAAACAGAGGCTCCAGTAGCCCTGATTCTGTCAATCGTGGGTTTAAACGCAATCTTAAATTCATCCACTGATTGTGTACTGTCTGCTACTCGCTCAGCCAATACCGATCTGAACAGACCGTCGGTCACTTTTTGTACATAGGAGCTGGCCAATAGCACAAGCTGAGGAGCAGTTTTGTCGAGGTGATCAGCGACACGGGAATTACCCATCGCACAATTAAGATTTTGATCAGTTCGCTGCATATTCAGAACACCTCCACAGCCCGCCAGAACAGAGTACTCCAGGTTGAATTGGTGCAGCTTTGCCATTTCTGTCAATCCAGGAACCAGAGCACTGGAATGGCTATCACCCCATAGATACAGATCTGTTTTTTCACTGTTGGGGTTATTCAGTTCCTTACAACTGACTTGCGTC
>JBLHWY010000270.1:0-5479 GCA_047629195.1 Candidatus Azotimanducaceae bacterium
CTTGGTATGTGCCAGAGGCCGGGTTACCGAACAGTAGATTGGAATCGGACATTCGGGTTTTTATCGCACACAAGTTGCCAAGCTATATGTTGCCTAGTTCGCTACTTGAAGTAGGTGAAATTTCTTTGACCAGCAATGGTAAAGTCGATAAGCGTTGTCTTCTATGGCCGGAAAAGCTTTCCGACTCCACAGGCACTCTGAACGAATCGTTGAACGAACTGCAGAACAGTGTCGCGAAAATTTGGCAACGGGTACTCGGCCTAAACAAAGCGCCAGGCTTGCAAGACAATTTCTTTCAAATTGGCGGTCACAGCTTAAAAGCGATGCAAGTTGTGGCACGATTACATAAAGAGTTGGGGTTGCGGATCACGTTGAATGAGTTTTTTGATAACTCATTGCTGAGGGAATTAGCTGATCTTCTTGAGACAAAGAAAGTTTCGAATTTCGAGCATATTCCCGTATCTCCTGTCAGGAAGCATTATCCTCTATCGGATGCCCAGAAGAGTCTATGGCTACTACAGTGGCATGGAAGTGGAAAGGCGGGTGCCGCCTACAATATGCCAAAAGCGTTTCTCTACCACACCCCAGTGGATATCGTCAGGCTCAAACGTGCCTTTGCCTTGCTTATTGGCAGGCACGAGAGTTTACGTACAGGCTTCGAAGAAATTGCTGGTGTTCCGGTGCAAGTAATCCATAGCAATGTGCAATTGCCGATAGCGATAGTCGACTTGTCGTTAGCTGAAAATTCAATGGAGCAGGCGAGAAAAATCGCATCGGAAGATGCTTATGCGCCGTTCGATTTGAGCAAGCCTCCTTTGATACGGTTGGCATTAATTAGGCTTCAGGATAACAAGAGCGTTATATCGCTTACAGTCAATCACATCATTGGTGATGGGTGGTCGATGAATGTTATTTATCAAGAGATCATGGCACTTTATGAAGCCTGTCGCCAAGACCGTCCTTCCCCACTTGCCCCTCTGAGGGTGCAGTACAAAGATTACACGCAGTGGCAGCTTAACCAGGATTTGACTAGTGCGCAAAACTACTGGCAAGAAGTGTTAGATGGGATTCACGAAAAAATTGCATTGCCTTACGATTTTCCTGATGCGGACAAGACCAAATTTGAAGGAGGTGTTACTAACCTTGTCATTGAGCAATCGACGCGCAATGCGCTTAGTACTTTTGCACAGCGCTGTAACACGACCATGTCGACGTTAGTTCTGTCAGTGTTTAACTTATTCCTATTTCAACTGACCAGGCAAGAGGATATTGTGATAGGGATGAGCGTGGCCAACCGCAACCATCCTGACCTTGAAAACCTGATTGGTTTTTTTGTGAATATTCTACCTATCCGCATTGTTATGGATAACGACATTCAGTTTGAAGATCTCGTCGACCAAGTGGCGAAAAAAACCCAAGGTGCGATGCAGCATCAGGAATTTCCCTTTGATCGGATGGTCGAAATGGTAAACCCCGACAGGAATAGAGAGCATCAGCCAATTCTAAATGTCGCTTATGGTTTTCAGAATTTTTCTGATCTCAGTCTTGATTTGGACAAAGCGCAAGGCAATGTACCCAAAGAAGGTAGCATAATTTCTACAACAGAAACGCCGGACGAAGACTTTGAGTCTTTCGATTTAGCCTTTAAAACAGCAAAATTCGATCTTACTCTTTTTGTTTTGGATGATGGTGAACGGCTGCACCTAGACCTCGAATATAATTCCAGTCTTTTTCTTGGAACATCAGCATCGCGGCAGCTAAAAATGCTGGGAGCTATTATGCAACAAATTGCTAAGAGTAGTGGGTATGAATAAGTTTACAGAGAGATTTCAAAAGGAGTTGCAAAATTGAAGCTAGGCGATTTTAGCGTATTGGATGAATTGCAGGATTCGGATAGTTTTCAAGATGTCGTTTATCGTTTTAATGAAACAGCGACTGACTATCCCAGAGCCTGTACAGTGAACGAGATATTTCAACACCGGGTTGATGAAAATCCTGATGCTATTGCGGTGAAAGATCCTGATAGATTTTACACGTATGCTGAATTAGATCGACGTTCTAATAAATTGTCTCATTACCTTCTGTCAAGATCCCTAACGCCAGAATCTTTTGTAGCGATAATGATGGACGGAAGTTGTGATACAACTGTGGCTATATTGGGTGTACTAAAAGCCGGGGCTGCCTACTTTCCAATGAGCGCAGATTTACCCATCGAGCGTGCTAAGTATATGCTGGATGACTGCGCCGCACCTGTCCTTATTTCTTCGAGGGGACGTATTAAGGAAATGAACAGGTTGCAATGGGAGTGTGCTGCGTTAGAAGAAATTCTATGCATTGATAGTGACTGTATTCATGCAGAGTCTGAAGAAGATACAGAAATGATGAGTCCAGAAATATGGCGATCCATCGCTGATCAAGCGTTCGATGATATCTCTGGGGGGGGGTGGAAAAGTATTTATACTGGGGAGTGGATAAGCCGTAAGGTCATGGACGCCTATGGTGATAGCATTGAAATGAAACTTACCCCGTTTTTTAATAAGGATACACGCGTTTTAGAGATCGGCTGCGCTAGTGGTATCAGCATGTTTCGATTGGCTCCTAAATGTGGATTCTATATGGGAACTGATCTGTCGCCAGGTATTATCGACTGGTGTGCTCAGAAAGCGGAGCACACCAAGCAGAATAATATTCACTTGGAATGCTTAGCCGCGCATGAGATTGACCAATTGGAACACTGTGATTTCGATGTGGTTATAATTAATAGCGTCGTGGAATTTTTTAGCGGTCATAACTATCTTCGAGACGTTGTTTCAAAGATAGTCCGTAAAATGGCGCCAAAGGGGGTTCTCTTTTTAGGAACTCTCTGGGACCAAGACCGTAAAGGAGAGCTTGCTGAATCTCTCGTTGATTTTAAAAAGCAGCATGGTAGTTCTGTTCACACCAAAATAGATATTGCCGACGATTTATTTATTTCTCGAGACTATGTGGAGGATTTAACGTTAGACATTGATGAATTAGTCAGCGTAGAATTTTCCCGAATGGCTGGTGATTCACCTCATGAATTGTCCGCATACAGTTTTGATGCTCTGCTTTGTGTCGATAAAGTTAACCGAGTAAAGAGGGCGGGCCGAGTACGCCATAAAAAACAAACAGACTGGAATGAAATCAAGAGCTTTTCTCCCGAGCGACTTGCACCGATCGGCGATGGCAGCTCGCTTGCCTATTTAATTTACACCTCTGGTACTACTGGTAAGCCCAAAGGCGTTTTAGTTGAGCATCACTCGGTTAGTCGCTTGGTAATTAACACGAACTATTTTTCATTAGATTCTAGTGACAGGATACTTAAAGCGAGTTCCATGTCATTTGATGCTTCTACTTTGGAGATTTGGGGGCCGTTGTTAAACGGTGCAAGTGTTTGTTATGGCGCAGAGAAAGACGTACTCGATCTTAAACGTCTGTATAACTTGGTGACGGATGAAGAAATCACCTGCATGTTTTTCACGACTAGCTTGTTAAATGTAGTTGCCCGTTTAGCGCCTGAAATATTTGGGCATTTAAGAACACTTCTAACAGGTGGTGAAAAAGCATCGGTTGAAACATTGACCCAGTTAAAATCTCTATTTCCTGACTTACGAGTAATTAATGTCTATGGACCCACGGAAAACACCACGTTTACTACTTTTTTTGAGGTGACCGACACTCATGCAGCGACGGTACCAATTGGTAAACCAATCTCGAATTCTACAGTTTATGTCTTAGATGATTTACAGAGACCTCTCCCCATTGGAGTAGTGGGAGAGTTATATGCCGGTGGAGACGGTGTTGCTCGAGAGTATTTAAATGACCCTGATAGTACCGCTGCTAGCTTTGTACATTGCGAATTTTTAAAAGGCCAGCGCTTGTATCGCACGGGAGATAGGGCGCGATGGCTTGAAGATGGCAATCTTGAATTTTTAGGCCGAATTGATGATCAGGTAAAAGTGAGGGGATTTCGTATTGAGCCTGCTGACATAGAAAATAATATTAGTGAACACCCTGATGTTCAAGAAGTGGTTGTGATAACCCGGCAAATAGAGGAGGGTCTCGAGTTGCTTGCCTATGTTACCGGTCAGGACAACTTATCGATTGTGGATGTTAAGCATTTCGTTTCTCATAAGTTACCTAATTACATGGTACCAAGTCATATCATAAAGCTGGCTCAGTTTCCGTTAAATCGAAATGGTAAAGTAGACGTCAAACAATTGCCGGCGCCAGAAAATTTTCGAGCAGGCCATTCATCCGACGCAAAGTTAATGTTAGAGGCCGAAAAGCAGATGGCTGGTATTTGGCAAGAGATTCTTAGCGACTCTGGTGAGCAGCAAAGGCTGATCCAAGGTGAGGTATTAGCACAAACACAGTTTGGCGCAAATGATAACTTCTTCGACTTAGGGGGCCATAGCTTACGAGCGACTAAATTGCTGGCTATGATAGATGAGGGGATGGGAGTATCGCTCCCATTGTCGGCGATTTTCGAAGCAAAAACCCTGCGAGAATTAACTGGGAAAGTATTAGAGTCACTTGAGTTTGGCGAGGAGTATGCCGATAGTCCCATGGTACAACTCAATCAAGCTGATGGCCCCAACTTGTTTGCCTTCCCTCCTGGTACGGGAGACGTATTAGGTTATATACCATTGGCTGAAAGACTTGAAAACTGCCGGCTATTTGCTTTTAACTTTATCGAAAATGAGAATCGTAATACGCTGTATGCTGATTTAATTGAGGCACAGCAACCGCAAGGTAAAATTACTTTGTTTGGATATTCAGCGGGCGGTAATTTAGCTTGTCATGTGGCGAATGCATTGGAGCTACGCGGTAGGTTGGTTAGCGATATAATTATGGTTGATTCTTCTCGAAAGATGGCTGCTTACCAATTTGATCCAAATGAAACAAAGCGAATCACTGAGGATTTTTTGAATCACGAGACCATCAAGCCTTATGTGTCGAGTCCACTGCTAAAGGACAAAGTAGTACGCAAGATTTCAAGCTATTATAATTATATCGAAGAAACCATAGATCTATTTCTTTTGAATGCGAATCTGCATGTGATACTCGCAGAATCAGCTCCGGATAAATATCATGACAATGAGGGTAAGTTGATTATGCATCTCTCCGCCTGGGCACAAGCGACCAATGGTTGCTATCAAACTTATCAAGGGAATGGTTCGCATAATGATATGCTGTACCTGCAGCCGTTGGAGGCTAATGTAGAAATCATCAACCGTATTCTGAAGGAGTCATTGTAGTGAACATATTCGATTCAACTGAATCAAATGTTAGGTCATATTGTCGATCTTTCCCGAAGGTTTTTGAGTCTGCTTCTGGAGCCGAACTTATCGATGAAGAAGGAAATTTTTATATCGATTTTTTTGCTGGTGCGGGCTCACTAAACTATGGCCATAATAATCCGAAAATGACCGAAGCCCTGATTAGCTACTTGCAA
>JBLHWY010000271.1:0-5464 GCA_047629195.1 Candidatus Azotimanducaceae bacterium
TACCCAAGGGCACAAGATCGCGCTATTTAATCTATGAAATTACGTTATCGATGAATAAACGTATCTTTCTTTTAAAGATGATTCAGTCGACAAATGTGTTGTGTACATCGACTCTCCTGATAATGAGGCATTTCTGGGTGAAGCTAGTAAGTACGATATTGCAAAATAAATTTGTCAGGCAAGCGGCCCTAGAGGTCCTAATTGTAAGTATTTATTCGGATTAGCTAAAGCCTTAAGGGAATTAGAACTCGAAGATGAACATGTTTTTGAGATTGAACGTTGTGTAGAAAAAATTATGGCAATTGTGTAGATGTATAGAAAACCTGAACGTTCCCATAACAAGCAGAAAAGCTATTGAAACTTTTGAATTACATACCCTCTTCTAACTGGCATACCTATTGTGATTAAATTGGGGATTTAGCCCGGCAGCTTGACAGTTCAGAACAAAGCAACTAAACCATTACATCACAACTCTTCGCTCTAGTTAGTGCTCGTAAATCACTAAAATTAACTGGAACTCCGGAAGCATCGGTTCCTGCAGCCGGGTAAATCACGTCAAATCGTAATAGGCTCTCGTCGATTAAAATTGGCAGGTTATCTATCCCAAAGGGACAAACACCGCCTGGTCTGAAGCCAGTCTGAGCTTCGGTTTCTTCTGGTGTCGCAAACCTCGCTTTGACGCCAAGTGCCGCTTTCAACTTTTTGTTGTCCACTCGTTTGTCACCAGAGCAAACAATAAGCCGGAACTGACCATCTTTACCCTTAAACAGCATCGACTTAGCAATTTGTCCTACCACGCAGCCAATTTTTTCCGCGGCCATTTCAGAGGTAGGCGTGCTCCCAGATTCGAACTCCAGGGCTTTAAGATTGTGTTGATCTAAAACTAATTTTACTTTTTCTGGAATCATATGAAGGTTGTTAAATAAGGGAATTGGGATTGGCTATCTGAGATTGAATCCCAATCTCACAGATAGCTGAGCTTTATGCTAGGGCCGTCTACGGAGGTCTACTGAAAGTAGAACCTCTTCAAATCTAGCCATGGACAAATTATCCTGGATGGCTCGGCGCACGAGTTCAGCCTGACTTTCCCCTGCCATACCATTAACTGGTGAGTCAGTATCAAGGTTGGTGGGGAATGGGTAACCTTCGGCACATGCAGCAATTGCAGCATCTAATCGATTGCTATCCAACTGGTTTTTGAGCCGTAGCAACGCAGGGTAAAGAGCCAGCGTCATTGTCGTTCTGTCCAAACTCTCTAATGATCGCCCGAATGCAGAAGAGATTTGCAATAGATTCGCCATTCTATCTATCGACTCACTTTTGTTGTCGCCAGCAGCATGAAATAGAGCCGGATTAAAAAATAGCCCATCACCTTTCTTGAGTGGTAGTTGGACGCAGTGTTGTTCAAACGAGTCGCGAAAATCGACGTTATTTACTGCGAGAAATCCTGGGCCGAACGACTGCGAAAAAGGTAGTAATTTGGTTGGACCGCTTTCGAGAGGCATCTCGCAATGCGCGATTGCGCCTTGTAGCGTTAGTGCAGGAGAGATGGCATGAATATGCGAAGGGTACTGCTGTAATACCGTCGAGGGCAGGAAGCCTAAATGATAATCTCGGTGAGCTTGCTGAGCCTTCCCACCAGGATGAACGACGTTAACCTGAGACGTCATTTGGTAACCAGGGCCGAGCCAGGCCTCACATATTGCTGAAAGAGTAGTATTACCAAAATATCGGACAAATAACTCTGGGTTGGCCAAGCACAATTTCTGCGTTGAATTCCAGATTCGAGTATTGCTGCCCGTCGCTGCAAAGTGATCCCCCTGCCCCTGGACCACATGTTTTTCTTGCTTCATAATTCCATCAAAAACAGCGTTTGCTTCATCGATGACATCCATATCATCGACAAGCCCACTTAATACTAGAACACCAGGCCCACTATCAAGGACGTTTGCCCATTCCTCAAGAATAGATTGCCTGCCCACACCTGATAACTCACAGAGCAGGTCTGAGGTTTTGTATAACGGTATGTTGCACTTTATCTCATCGGCATAAGGCACGTCGTCGTGCTGGAGCTGCTGTCGAATATGGGTACGGAATTGCCCTATGTCGCAATGACTATCATCATAAAAAATGGATCGGGTCATCTTTTGATATGCTCAGTATTTGTTTAGACGTCAACCCAACGTCGAGAATCACTGGACCTACGAATTGCGCTAATTACTTCTGCCACTGCAAGCCCATCTCGAAATGTTGGCCAAACAGGTTCTTCAGTTTCGATTGCTTTAAGGAAGTCGCGTGCTTCAATTATGATTTGGTCCTGGTAGCCGGTACCGTGGCCCGGGCCGAGACAAAAATTAACATAGTCCGGATGCGTTGGGCCGACCAGGATTTTTTTGAATCCCCGCTCCTGCTCTGGGCCTTCAGCCCGGTATAACCATATTGAATTCTGGTCTTCCTGGTCAAAACGTATCGCGCCTTTGGTGCCGGTTATTTCATAGGCATAGCCCATTTTGCGACCGGTAGCGGTACGCGATGCAAACAAATGTCCCATTACCCCATTTTCAAAACGACACATTACCTGTAGCTGGTCATCATTACTCACGTCGACACCACCTCGCTGTTTGTGCACCGTTTCAATTTCAGCATTCAATTCTCGTATGGGCCCGATTAGTGCCAACATGGCATTAACTGGATGAGGGGCAAGGTCGCCAAGACAACCATTGGCATCGCCAAAATTACGCCAGTTCGCTGGATAATTGGGGTCGGCATCAAAGTCTTCAGTATGCTCTCCTCGAAACCAGGTTAGCGTCCCAATTTGATCATTGGCAATTAACTGACGGGCAAACTGTGAAGCTGGCGTGCGGATATAGTTGTAGGCAACCATGTTGGCGACGCCTGAAACCTCTGCGGCCTCTACCATTGCCAATGAATCTGCCATTGAGGCACCCATTGGTTTTTCGCACATGACCGGCTTCCCGGCAGCCAGTGCTCGCTCTGCAATTTCACGATGGGTAGTCTGTGGCGAAGCGATAATCACTGCCTCAACAAGATCGTCATCAACTAATATACGCCAGTCATTCGTGGCTCGTTTAAACCCATAGGATTGCCGATAGCGTTCAGCCGATTCAGTACTGGTGGCGGCAATCATCTCCAGCCGAGGTCGTAGAGTCGTTCCAAATACGGCTCCCACCGCTGCCATGGCCACGGAATGGGCCTTGCCCATATATCCGCCACCGATAACGCCTATTCCTATTTCACTCATGCTTGAACCGCGCTTTTTGGTTTCATTTATAGTTTTACTGAAACTGCATTTAACCGATTTCAGATACCTTTACACTGCTACCTTGCTGGTAAGACAGCATGGCGGCTTCGGCGATCAGTAGGGCTTGCAAACCGTCTTGCATCGAAGGATAGCTTACCGTCTCGTCAGTAAGCGAACGGATAAAAGTATCTAGTTCAGAGCGGTACGCTGCCTCATAGCGTTCAAGGAAAAAATAAAGCGGCTTGGGTCCATTGACACCGGTCTCAGTGTGACTGGTGACGGTACTCTCATTGACGTTTCTGGCTTCAAGCATTCCTTTTGAGCCATGTATTTCGATGCGTTGGTCATAGCCATAACTCGCTCGACGACTATTCACTATTTGAACAAGTTTTCCACTCGCCGTCTTTAACGTAATCATTGCACTATCAATATCGCCTGCCTTGCCAATCTCTGGGTCAACTAAACAAGAAGCTTGTGCACTCACTTCGGTGATTTCCTCCGACAGTAGAAAACGTGCCATATCAAAATCATGAATCGTCATATCGCGAAACAGGCCACCACTGACCTTGATGTAATCAACTGGTGGCGGCGATGGGTCTTTTGAGATAATGCTAACCATTTCCACATCCCCTACGATACCTTGGTCGCATTGCTGTTTTAGCAGTTGGAAATTGGGGTCGAATCGACGGTTAAAGGCAACTAGCGCCTTTCGGTCAGTTTCGGCAACATTTGCACAACACTCACGTACCCGTGACAGTGACAAGTCGATAGGCTTTTCGCAGAATACATGCTTGCCACTGGCGACCGCCTGTTCGATTAGATCAGCGTGGGTATTGGTCGCGGAACAAATCAACACAGCATCTATTTCAGGATCGGAAAATATCTGCTCTGGATATAATTGATCACAGTTTAACTCTGCACTGAGCCTATCCGCATTTTCCGAAAAAGGGTCATACAGTGCTTTAAGTTTAGCACCGCTGTGACGCAAAACATTCCCACCATGAATAGAGCCTATGCGCCCAGCACCTAACAATGCAAAATTTATCATCTCAGCTCCTAACGTATGATGCTATAACCAGCATTAACTGCTGCGATTTCAAGTGCCTTATAACCAATACAGGCGTACTCATAAGGGTCTGCCTGAGCGGGGTCCTGCTCAGCCTCGACAATCACCCAACCTTCATATTGTTTATCAGCGAGGGCTTGCATGATGGCGCCATAATCGATCATGCCGTCCCCTGGTACTGTGAACACGCCACGAAGCACGCACTCAAGAAAGGAGTCCTTATTCCTGTCGACTGTTTTTAGTATGTCGGCACGAATATCCTTGGCGTGAAAATGATTGATACGATGACCGTGATTTTCGATGACTCGAAGAATATCGCCACCGGCAAAAAGCAAGTGACCAGTATCCAGCAAAAGGCCGACAGCATCACCGGTATTGTCCATTGCCATATCCAACTCTCGCTCAGTTTCTACACCAGTGCCCATGTGGTGGTGGTAGGCCATTGGCACGCCTTGGCTTTTACAATATTCAGCGACTTCGGTCAGGCGCTCGCCATAGGCAGGGAAATCACTGTCGGCAAGCATTGGTTTATTATTAAGTGGCTTATCCTGTCGGTTTTGAACCGTCTGCCATGTTTCACCGTAAACGATGACCGGGGCACTTAGCGCGGCAAATAATTCAAGCTGTGGTTTGATTCTCTCAAGTTCTGTCTCGACTGAGTTACCCAGCAAGGTTCCAGAGAACCAGCCAGATGCATGTTTTAAATCGTGCTCAGCTAACACCTTGGCAAGCGACGACTGATCGCGCGGAAATTTCCCACCCATCTCGGTACCGGAGTAACCCGCTTTACGAGTTTCCAGTAAACAGGTCTCTAGTGGTGTATCCCCACCTAACTGAGGCAAATCGTCATTGCTCCATGAAATGGGTGACATTCCAAATTTTAAATTCATTGTTTTCTATTCCGATTGAGTCATGATCCATTCATGCGCTGGATCATTGTGAAAATGCCATTCCCGAACAGGTCCGGCCATAACGTTAAGATAATAACTGGTGTAACCATGGGGCACGCCCACCGGGTGATAACCTTCCGGAACCAAAACCACATCGCGGTCCTCTGGACTCAAGGTTTCATCAATGCTGCGATTGTCGGTGTATACCCGCTGATGAACATAACCGCTGGCAGGATTAAGGCGGTG
>JBLHWY010000272.1:0-5366 GCA_047629195.1 Candidatus Azotimanducaceae bacterium
CTTTCAACTTCAGACACGGTGTCTTCAGTCACGCCAAGCATAACGGGCCAGCGAAAAAAGAACTGAGCATTCTTGCGACCGAGCTCGAACTGCTCTTGCTCAGTTGCTTCGGGTATCGAGGTTTTACCAAACTGCAAATAGGCCCAATCTGCATTGTAAGCCCAACGATAATGTAGCGCGGGTATATTGAGCCATTCATCTGCAAATAGATCGAGCAGCAGACTTGCAAATTGCTGCACCGGGCCTGCTGGCATCATGGGTCGTTCTGGGTGTTGTTGCTCGATCGTATGGATAATCTCAGTAGAGTCTTGTATGAATTCTCCGCTCGGCGTCTTTACAACGGGAATTATTCCGCGACCAATATTTGGCAGCAGAATCGACTTAAAAACCTCACTACTCGGCAGAACCTCCTCGTACGCAATGCCTTTCCAGTCTAGATACGCGCGCACTTTACCCGTGTAGTAGCTTAGTTCGGTGCCGTATAGCGTGTATAGACTCATGCGTTTACTAGCAATCAAAACTGAGCGAAAAACAAGAAAGAAAAATCAGCACATCCTTCAACTCGCTATAACCCACATAAAATTGGTCTGATGACTTACAAACCATTTAATCTAGAAACGAAATGACGCATCTCTGAGCGCAAGTGAATGGATGCTAGGACTGTAAGCATCAGGCCAAATAATGGATGTCCTGAGTTTCTTTTGATGAAAGAGCGGGGCTGTATGACGAGTAGTGGTTAAACGCTACCAAGTTGTTTGTGGTGATTGGCTGACCTGGTGAGTGCTTATTATCTACTACCTCATCACCCCCCAAGTTTGATTATCCAGTCGTTGCAGCTTTCTGACGTGGGTTACTACTGCCTTGAAGAATTTAGGGTCTAAATAGGGCTTTAACAAAAATTCAAGATATTCATGATTCCGCAAGATTTCTTTTTCTACGTTGCCTGCGCCTGCAACGATTTCGATATATCTTGGCCAGCTGGTCCAAAGCACCCACATGTTTTCAGCAAGCCGACCTCGCTCGGCAGCCGTGAGCCGGAGCTGTCCCGCTGCATTGGCCAGTACCCGCTTGAGGATAGCATCGACCTGCTTAATTCCTCGGGCTGTAAAATGCCGATATTGGTCGGCAAGCCGCTCGTCGTTCATAACCAACTCCAGCGACGATGAAAAGAAAAATCGGTACTGGCGAAGAACTTGAGCGCCACCAATGAAAATCGATGCGAGCCAAGAGGCAATCGGTGTTTCGTACGGCTTAACCTTTAGTACCGCATCCAGATCAGACGTCAACCGAGAGAGAACCTCAGCTAGTATTTCTTCGCGGTTGCGGAAATGGTAGTAGAGGTTGCCGGGGCTAATGGAGAGGTGCTCTACTAGTTGCGTTGTTCCAACCACGCAGCCGTTTTTATTCATCAGCTCAATAGCCGCATCAACAATCCTGTCTCTGTTTCCCACCGGGTTCCTCTTTTTCTTGATTATCGGGGTTGTCATCTTGATTAAGCGAGTATAGAGTAAACCCTCTATTAGAGGAAACCCTCTAATTTTGAAATGGAGACACATATGAAAGTTGGCTTGCAACAGGTATTTCAAAACCATGGGCGAGAAGTTTCAGATGGGCAGATGGTGCAAGAAGAAATAGCGTTGGGTTTGTTGGCCGAAGAGCTAGGCTTTGATGAGCTTTGGCCCGTGGAACATCATTTCACAGATTATGCGGCGTTGCCTGACAACACGCAGTATCTCAGCTATATGGCGGCGCGAACTTCTCGGATTAAACTTGCGACAGGTGCGGTGATATTACCTTGGAATCAACCCGTGCGTGTCGCGGAAAAACTGTCCCTACTAGATCACTTGTGTGGTGGGCGGACAGTCTTTGGCATGGGTCGAGGCCTTGCCCGTTGCGAGTACGAGGGGATGGGTGTCGACATGGCAGAGTCCCGGGAGCGGTTCGACGAAGCAGCTCCAATGATTCTAGCGGCATTGGAATCGGGTCATATGGATCGATCGGATTCTGGGCACTATCGTCAGGTGGCGACAGAAATTCGACCCAAACCTTTAAAGTCCTTTAAGGACCGCATCTACGCAGTCGGTATGTCGCCAGATTCTGTCGTCGCAGCGGGCCGAATTGGCGCGCAAGTCTTGCTCTTTTCTAATCGTTCTGATGAAGCGCTGGCAGAAGCCATTGCTGCCTATCGAGACAGCTACAATCAAAATCACGACGGCGAACCACCGGCACCCCGTGTCTGTGATTTCATGTACTGTGCTGATTCAGAGGCTGCAGCAGAGGAATT
Organism: Candidatus Azotimanducaceae bacterium; assembly: GCA_047629195.1. Classification (GTDB taxonomy): domain Bacteria; phylum Pseudomonadota; class Gammaproteobacteria; order Pseudomonadales; family Azotimanducaceae; genus UBA4582. The sequence goes on from JBLHWY010000272.1 coordinate 2,285, forward strand.
TGGAGAACCCGCGATCGCCAATTACTTCGTCAGTGTTATGAACCACTACGAGTTGTTAGGCGACCACTTTCCCAAGGGCTACCAGAGCTATCAATCGCAGGCAGCGGCATTGCAAGCATCGGGTAAAGACCAGGCCTGTGCAGACTATGTTTCAGTGCAATGTTGTGGGACAGCGGAGCAGATTGTCGAGCGCTTAGCGGCACGTCGTACTGTGCTTGGAGACTTCGAACTTAATGTCGCCACACGCTTTGGGGGATTGAACGTGGAACAGGCGACACAAAGCTTACAGAGATTTGCGTCTGGCGTGTTACCCACCCTGCGGAGCTGGAATTGATGCTATCGAATAAAGTTATTTTGGTCACCGGTGGTGCATCCGGCATCGGCCTCGCAACTTGCGAACACCTGTTACTGTCTGGTGCGAGGGTGGTCTTGTGGGACATTGATGCTATCGAGGTCGGAGCAGCAGTCAAAAATCTCGATGCTTCTGGGCAACGGTGTCATGGCTTTACGGTTGATGTAACCAATGCGAAACAGGTCGAAACCGCTATGGTAGATACTCTGGCTGCGTTTGGTGCGTTGCACGGCGCGTTCAACAACGCTGGTATTGGCGCGGCAACGCGCCCTTTGGCTGATATGAGCGAGGCAGATTTCGACGCTGTACTCGCTGTCGATTTGAAGGGCGTTTGGTTGTGCATGAAACACGAACTTTTGCACTTTCGTGAACACGGCGGTGTGATTGTTAACAACGCGTCTGTCGCCGGTCTGGTGGCTCTTGCAGGTCAGAGTGCGTATGTAGCCTCGAAACATGGCGTGATTGGACTCACCAAAACAGCAGCGGTCGAATATGCAGACGTTGGCGTTCGCATAAATGCGGTTTGTCCCGGTGCTGTGAGAACCCCAATTCTGGAGCACCTGGCGCAAGCAGGTATCGACGAGACGGCTTTAGCGGGTATGGCGCCCATGGGTCGGATCGGCAACCCGGATGAGATTGCAAAAGCCGTTGCCTGGCTGTTGTCAGCAGAGTCGAGTTTCGTGACTGGTGCAGCTATGCCAATCGACGGCGGCTGGACAGCTCAATAACCTAGGAGATTTTATGACCAAATCAATCCGAGAGTTAGAATCCACCTGGGCCGGCGCTGACCCATTCGAACCGTCCTTTAGAGAGGACCCGTATCCAGCGTTAAATCATTTGCGCGAAAATGCAGTTGTGAATCTGACACCCGTAGGTACCTATCGAGTGACTCGTTTCGATGACATTAAAAACGTGTTTAAAGATGCGAATACCAGTATGACCCTCGCCAATGGCGAGTCACCTAATTTTCATCCATTAGATGAGCGAGGCAGCTTTCGGGATTTTGTATTGAATCTGGATGATGATGCGCACCTGCGTCTACGCAAGCTTCTTTATAAATCTTTCAACAACCGCGTGGTCAGGCGCTTTGAAGTAGCAGCGGTTGATATTGTCGAAAAAACGATGCTGAGAGCTCTGCAGCAAGGGGGAATGGATGTGATAGAAGATCTTGCGCATCTTGTACCCTCGCAAATTGTTTGCCGAATCATGGGCGTACCGGACGAAGACCGGGAGCTCTTCTCTCGGTGGACAGCCGCGCGAACCAACGCGTTTTTTGCCAAGTTCCTGCCGGCGGAAATTATCGCCTCTCTCGTTCAAGCGGGTAATGACATGGCCGACTACTTTGATGTCATGGTAAAAGCACGCCGTAAAGATCTAAAAGATGACTTGATTAGCGAGCTCATCCGGGCAGAGGAAGGTGGTGACAGGATGCTTGATGGTGAAATTGTGGTTCAGGCCATTGGCATCATTGTGGCTGGATTCGAAACGACCATTGGACTCATTGGTAACGGTACCCGCGCGCTTGTTGAACATCCTGACCAGTTGGCATTGCTGCGTGAACGACCAGACTTAACTAATAATTGCATTGAAGAGTGTTTGAGATATGACACGCCGATCCTGTTCAATTGGCGTGTTCTTCGCGAGCCTTATCAAATTGACGATGTGCTGATACCGGCTGACGCAGTGGTCTGGCAAATGCTTGCTTGCGCCAACAGAGATCCGCGCCAGTTCAATGACCCCGACCGATTTCAGATTGACCGTCAAGATGTCGCGCACCTGAGTTTCGGCGGAGGCAGCCATTTTTGCCTTGGCAATATGCTGGCTAAAGTAGAAGGACGAGTCGCTATAAGTCAATTTGCTGAAGCAACTAAAAACGTGCGGATAGAACCGGGTGAAGCGACCTGGTCACCGTCATTTTTCAGGGTGCTTGGCAGCTACCCAATAACTTTCAAATAGGAGATCAAGATGAGTGCACCAGAATTGAAAACCCAATGGCTTGCTTCATTGACAGGCGACATCGATCAACCAACCCCAGTGGGTGAAGGGTTGTTGATATTCAATGTCGGTGGCGCCGAACTAAAAGGGCCGCGGGTTCACGCGACGGTGATCCAACCTAGCGGTGACTGGATACGGATACAGTCCAACGGCAACTGGAAGCTGGATGTACGTCTGTTACTGGCAACTGAGGCTGGTGACATCATCTATTGTTATTACACTGGCCTTCTCAAGGGTAGTCCTGAACTGAGCGAGCGCATCGCCAGAGGTGAGAGTATCCCTGGTGACGAGATGTATTTTCGTAGTACACCCTATTTCGAAACGGCAGCCCCAGATTACCTTTGGCTAAACGACATTGTTTGTGTTGGTAGCATTCGAGAATTCGGTGGCGGCAAGGCGGTTTACGACCTGTATGAAGTTTTGTAATCGTATCGAATTTTGAGTAGGTGGGTCCGGATTGTGTGAGGCGCTATTTTCAGTTAGAAATGGGCCAGAGTATCAAGCTAGAGATTGAGACGCGCTGTAGCACACAGGGACCCAATTGATGACTGAGTTGCACTAGTTCAGTAGACACTATGAAGCGTTCCGCCAATGGTCAAAGCCTGAGGTGAAATATGAGCGTCACCGGCCTGAGGCATCACGGCTGTATCAGATTATTGAGCAGCATTGGCCGCAATTTCAGGCAGCGTTAGCGCGTCAGAGTAAACATCTGCCTAAATTCGTCATGCAGGAATT
>JBLHWY010000273.1:0-5280 GCA_047629195.1 Candidatus Azotimanducaceae bacterium
ACAGCTGGGCTAAGGTGCCTCCACACCTACAGGAGTTATTCAAAATTACAATGGATCAGTCTCACTATTACCGACAAGTTTGGTATTGGGGCGGTGAGGCCGATCTTCGTGTGAACGGCGATAAACTTGAGCTGACAACAATACCGAAGGAAGAGTGGGACACCGTTGTCAATGACGCTAATGAATTCTGGGACGAACTTGCATCTAAAAATAAACGTGCCGCTCGGGTTGTCAAGATATTCAAAGAGTATAACGAAGTGATGGAGAAGGCAGGTGTGCCGTATCGTTATTCATAAACCTTTATAACAACAGTAAGGTGGAGCTTAGCAAGTTCTACCTTAACTGCTGACTTAATTTATTTTGAGAATTAATTTGATTTCCTTAAAAGCTCGTCACAGCTGGCTGGATATCAGAGTTAAACTGACGGTTTAATAGTGGGCTATTGAAAGGTTATTTACGTATATTTATTAATGTTTAAATTTTCTTGCAGACGATCGTTTTTAATACAATGCAAAATGCATACGCCTCTGTGCGGATGCGGAGTCGATGACATCTTTGGTTACTGACTACCAATTAACTTATTATCACTGACTTTGAGGAAAATGTAGATTTGGACCAGTACATGGCTGATCACTCATTTAACAAGAAGATCCCCGAGATTGATTATGATGTCGCGATTGTCGGCGCTGGTGTTGTGGGTTGCGCGATGGCCCGACGTCTCACGCTGGATGGCGCCAAGGTTATTGTGCTGGAAAAGGCCAGTGACGTACTGGATGGGGCATCTAAAGGCAATAGCGCCATTCTTCACACAGGCTTTGATGCGCCACCAGATTCACTCGAACAAGCCTGCATTGCGCGGGGTTATCGGGAATTTCTAGACATTTTTCAAGATCTCGGTTTGCCAATTCTGAAAACCGGGGCACTGGTTTTGGCCTGGTCCAGAGAGCAGCAGGAAAAGCTTGAAATGTTGATTGAGAAGGCCAATAAGAATGGCGTAAATAACGTCCGCATGCTTGGCAAAGACGAAATTCTGAAGCGCGAACCATATTTGTCCAATCAGGTGTTCGACGGCTTTGAGGTTCCGGGTGAATGTCTGGTTGATCCCTGGGCTACGGCTCACGCCTACCTGTTGCAGGCACTGGGAAATGGCGCTCAACTACAGCGTAAAACTGAAGTTATTTCAGGTAAGTTTGATGGTAACACCTGGCAGCTTGAAACCAGTCAGAGCGACGTTCGAGCGACCTACGTCATCAACTGTGCTGGATTGTATGGCGATTTGGTCAATCATCGATTGATCGAAGAAAGCTTGTTTACCGTGACCCCCAGGAAAGGTCAATTCGTCGTATTCGATAAAGCCGCATCTGGTTTCGTAACGTCTATCATACTGCCGGTACCGGCCAAAACTACTAAGGGCGTAGTGGTTTGTCGGACAGTCTTTGGTAACTTATTGGTTGGCCCAACGGCCGAAGCCCAGAACAGTAAAACTGATGCATCGACGAATGCCGACACATTGAAGGAACTCGTTGCTAAGGGTATAGATATTATCCCTGAACTGAAAAATTGCGAAGTGACTACAGCTTATGCTGGTTTACGACCAGCAACAGAATTTCAAGATTATCAAATCCGTCATTTTCAGGATCGAAACTATGTCAGTGTTGGCGGCATTCGCTCGACAGGTTTGAGTGCATCACTTGGTATTGCGAGCTACGTTTCAGAGCTTATTGTTGGTGACAGTTTGCAAGGCTCTACAATTGAGAATCCAGTCATTCCAGCTCCTGATCGCCTGTCTGAATACCATGAGCGAGATTGGCAAACCCCCGACAATGGTGGCATTGTATGCCATTGTGAGCTGGTAACCCGGCGAGAAATTGAAAATGTTCTGCGAGGGCCAATGGCACCCGCAACGCTTCAGGGATTAAAGCGTAGGACGCGTGTCTGTATGGGACGCTGCCAAGGTTTTTACTGTATGGCTGAGATCGCAAAAATGACGGAGGATTTCTTTAGTACGCCTATAGCCTTGGCGAATAATGAACAATAACGCCGGACTACCTGAATCATGCTCAGTAGCCATTGTCGGTGGTGGGACTGCTGGTCTGGCCCTTGCGGCAGAATTAAGACGGCAAGGGATAGACAACGTTGTAGTGCTAGAGCGAGAAAAAAATGCGGGGGGAATACCCCGCCACTGTGGACATTATCCGTTTGGTATTTGGGAATATGGAAAGCTCCTAAAAGGACCTGACTATGCAAAAAAGAATGTTGAAACGGCGGCCAAACTTGGCGTCAGGATTTTTACTGAAACTTCGGTGACGGCCCTTCACCCAAATGGAAAACTGAGTTTTGCTACACGCTCTGGCCAGTCACAATTGCAGGCTAAGCGTGTCGTTCTTTCTACTGGGGTACGTGAAAGTAGCCGAGCTCAACGATTTATTGGTGGTGACAGGCCGTTGGGTGTCATTACAACAGGGGCTTTGCAATCCATGGTTTATCTACAGGGGATTCGTCCTTTCCGGCACCCGGTCATTTTCGGTTCGGAGTTGGTATCTTTCTCGGCCATTAGCACTTGCCGACATCTGGGAATCAATCCTGTTGCTATGGTTGAGGAAAATGATCGGATTGTCGCTCGCCGGGTCGTTCAGCCCTACCTGACTCTTAAAGGAGTGCCTCTATTTGCAGGTGTCAGGTCTCCAAAAATTATCGGCAGTGAAAGAGTTGAAGCAATAGAATTCACCGACGCTTCAAGCAACCTGAAAAATATTGAAACAGACGGCATTATTATCTCAGGAAGGTTCAGGCCAGAGTCGGCCCTTTTGCGAATGAGCCACCTGGAAGTTGATCCTAGATCGGGAGGCCCCGTTATTGACCAGTTTGGTCAATGCACGGATCCCACCTATTACAGCACGGGTAATCTGTTAGGTCCGGCGGAAACTTCATCCTGGTGTTGGCAGGAAGGTGTCAAAACTGCAAAGCGGATCGCTCAGGAACTATCTGGGCCACAATACGATATATCAGGGTCGGTTCAGTTCAAAATCACCGATCAAGCCATCGCATTTGTTGTACCTCAACGTCTGACTCTATCAGAGCGTCCGCGAGGTATGACCCAGATGCAGGTTGAATTAGGCAAGCCTGCAAAGGGCTTCCTCGAGGCAGTAGTCGGCGGCAAAAGTATCTGGAAAGGTCGCATTGATTCGAGACCTATGCGTCGAATTTTGATGCCATTGGATGTGTTTTTACAAAGTAAGACAGATCAACTGATTGAATTTTCTATTAGTTAAAGGCAGAGATATGCGAATAGCCGGTATTGACCAGGGCACCACAAGCACTCGAGCATTGATCGTAAACACTGATGGGAAACTCGAGGTGGTTCATTCAATTCATCATCAGCAGTTTTATCCCCATGAAGGCTGGGTCGAACACGATCCCGAACAACTTGTCGCCAATATACAGCAATGCGTTAATGCTGCTGGTAAAGTAGATGCCATCGGAATCGACAATCAAGGTGAAAGCTGTTTGGCCTGGGACGCCCAGACCAAACAAGCATTGTCGCCTGTGATCGTTTGGCAGGATAACCGCACTATCAATGAAATTGAACGATTACGATCTGAGGGACTTGAGGATGAAACTCTTGCTCGAGCTGGATTGCCACTCGACCCTTATTTTTCAGCGAGCAAGCTTGCCTGGCTTTTAACCCATATTCCAGCGGTAAAAAACGCGCTGGCTCACGGAACGCTTCGGCTTGGCACGACAGATGCATTTTTCCTTGATCGACTCACCGGACGATTTATAACAGATGTCAGTACCGCCAGTCGGACATCTCTAATGAATTTGAAACATCAGGCGTGGGACGAAACCCTGTGCCAAATATTTGGTGTGCCACCAGAAGTCTTACCCGAGATTGTGCCAACCACCGGCGATTTTGGAGTGATGTCCACTGATTATGGCGATACCCCGATTACTGCGAGTGTGGTAGATCAGCAAGCGGCATTATATGGATTTGGGTGCCGCAACAAAGGGGAAGCCAAAATCACATTTGGAACCGGTGCGTTTGCTCTTATGGTAACTGGCGATAAAATTATAAATAACCCAGCACTCGGTCTCCTACCGACGGTTGCCTGGCAGAGATTTGGACAAAAACCGGTATTTGCTTTGGATGGTGGCGTCTATACGGCTAGTGCTGCAATCAACTGGGCGCGTTCTCTTGGGTTGTTTGACGACTTTATGACGATCAATGCGTTCGATACTCCGTCAGCAGTCGAGAGTGGGCTTGTATTCGTACCAGCGTTGTCTGGCCTCGGCTGTCCTTATTGGGATTCGCGTGCACGGGGCGTTTGGGCTGGCCTTTCACTGAGCCATAAACCTGAACAGCTAGTTCAGTCAATATTGGAAGGAGTGGCGTTCAGGGCGGCTGAAGTTGTTAACGCTATGCATAGTTGCGTTCCAATGAATAACGACCTGTTTATCGATGGTGGGATGAGTAAAAACCCCTATTTTGTGCAGTTTCTAGCGAATGTAACGAAGTGTAAAGTTCGCCCAGCTAGTATGCCAGAGCTAACTGGACTGGGTACGATCCAACTCGCCGCTGACTTTCCAGGGTTTGAATTACAAACTGTTTCCCAGTTCGGCTCTGTCCACCCCGAACCTGGTAATCGTACTTCAATGAAAATGTTTGAGAGAGCGGTATCTATGTCACGACAATGGTCCGCCCTAGCTTAATGCCGTTGAAAATAGTAGACCAATCATTGGGCCCATCTAAATAGGAGCGTGAAAAGTGAGGACTTGTCAGGCCAGTGCTAAACTCTGAGAGGCCTCAATGCATTGACAAAGAAGCCTTCAAGATAATGAATATGCCGAGAAGAAATATCGCAATCGAAACAACCAGTCTAAATTTTTGTTCTGATAGCAGTTTTCTTATCCGCTGACCGATAGCCATTCCAACAAGTGATGGAATAACCGCAAAGGTTGAAATAGTCATTAGCTCTGACGATAACAAGTTGTTGTTCTGTAGCGCTATTGCCAAACCAATGGTCGATAGCAAAAACAATATTCCCATCGCCTGGACCAGCATGTCTCTCGGTAGGCCTATTGACTGCAGATACAAAACCCCGGGCATAGATAAAGAACCGGCCATTCCAGTACAGATACCGTTAGCTGCACCTATGATTAATCCCATCCATTTTTCATGGCGTGGTGGAATACAAAATTGAAGCCCAATCACGTTAAGAGACGAGTAAGACAACAATATCGCACCGAGCAAAATCGAAAGATAAGCCGTATTGACTGTTG
>JBLHWY010000274.1:0-5250 GCA_047629195.1 Candidatus Azotimanducaceae bacterium
CCCCAAGATATACACGGTCAAAGCGACGGTGATGCCAGTCAGTACGGTGGCGATAAATGAACGCTCCAGCATTCCGAGTTGACTGAGGGGCGAGTCGAAGGTGTACAAGTCCATCAGATAGTAATACAAGAAGATAAAGCCTGCGATCAGGGTCAGCTTCCAGGTTATTAGCAGGTCTGCCGCAAGCGCGCCGGTGATCATCCAGTGGTTTAGGTTGAACATGACAATGATGCCGATTAGATCAATCGTGACCAATAGAAGCATCGTCATATTGGCAGAGCTAGAAATGTACGCGGAAGTTGTCGGTTGGCTCATAGCCATATTTTCTGCTGGGAGAAGATTGCGCTAGGTTAAGTCTAGTTAGCTAGCCGGTTACTGCGTGAGCAATATAATTAACATCGGTATCACGTCCTAGTTTGTAGATACCAGTCAAGGGGTTATAGGTCATCCCTGTGAGATCCTGCAACAAAAAGTCTTCTTCGCGCAACCAGCGACTGAGCTCTGACGGTTTAATGAATTTGTCATAGTCATGGGTGCCGCGCGCGAGCAATTTGAGAATATATTCTGCCCCAATAACGGCGAGTGCATATGCCTTCGGGTTGCGATTGATTGTTGAAAGAAACAGGTGCCCACCGGGTTTTAGCAATTTTCTACAAGTTTTTATAATCGAATGCGGGTCAGGTACATGTTCCAGCATTTCGAGGCAAGTAATCACATCAAACTTTTCAGCGTTATCCTGTTCGGTTTGCTGATGAAAGTTTTCAATAGACGTTAACTGGTAGTCAACATGAAGATTAGATTCGTGCAGGTGTAGTTTTGCGACCTGCAATGCCCGGGGGGCCATGTCTATAGCTGTCACATTGGCGCCCGCTGCAGCTAATGACTCGCTTAGGATTCCTCCGCCGCAGCCCACGTCTAGAACCCGCTTTTCGTTCAGCTCAACCCTGTCTTCAATATAGCCGACTCGTAAGGGATTTATTGCATGTAGCGGTTTGAATTCGCTATTAGTGTCCCACCATTTGCGCGCGAGATCATCGAACTTGTGTAGTTCGCTTTCATCCCAGTTGGCGGTTGAATCGGTTTGATCGTGGCTCATGTGACTGCTCAATTCGCTGTGTTTGGCAAAGTGTGATCTTCTCACACTCGTAAGCTGCAGGACAAAGCTTCAGGGCAATAATTATGGGCAATGATTCCGACTTGGGCCAAGAGCGTCGGTCTATGCGCTTATTTTCGATAGCCACTGGTTTGCATTAGCGAGCATTCGTGCGGTGTCCATCTTCGTCAGTGCACGGTTGGACATTAACTGATTTCCGTTGATCCAGACATTGCTCACTTGATCCCCCGATGCCGCATAGACTATATCTGAAATTGGGTTATGAATAGGTTGAAACCTCAATGCTGAGAGATCAACTGAGATCATATCAGCGCATTTTCCTGGCTCAAGGCTGCCTATATCTTCCTCTAGGCCTAGCAGGCGTGCGCCATTGATAGTTGCCATCTCAATGACCTGATGCGCCGGCAAGCTTGTTGCATCCCTCGTAACTCCCTTGGCCATGAGTGCTGCAACTTTCATCTCTTCAAACATGTCTAGATTGTTATTGCTGGCCGAGCTATCCGTACCCAAGGCGACATTCACGCGTTGAGAAATTAGGTTACTGGTTGGACAGAACCCGCTGGCCAGCTTCAAATTGCTAATAGGACAATGTGCAATATTGACCTGTCTCTGGGCGAGATCTTCTATTTCCTGTTGTGTGAGTTGTGTCATGTGGATGGCTTGCAGAGAGGGTGACAATATGCCGAGTTCTCTCATACGCTGAATGGGTCTTCTGCCAGTTTCTGCCATCGCGTCGCTAATTTCCGCTGCAGTTTCGTGGAGATGGAGGTGGATTGGCATTTCCAATTGTTCAGAGTACATACGAACTTGGTCGAAGCCTGAGTTTGTTACGCTGTATGGAGAATGTGGCGCGAGTGCTGGCGTGATCAATTTTTGGCTTTTAAGCGCGTCGCGGACAGCGAGTCCCTTGCTTATGTGTTCTTCCTCGCTCTTTGCCCAGGCGTTGGCGAAGTGAATGATAGGCAACCCAACCTGCGCCCTAAATCCCTGCTCTATATATGCTTTTGCCGAGGCGTCGGGAAAAAAATAGCTGTCCGCAATTGCGGTTGTTCCGGAACAGATCATTTCTGCGATGGCAAGTGTGGTTCCGTCATAAACAAAATCGAAATCAACCAATTTGTTTTCAATTGGCCAGATGTGTTCTCCGAGCCACGTCTTAAGTTCGTAGTCATCGGCATAGCCTCGAAGTAGTGCCATCGCAGAGTGCCCGTGAGTATTAATAAGGCCAGGCATCAGAACTTGATTCGGCAGTTCAAGGTTTGGTAGTTCGGCATGTTGTTCGATTGCTGCGCTGGTTGGTAATATGCATTTGATTTTGTTGTTTAGGACCACCAGGGAGTGGTTTTCGAGTAACAAATTTGTTGGAACAACGGGCAATATCCAGCTCGGACTGACAATAAAATTGGTGCTGATAGTCGACATTTTTATCTGTGTTTCCCGTGGGCAAAAAATTGTTTGTTATTATAGCCATGATTGTCAATTGATTGGTCAGAAAAGTGGTCTATGAGGTACTGTCCATGGTAGAATCGCTAACTTCTGCAAACGTGATTTGCGATAGGTTAAGCCCCCTGATTCATGTCTGATTTTGACAACGATATAACAACAGTAAATATTGAAGACGAGCTCAAACAGTCGTATTTAGACTATGCCATGAGCGTCATTGTCGGCCGAGCGCTGCCCGATGTCAGGGACGGCTTAAAACCCGTTCATCGACGGGTGCTGTTTGCGATGAACGACCTCAATAATGCCTATAATCGTCCTTATATGAAGTCGGCGCGGATTGTCGGCGATGTGATTGGTAAATATCACCCTCACGGCGACACTGCAGCTTACGACACGATTGTGCGGATGGCGCAATCCTTTAGTATGCGCTATCAGTTAATTGATGGTCAGGGTAATTTTGGATCTCTGGATGGTGATAACGCAGCCGCAATGCGATACACCGAAATAAGAATGAAGAAGATCGCCCATGAACTCATGGCTGATCTTGATAAAGACACCGTGGATTTTACTGAGAACTACGATGGCACCTTGATGATGCCAACGGTGTTTCCTTCGAAAGTACCCAACTTGTTGGTCAATGGCTCCAGTGGTATTGCCGTCGGTATGGCAACCAATATTCCCCCGCACAATCTTACCGAAGTCGTTAATGCGTGTCTCGCATTGATGGATAACCCCGAAATTGATATTGATGGGTTGATGGAACACGTAACAGGACCAGATTTTCCGACTGGAGCCATCATTAATGGTCGTGCGGGTATCGTTTTGGCTTATCGTACGGGTCGCGGTCGTATTCAAGTGCGCGCCCGCTGTGAAGTTATCCGTGATGAGAAGAGTAAGCGCGACACAATTATCATCAAGGAAATTCCTTACCAGTTGAATCGGGCTCGGCTTATCGAAAAAATAGCCGAGTTAGTGAAAGACAAAAAGATTGAGGGTATTACTGAACTAAGAGATGAATCTTCGACTGATACTCGAATAGTGCTCGAACTTCGACGCGGTGAAGTGGGCGAAATTGTCTTGAATAACCTATATGCACAAACTCAGCTGCAAAGCGTGTTTGGTATTAATATGGTTGCGCTGGTTGATAACCAACCGAGGATTTTGAATCTCAAGGAAATCCTTGAGGCATTTATTTTACACCGGCGCGAAGTCATTACTCGTCGAACAGTTTTTCTTCTGCGTAAAGCCCGAACCAGGGGCCATTTGCTAGAAGGCCTCGCAGTTGCGTTATCAAACATTGACCCTGTTATCGCGCTTATTAAAGCTTCAGCAAATGTACAAGAGGCTCGGGCGAAGTTGATTTCTACGCCTTGGCGCTCTGAAAGTGTTGAGGGGATGTTGGAGCGAGCCGGTAAAAACGCCGCACGTCCCGAGGGTTTGGATGACCTTTACGGTTTTAAAGATGACGGGTTTTATCATCTGAGTCCTGAACAAGCCCACGCGATTCTAGAAATGAGATTGAATCGTCTGACCGGGCTGGAACAAGAGCGACTGCTTGAAGAATACGAAGAGATTATTAAGACCATTGCTGATTTGATGGAAATTCTGGAAGTCCCAGAACGTTTGTTCCAAATAATCAGGGATGAGCTAGTTGAGTTACGTGACGAATTTGGCGATGAAAGGTTAACGGAAATCATCAGCAGTCAGGAAGATTTAACAACCGAAGATCTTATTACAGAACAGGATATGGTCGTCACCTTATCAAATGGCGGATATGCAAAGACTCAGCCAGTGGTTGATTACCAAGCGCAACGTCGTGGTGGTCGCGGACGTTCAGCGAGTGCTGTGAAAGACGAAGACTACATAGAACGTTTATTGGTCGCGAGTACCCATGACACGATTTTGTGTTTTACCAACCGAGGCAAAGTCTATTGGTTGCGTGTTTTCCAGATTCCAGTTGCGAGCAGGGCTGCGAGAGGACGACCGGTTGTAAATATTCTGCCCCTTGTAGAAGGTGAGCGAATCACCGCAATGCTGCCTGTTTCGGAATATCGTGAAGATCAGTTTATCTTCATGGCGACTGCCAATGGCACGGTTAAGAAAACCCCTTTGATGGATTTTTCTCGTCAGAGAACCTCGGGGCTTATCGCCATTGAGCTGGATGAAGGCAATATGTTGATTGGAGCCGCAATTACAGATGGCGGTTCCGATGTAATGCTATTCGGCAGTAGCGGAAAGGTTATTCGATTTAAAGAATCTGATGTTAGAGCCATGGGTCGAACAGCAAGAGGTGTTCGAGGCATTAAGCTCAGAGATACTCAGCAAGTGATTTCCCTTATTATTCCAGATGCTGACGGTGAAGTTCTGATTGCCAGCGAGCATGGCTACGGCAAACGATCGGCAATATCCGATTACTCTGTCATTGGACGTGGCGGCCAGGGTGTCATTGGCATGAAATTGAGCGAGAGAAACGGCGCTGTTGTCGGTGCGATCCAAATTTTCTCTGGTGACGAAGTCATGTTGATCAGTGATCAAGGCACACTTGTCCGAACCCGGACCGAAGAAGTGTCCGTTCAAGGCCGAAATACCCAAGGCGTGAGACTCATCAATCTGGGCGGTGATGAGCATCTTGTCGGCTTAGCCCGAGTTGAAGAACCTGCCGTAGATGATGATTTTGTTGAAGATGACGAGCT
>JBLHWY010000275.1:0-5246 GCA_047629195.1 Candidatus Azotimanducaceae bacterium
CTGGTTGCTGCATTTCTTTTAGCGAAACGTCTACCCAAGGTTTTTGCGGGCGCGACGATGAAGATTCCAGCGCCCCTGTTGCGTGTTATCTGCATAATGGGCGTGATCGTTTTGTTAGGTCAGATAGCATTGTCCTTCTCGGATATAGATCGAGGCGGGTGGGCGCTGGTGTTTAGCTATATTGTTGTGGTGCTTATCTATATTCAGTTTAGAGCCCCGTACAACAAGTTGGCAGTCGCTGCAAAGCAGATTGAAAGCCCTAAAACTTCTGTTCAGCCTCATCTCTGAGAATTGCTTTGAGCGATATTCCCTGTTTACTGAGATGGTTTTCTCGTAAGAAATAATAAATCGCGCCAATCACGATGAGCACGGCATAGATTCCCGCCGGACCTAGGTTGTTCATGATACCGATATAGAGAAACACAACGGAGATCGTAATCTTGATTGTCGCTGCAATCCATATAGTGGGAATATTCAGCTTGAACGCTGCATTCTTGTAATGGGTGGGTAATACTTTAGGCAGACGAATAAGGCCTATTGACCAGACGATGCCGTAAAACATAAGACCGATAACGTTTGCCGACGCGTATTGAATAATATTCCCTTTGAGAGCAATACCGCCAATCGTCAATAAACCAACCAGCAATAGCGCAAACACGGGTTCGTTGGTGCGAGGGTTTAGCCTGCTAAGTATCTCAGGGTAAATTTTGTGTCGTGCCAGCGCGAAGAAACTACGCGAAGCAGTAATGAGCGCGACGTTAGCAGATGTGGCAGCAGCGAGTAGTGCGCTTACCGTGATCATCACGGCGAACCAGTCGGGCAAGAATATTTTGGCAGCACTGGTCATAGGTGCAACTATTTTCCCAAGCTGTTGCCAGGGGATGAGTCCTGGCAGCACCAGCGTTATCAGCGTGTATATTGTTGCGACAAAAAAGAAGGTGATAGCCAGGGTGAGAGGTATATTTCTGCCCGGGTTTTTAATTTCTTCTCCGATCGCAGTAATGGTGATAAACCCGGAGTAAGAATAAAAAGCAGGAACTGCTGCGTTAAGAATAGACCCTAGCCCATTGGGCGCGACGGGTGTGAGCAGGGTCCAGTCCATATAAAACAATCCGCCGATGCCAAAGCTGAGTAATGACACGACAAAAATAGCAACTAAGACCATTTGCAATCGAATACTGGTGTGAATACCAGCAAGGTTAATGAACACAAGGCCAAGTACCAGCGTTACCGCGATTGTGAGGCGATCAGATCCGGGTAGAAAGTACGCCATGTAATCTGCAAAGCCGTAGCCAAGTAGGGGTACGCTAACCATGACCCCCAACATGCCGACCCACTCTTTCAGAAAGCCTAGAAATGGATGTAATACAACGCTTGAGAAAACGTAACCGGCGGCACTGACCGGTAGAATTGCGCCAACTTGCGCCGCGATCATGCAATTGATAATCGCCGGTACCGCAGCGATAAGATAAGCGATGACAACACCGGGCCCTGCAAGTCCAGCAAGTTGTCCAGGCAGAATAAAGATTGAAGCACCGACGATATTGCCGATGAGGAGAAAGACAGCACCCCAGAGGCCGATCTTTCGATCGAGTCGATTGTTCGCCATAGTGGTACCTGGTTATGTGAGGCCGCTGACTACATAGCTTTTAAGATGCCGTGCAGCGTATCGCAAAAAGGTTGAACGTCATTTTCATCCATCGCCGTGGAAATTGTGCCGTGCATACCTGCCGAAATAAAGTATCCACTATTAATGAGGTCGGCTTCTGGACCTGCAAGGTGCCGCATCGAGCCTCTTTTTTGTGATTCTTGACCCGGTTTTGGCTCTAGAATCTCAAGTGCAAAAATCGAATCTTGACCGAGAATGTTCGCGGTGACGTTCACCTGTGCAAGCACATCTTCGATGCCTGCTCTAAACATGTTGCCGATATGGTTTATTCTGCTGAATTCTGATTCAGTCATAAGTTCCATCGCTGTAAATCCAGCGACCATAGTGACCGGGTTCGCATTGAAAGTACCGCCGTGAGGAATCTTCGCTTTATCGATGCCGCTTTCAAACACAGACATGACATCTTTGGGGCCAGCGACTGCACCGACCGGGAACCCGCCGCCGATGATTTTGCCCAGACAGGTTAGGTCAGCTTGAACATTGAATTTGTCCATACAACCCCTGAAGCCAGATCTGAAGGCAACTACTTCGTCGGCGATGAGTTTAAGGCCGAACTTTGCTCGCATTTCGGCAAATAGATCAATGAACTCCTGTGTCGGTGGAACTCGGCCCATGTTCGAGCCGAAAGGGTCGAACAAGATACCAGCCAATTCAGGACCATGGGCTTCCAGAATTCGACGGCTATTTGGCACGTCATTGAAAGGGATAACAACGATATCATCGAGCACGCCCTGAGGTGTCCCGAAGCTATAGGCTTTCGCAACAGGGTCGCCCTTCGTGAGGTCAGTTGGCGTTACTGCGAGGCTTATCTCGGCAGCATCAAACGAGCCATGATAGGCATTTTCGCACTTGGCTATCTTTGCTTTACCGGTTGCGGCCCTTGCGGCCTTGATGCCATTCATGACCGCTTCAGTGCCTGAGTTCATAAACCGGACCTGTTCAAATGCCGGCACTCGGTCGCAAAGTAGTTCTGCTAGTTTGACTTCAATTTCACTACCAAATGCGAAGGCGGACCCCTTCGCGATTTGCTTGGTCGCTGCTTCGACTATTTTTGGATGGCAATGGCCATGAATCAAGGACGTATAGTTGTTATTAAAGTCGATGTATTTGTTTCCATCGACATCGATGATGTGTTTCCCCTGACAGGCGTCGAGGAAGATAGTGTACGGTGCGGATTGGATACTGCTGCGGCTACCCCCGTTGGGTAAGACCTTTCTCCCGCGGACATTAAGTTGATTCGATGCTGAATCAAGATCTGGATATGAGACCACTGTCAAACCTCCGATTTTGTGAAAAACCTTAGAGAATGTCCATACAGTAACTCAGGGTTCTGTAATGGACAAGTTGGATAGAGGCTAGCCGTTAAATAACCATAGCCATCTATTGCCTCCCTTGTTAGCCTGACTACTTCAATAGAGCGAGTAGAGTTTGCCATGCATTTGGATACCGACTTCCTTCAGGAAGTAGAATTGCTAACCATGTTCAATCTGAACACTTCCCAGGAAGGGATTAAAATCCATCACGAAGCCTCGCCGGAGAGAATTAGCGCGGGGAAACGACTGTTCGCTAAAGACTTGATCTCACAACTTGATGGTGGGTATTTGACGCCGCTAGGCCAGCAGGCCGCCGAGCATATTCAAGCGCTGGTTCGACTACTTGACACCAAGGCGGCGGAACCAACCGAATAGTTGGCGTCCGTCCGCGAAAGGTAGGTTTTAGTTAAACCTCTTTTTGCTGGGCTTGAAAAATTGTGCCCATCTTAATGGGTGGCACAAGGCATGGTCTTGGATCGTGTCGTGCCCAACGAGCAGTGTTTCCACGAATAATATGTTCGCCATGTCTCGTCTTCTTAACAAGGTCTGTATAGGCAAATGCGTCAGCCGCAGTGTAGGTTTGCAGTAGCAACGGACGTTGGTGCGGCGAGTTATTAGGGTAAGAACCGTGGATGGTTCTGCAATTGTGAATGGTGACAGTGCCAGCTTTTCCCGTCGGAAACACGGCATGTTCACTATCTACTTTAGGTAAGTCTTCTGGCTGGATGTACCCTCGCCAGACATCTTGTTCGTGCTGATCAGACTTTTCGTACTGATCATAGAGTGGGCCGTCGTGACTTTTGGGAATGAAGCCCATTTCACCTTGTCCTTTGACTACGTCCTCAAGATAAACGCCAATAGTCATCAGGTCATAGTTGGTATGTGGCCAAAACTGAATATCTTGATGCCATTTCACTTCCTCTCCACCATGTGGGAACTTAAAATTCAGCTTGCTGTGGTGAAACTTAATGTTTTCTCCCAGAATATCTTCAGCGATGTCGACTATCTCTGATTGCGACGAGAACTCCCAATAGGTCTCGTGTTGATCCGTTGGGTTGTTCAGCCGTCGAAGTCTAGGGCTCTCGTGAGTATGGTCTGGTTCGAGGTCAAAGATGCTGTTCGATTTCTCTATATCACGGCTTTGTTCGATGAACGCAGTTGTTACCTGCTGCAGGCGTTGCAGCCAAGCATCAGATAGGAACCCTTCCAGCACAAGATATCCTTCCCGTTGATAGTGTTCGATCTGTTGCGGTGTTATTTGTTTCGGCATGTCTGTTTACTCAGGGCTGTATAGTTTTTGGTATAGCGTTAGTTCGCGACAGGTACGCCTTTTGATATAACAAGGCTGATTTTCCGCGTGTTTGAAATGCTTTCAAGCGGGTTCGCTGTTAGCAAAATCAGATCCGCAACTTTGCCCACTTCGATCGTACCCATCTGAGTTTCCAGATTGAGAAATTCCGCGGGTCGAACGGTTGCGGATCTCAGTGCTTCCAACGGTGAAAGGCCCGCCCTTACCAGAAACTCAAGCTCGTTATGAAGGCTGTAGCCAGGGATTGCCATGCCAATTGGCGTGTCCGTTCCTGCGCCAATCGGCACCCCCTGGGCGTGCATGCGACCGACCATTTTAATCGAATATTTCTGAAAGCGGGTTTCCCGTTTTGTGATATCTGCTTCGAACCAGGACGGCGGCGCTAGCCAATCTGATTGGACCTCTGGCAGCATATCTTGCAGTGCTTCATGCCAATCCTCGCGCTCAAACGCTGGTATCAGCGCGAGTGCGTTGAGTCTTAGGGTTGGAACCTGAATGGTTGATTTGAGTGATTTTAACACTTCAGTACATCTTGTTTCGTCGAGGGCTTCTACCGCCGGAATTCTCTGTAAGCTATGAAGAGTAGACCTTAGGTCGTGACCTGATCCCGGTACATATTCTTGCAGTGTCTTCACCCTAGTTTGGTGCAATGCCTCGTAGTTATCTGCGCAATCTAGCTCGACATTTCTCAAGTGTTCCATTGAATTCACAAAAGGTCCGGCCGTAGATGCTGTCATAGCGAGCGGCACATGAGATGCGATAGGCATATTAAGCGCGTTAGCCTGTTCGACTAATGCAGCAAAGACTTCGGGCGAAACTAGTTCGTATATTTTGATGAAATCAGCACCGTTAGCTTTCAACGCTTTGACATTCTGCATCGCGCGCTCGACGTCTTCGTTCCGTATTCCTATTTCAGGACGAGAATTGCCGTCATAAACAACATGTTCGCCATCGA
>JBLHWY010000276.1:0-5119 GCA_047629195.1 Candidatus Azotimanducaceae bacterium
GCTACCGTGAAAGGTTCGGCCAGTTTGGTGCAAATATATCCCCATTACCCGCGGGTTATCGGCGAATCAAAGATGGACAATATATCGAGATCGGCGGTCGAGAATGGCGCGCTGTGGTAGGCCACGGTCATTCACCTGAGCATGTTTGTCTATACTGCCCTGAGCTAAAGTTAATCATTGCCGGGGACCAGATATTACCCACAATCACACCGAATGTGAGTGTTAACCCTGCCGAACCACTGGCTAACCCACTCAGAGATTGGTTAATGTCTTGCGATAACCTTCGCCAGCAACTACCACCAAATCTCCTCGTTCTGCCATCCCATGAGAACTTGTTTAAAGGTCTGCACGAACGCTTAACAGCTTTGACTGACTGGCATGAGGTCGCTTTGGAGAAACTATACGATCTTTGTGAAACACCCAAACGTGCGGTTGATGTGTTTCCCGCGATTTTCAAGAGCGAAATTACAGACATGAGCTTCTTCCCAGCGACCGGCGAGTCGATTGCTCATCTGCATTGCGCCCTCGATCGTCGCATGCTGACAGTGGAAGAAGATGAGCATGGCGTTGCCTGGTGGAAGCAGGCTTAGGCTTCGGTGCTTCCCTGACGTGAAGAGTTCCTTTCCACCCGCTAGCTACGAAGCTAACGGACGGAAAGGAAGCACGCAGTACTCGCAGCGAAACGAACTCATCTGGCACAAAACACGCTACCCAGGAACAGACTTCTGGCGCACCTTATCCATCGCGACGCGCACGGTACCGTCAATAGTCCTAAGCGTCTTACTGAAACCCACAAATCCTGCGGTTATCACAACCAAAGCCACGCAGGCCCCCAGAATCGCATTCCCCGCTCCAATATGGTCAGCCGCAATAGCCATCGGAAAAACACCTAACGGCGTCAAACCGAAAGACATCATCATAAAGCTGCTCATCCGGCCTCGCACGCTATCGTCTACCAAGATCTGAACTGTTGCATTGTTCACTGTCTGAAATGCGCTCGCACACAGATTAGCGAATATTAAAGGAAGCAAAGCCAGATAAAAGATACTCGTCTGGGTAAATACAGCGAGGAAAACAGCAAAACCAATAACTGTCACTATCATCAAGCGAAGGCGTTCGGAACGGTCACCACGTCTCGCAATCCAAATCGAGCCAAGCACGCCACCAACACCACCGGCGCCCATTAAAATACCAAGCCCGCTTTCACCCACCTGCCAATTCTGCTCTACCAACATCACCAGCAAATTTTGGAAAGGCATTGCTAAAAACATCGGCACCAAGCCGAAAAGAAGGCAAACTAGAACAGGCTTATTACCCTTAACATATTGAAAACCATAAACTATATCTGCCAAAAGTGGCTTCTTGCCACCCTCGGGTTGAACAGCGGTATTCCGTTTAACAAATAACATACAAAAAACAGCAGAGGCATAGAGGAAGGTCGAAACGATATACGCCGCAACCACAGAATACTGGGAAATGATGATTCCCATCATGGCCGGGCCGGCAACTCGACTCAGATTCATCGCTCCACCAGAAACTGCCATTGCACTCTGAATTCGCTCGGGACCAACAACGTTAACCGTAACGGCCATACGGGCGGGCATGATAAATGGAAACGCACACCCCGCGACAAACGCCGTGCAGAGCAAATGCCAAAACTCTAGTTGACCTAGTAGCAATAGACTCAGAATGAAAATTTCATTTCCAGTGATCAAACATTGACCAATAATGATCAACTGACGTCGCTCTACCCTGTCGGTAACGGCTCCACCAATCATAGACGCGAAGATCATGGGCACCGCTACGACAAGATTAATGTAAGCCAGCGATTGCGCAAGACCAGTTAGGTCCCAGGCTAGGATTGTACGGGTCAATATTTGACCCTGCATCGCAAAGAAGAACGCGACGTTGCCGAGAAACAACCATCTAAACTCAGGAATCTTCAATACTGAGAATGCACTCGACTTTTCAACTGGTGATGGCACTTGTGGGGGGGTAATTATCGTGCGTCCTTAGAGAAATTGGTTTGCCTGTCACCTTAAATTTAGAGACAAGAACCGAGAAGTATACCTCAATCAGAAGAAGATATGATTTTGGTCAGTAGCATAATAGATATTCTGTATGATTGAGTTAGACGCAAGAATGCATCAGCGAGACAGAAAGCCTATTCGCCAGACCCTTTTCTCGCTATTGTACCTCTCTATGATCATAGAAGCAGAAGATAAAAACTATACCATTTTAGAATTCAATGACTTGCAGGCACTCTCGATTGAATTTCACTTTGGGCAAACTGATTCACTCGATCAACATTACCTATTGATCGATTTGGCTACACCTTGCCCAACAGCCTTAGAAGCAGAACAAATAGGCCATTGGTTAGAACAGCAGGCCATGCCTATCATTGGGTATAGTCCATCAGATACTAACGCATTAACTCCGTTTGCCGATGTTGTCGTCTCAAGCGTGCCAGAAGTTGGCCGACTGACTAACCAAATCAACGCCTACCCAATAAGTTCAACAGTGCTTGTACAGGTGCTGAGAGTCACCAGTCAAATGTCGATTCAAGAAGCCTTAACAGTAGAATCATTGGCATTCTCGACGCTACAATCGGGTCGGGAATTCGCTGCATGGCTTGAGCAATATCGTGACAACCATCCAAATCTTTCGCCAGCTCCAGTCTCACATGATGAGCCACCAGTCTTACTCACGCACCACGGGGAGGATCTGGCAATCGTGTTAAATCGCCCTAAAAACCACAATGCATTTTCTGCCGAGATGCGTGATGCTCTCTACGATGCGTTTCAACTAGTAGCGCTGGATAAGACGATTAAGAACGCACGCGTTAGCGGCCGTGGTCAATACTTTTGCACTGGAGGTGATCTCGCTGAATTTGGACAATTCGGCAACGCTGCAGACGCACATTTAGTTCGCACCTTAAAGCTACCAAGCAGAATTCTTGCTGGCATCCCCGAAAGATTTGAGTTTCATCTTCACAGGGCCTGTATTGGATCTGGAATTGAAATCCCAGCCTTTGCGCAAAAGGTTACCGCACACCCCGAGACTTACTTTCAATTACCCGAAATATCAATGGGCCTCATACCCGGCGCTGGCGGGTGTGTAAGTATACCCCGCCGTATCGGTAGGCAAAGAACTGGATGGCTTGCGTTGAGCGGTGAAAAAATTAATGCCTATACGGCACTCGAATGGGGCCTAATCGACGCGATCATAGATTAGTGCACCATTGCACCAGGTCGCTCTCACCATTTCACTACTCAATATTTCGCGTGCTTGATGCCATTTTCGATCAAGCAAACAAAGATCTGCTTGAGCACCAACAACGACCTCACGCATTCGAGCGGGTGTATATGGACAACCCAGAAACAGTTCGAGCGCCTGTTCCGGAGTTAAAGCCTCAGCGAGATTAAGTACTCGACCACCAATACTCTGCCGATTCACAGCCGCTTTCATCGCTAACCAGGGGTCAGGATGACCAAAAGGCGCGTCAGTGCCGCCTGCTAAATCGATACCTGCTTCGATCAAAGTACGACAACGATAAAGCCAGGGCACTTCTCTCGACTCAACATCATTAAGATACTGATCACCTCTCTCCGAAACAAAATTTGGCTGGGTCACCACAAGCAACCCAAGCTCCTTGATCTGACTCATTAGTTCCGGCGGCGTCACCGATGCATGCTCTATCCGATCGCCATCGATGGCACCGGATTCCTTAAGAGCGGCAAGTGCAAATACTAATTCAACCTCAGTAACACAATGAACAGCAATAGGCCGCTGGTTAGAATGACTTGTACTAATCGCGCGACATAGCTCTGAAAATTCTGGTAACTGCGCTTCATGTAGATGGATTTTGTAAGGACCGATTTCAAGCATTGTGCTCAATTGCTTTTCCTTCTGTAGACTCCTCCTCTGTGCAACAAAATCAAGCCCCTCTACACCTGCCATCAAAACACGTTGACGAAGCTTTCCTTGCGCTTGTAGCTTTTTGAAAAGCACGACGGTCTGAGCATCGTTTTGCGGTGTCATATCTGTGACGCAACTTACTCCGAAACTCGCCAACACTCGACTCACCTCGCCAAGGTCTGGCGGCTGCCCTCCAAGCGCATGCCTTAGCCACAAGTCCTCATCGAACAAGTGACCCTGCTCAATATCTAATCCTACCGGCAAGTCTTTTTCATGGTCTCGCCGAAGCACATCAAGTCCAAGCGTGTTTAAGATCCACAAGCGCCCACCGCGATGCTGAATTCTGATTGGTCTCGCGGGCCCGTATTTATCTAGCCACTGACGATCAATGAGCCCAACCACCGACTCGTGGTAGCCAATGCCACGGAGCCAATCTAAACCAGCACTTTGTTCGCCCAATAACGCGATAAACGCCTCCGCGCTGCAAATATCTGGAGGACCACACAGCAGAGAGTTGGTTTTGGCAGCGAGAGCAAAAAGATGAAGGTGGTGATCCGCTAACGAAGGTAGTAATGCGCAACCATTGCCATCAACAACCACCTCACCGGAGTATGCTTTTAGTTCGCCTATCTCGCTGACCTCACCCTCTATGAATCTCACGTCCGTCGCAATAGCGCTCTGTGCAGAAGTTTGCTGGGGACGGTATATTTCAACATTCTTAATTAGGATGGCCTAGCTTCCTGTTTCATTAGTTGCTGCATGACGGTTTGCGTATCCTCACCAAGTGCAGCAACTTTGCCTGATATCAATCTGTTCGCACTAAAACCTTCTATCACACGATTAATCAAATGAGGTGTCACCATTGTTGTGATATCTAGTATTTGCGCGTCATTAATTTGCGCGGCCAAGTTTGGCCATGATTTTAGCTGAGCTGAAAAGGCAGCTTTGTTTGTGTCGAGCTCCGAATGAATACAAAAAGATGTGACTTCACTGAGTGAAAGACCAATCATTTCTCCACCACCCGAAAGCCAACTTTGCCACGCTGCTAAAGCAGCGTGTAACCCCGTCAACGGGTCAGCAATAGCATCTGCGACAAACCCATATTGCCCTGTTGCTTCATACAATTGGGCACATAAGCCAGCGGCAGACGCAGCGTCGTCCCCGTAACCAATCCAACCACTTTGCGGTGCGGCAGAACCAT
>JBLHWY010000277.1:0-4989 GCA_047629195.1 Candidatus Azotimanducaceae bacterium
AAGCCGCTATTGCTATCATTGGATGTCGATGGCCAAAACGCTCTTTCAATCGATCAGACAGGCCGACAGCAATAGGATCGGTAATGGCATCGTAGGTGAGTGCTATCGCCAGCGCAAGACCCGTTAACGTACCGGGCAGACCCATTAACTGCTGATAGAAAAATAGCAGCAGAACGTTGAACCCTCGATTCTTGATCGCTTGGGCAATATCACCCGTGCCGTAAGCCAGCATCACACCAACAGACAACTTCAATCATAAGTTATCAACCAAAAACCATTCAACTACTCAAGAGCTCCAGGGAAATCTTTGCTCGCAGCAAACTGGGTATAACCCTTTGTCATGGCTCGGGCACAATCGGCAGGTGTAGGTCCACCATCAAAAAAACCACGGCAGGGTTCTGTTATCAGTTCCGGTAACTCTTTCATTACCCAAGCACCAGCGTCGTGATATACCTGTAGATCATTCGACGTTGTGTCGACAGAAGTAATCTGTTTATTTAAAAAAGTAATATTGAATGTGTCTGTCACGTTAAAGTCGATACCCAGCGCTTGCATAGGATCATCTGTTACAGTAATCGAACAGCTAACCATGCCAGGCGCCATGTCTTCGCAGACTTTACGTTCAACGATCTTATAATTTCCACCTTCAGCCCAACCTTGATAATACAAAATTATCGGTGCGGAGCTTTGAGACGACACGAGTAATCGCTCAAGAAGAACTTTATCAAAGGAATAAAATGCATCAATAAAGGCTTCGGATTGAGTAATATTGCTATTGACTTGGACTGAAGAAGCACAAGATGTGAGCATTAAAGTTGCCAGTAAAATTATGCCGTAATTATTTATCTGAAAAGTGTTCAATCTCATAAATTTTTCAGCACTTCATTGGAGCGAAATGGAATTGTTAGCTGAGCCCACAACGACAACTGTTCGCCAGTGCCGCTCCCAACCCGTTCAACTGATTCTTTGCCAGAAAAAGTGCCAAACAATCGATCCCAGATAATTACCGTGCACCCGTAGTTAGTATTGCTTTCATCCATGACACTGGAATGGTGCACTAAATGCCATTGCGGGGTATTGAAGAGCCAACCAAAAAGACCTGGGGTTAAGGGTAAATTGGCGTGATTAATATGACCCGTGACAATACGAAAAACCAATATAACAGCGATCACACCGTCGCCAGCGCCAAGAAATGCCAGCACAACGACCGACCCTAGATTGAGTCCAATCAGCTCTAAAGGATGGGTACGATCCGCTCTGGCAATACTCATTTTTGAAATATGGTGATGAGTTGCATGGATACGCCACAGCAACAGAAACCGATGTTGCAAGCGGTGTGCCCAGTAACCTATGAACTCAATGGCGAAAACACCAAGCATTGCCATACCCATGAGACCCGCAACGCTGCTGGCCTCCAACCGCAAAGGAAAACCTGAGCTTTCACGCAAAAAAACAAACAGGTTAGAAATAGGCGTATCGTAGTGCTCATCAAATATGGGCACCCAGATGAAAAATATTGTCAGCACCCAAAATGTGTCTTCGGCTAAATCGCGCCAATTTAACTTAGAATCCTCTCGTTTTGGTATCAACCTTTCTAGCAAGAGAACCAAAACTATCGGAACAAAAAAGGCAATCGCAACAAGTACTCCGATATCTATCCATTGATAAACAACAGCGCATGCAGCAAGAATCGCAAAACCGAAAACAAAAATCGGTTGGGGTAATGACCATAACAACGCTTTCTGAGTTTGATTCATCGATTGCACTGCCGTTACTAATTTCGATCAGTATTGTCCAGTCGGACATCAGCGGTCAACGTGTAAGCGATTTATTCCAGTTCCAGCCAACTCGGGTCAGAAAGCCTAATCAACAGCGAGAAATTCAACAACGAGGAAATTTAGAACACAGCTCACAGATACTGCCCAAGGCAGGTTGCCTTAGGCAGTATTCAAACTAAATTGGATCTAGCACAACTACTGGAATTTGACGGTCAGTTGCTTCTTTATAATCGGTATAGGGAGAGTAAATTTTTACCATCTGATCCCAAATCTTTTCGCGCTCCTCACCATCAGGAATCACTCTTGCACGAGCACTAATGCTCTTTGCGCCCACTTGTATGTGGCAGTCGGGGTGTGCTTCAAGGTTCTCGAACCAGCGCGGATGAGTTGGCGCACCGCCTTTTGATGCAATAATGACATGACTACCGCTTAACTCGCCGTAAATCAGCGGTAAAGCTCGAGCTTCACCTGATTTTCGCCCAGTCGTTGTCAGCAAAAGCGTTGGCAAAATCCCAGGGCCGCCCAAAGGAGAAGAATCCCACATGTGGGCTTTTTCAGGATCTGTTTTGTACAATGCGATGTGTTCAGCTATCCAGGATACGTCAGCAGGATTTGCCATAGTCTATTTCCTTTTTGAGGGCAGTTAAGTTATTTTTCTACTCCTCAATTATGTCTAACGGCTGTCGCCGTTACCAGCGATGTTTTCTCATTCCGATTGATGTAACCTAACCCGTTAGGAAACGTGCTTATTCTTAGGAGCCTACAATGACCCAGTTTGAACGAACCCCAGACAGCAATTTTGAGCACCTAGATAACTTTCCGTTCGAGCCAAATTACCATACTTGGCAAGACCTGCGGATGCATTATCTGGATGAGGGCCCTAAGGATGGGCCGGTCATGTTACTAATGCACGGGATGCCAAGTTGGAGTTATCTCTACAGAGATATTATCCCGCCACTCGTCGCCGCGGGCTATCGCTGCATAGCACCCGACCATATGGGTTTTGGTCGATCAGATAAACCCACAGATATTCATTGGTACACGATTGCTCGCCACACGGAAATATTGACGACTTTGATTACCGCACTAGATCTGACGAACATCACAGTGCTAGTTCAGGATTGGGGTGGACCTACCGGGCTTGCACAAGCAGCCACCATGCCGAAACGATTTTCTCGTTTGATCATTATGAATACCTGGCTGCATCATCCCGAATACGAGTATTCAGAAGCCATTCAAAATTGGAATCAGAATTGGCACGAAGGCGGGCTCTTTTGCAGAGAAAAACCAAATGTAGGACTACTGATGACAATGACTGCAGGTCTGGCAGCACCTCAAGACGTTTTCCCGCACATCATTGCAGGCACAGTACCAAAATTGGAAGGTGCCGCCGCAAAAATGTATGACGCTTACTTCGCCCCCCTAAAAGGACTCAGTGATGCAGCTTACAACGGCATGAGAAGGTTCCCCCTGTCCATCCCGTTGGACAGCTATGACAACGGTAATGGTGCGGCTCAAACGTTACATTACAATATTCTTAGGCAATGGGAAAAACCTGTACATTTTGTCTGGGGTTGCAGTGACGATGTGTTCCACGAAGCCTGGGGTAGAGAATGGGCAGGGCAGATGAACGCGAGTTTTGATGCTATTCCTGAAGCTGGGCACTTTCTGCAGAATACACATGGCCCTGAAGTTGCTGCTTTCGTGTTGGACAGAATCAGCAAAGAATAGCTATTTTTCGCCGATTAGCACCACTTAGAACCAAATAGTACCAGAATCACAAGCGACCTTCGGGCACAGCCGCTGGGAACTTTCTATCGAGCCAATTTGAGCACTACGACATAATCAAGAAACCATAATGAAAAATAAAATCACAAGAAGGCGCGCGTTGCTCGGCGCTTCTGCAGCGCTACTTTACCCAGTAGTAAACGGCAAGGAAGCAAGTTCACAACAGGACTCAGAAGCAGAAATAAGAAAAGGCTCAGCATTTGCTCATGGGATCGCTAGCGGAGACCCTGATGAGTCCAGCGTGGTTATCTGGACTCGACTAAGCGGTTCTCAGGCACCTATTTCTTGTCGTTGGCTGGTCGCCACTGATGAAAACTTTTCTCATGTAATTACAAGTGGTAAACAACAGACTGACGAAGCACATGACTACACTGTCAAGGTGCTCGTTAAGGGGCTTGAAGCTGGAAAACAGTACTATTATAAATTCGAATCTCCAGAAGAAATTTCACCCACAGGACGTACCCGCACGCTGCCAGTAGGGCAGGTTGAAAGCCTAACGCTTGCTGTTGCGACCTGCTCCAACTATCCGTTTGGTTACTTTAACGCCTATGAAGTGATAGCCAATGACAACAGCATCGATCTGGTCTTACATCTCGGCGACTACATTTATGAGTACGGCATCGACGGATACGGTGGGCAAGCGGGCCGTCGACTTGGGCGCTCTCATAAGCCTACTCATGAAATCATCTCAATTGAGGATTATCGCGAGCGACATGCTCAATATAAATCTGATATTTGTTCTCAAGCGATGCACGCGCGCCATCCTATAGTGGTAATTTGGGATGACCACGAATCCGCGAACAACCCTTGGGAGGAAGGAGCTCAAAATCATCAAGACAATGAGGGCGATTGGAAAAGTCGTCGGAATTTTTCAATGCAGGCCTACTACGAGTGGATGCCAATAAGAGAACCTGAGAGTGGTCGTAAGCCCGAGGAGTATTGGCGCCATTACAAGTTCGGCGATCTCGCGAGCATTATTACGCTTGAAAGCCGTCATACCGGCCGAAGCAAACAGATCACCTATGGTGATCATTTGAAAGACCTGAACACAATTGAACAAGCATCGAAACTTAAAACAGAAGTCATCGGCAACCCAAGCCGAACGATGCTTTCCTCTCCAATGAAGAAATTTCTAAAAACTGAAATCGCAGAATCCGTCAATGCGAACCGGAGCTGGCGAATTATTGGCAATCAGTCCGTGATGGCGAAATCCATCTCGCCAAAACTGAACACCCCATTCTTCGAACAACTTAGAAAAAATCTCAATGCCGCCTCACAACGTAGGCTCGATGGTCTCAAAAAGCTTGGAGCGTTAAACCTCCAATCAGATCTTGATGCCTGGGACGGTTACCCGGCAGCAAGAGAAAACTTCTATCAAATAGCAAAAAACGCCGGGGCACAGGATCTGTTGGTTGTGTCTGGA
>JBLHWY010000278.1:0-4924 GCA_047629195.1 Candidatus Azotimanducaceae bacterium
ACGAGCTTTGCAGCAGCAGGCGATCATCAATACGTAAAACTCCCGAATCACGATCAGCCACGACAGTTCGGATAGGGGTTGTAATCAGTCATAAACCCCTCTAACGTAGCATTTCTTATCTTTAACCTACTCACATCTTGAGACACATCAAATTCCACCTTCTATCGTGCTTCTATTTATGTATGGCTTTGTCTGCCTTCGGGCAAACTCCCCCCGTAGATCTTGCCAATATTAGTCTTGGAGACCTGCTAAATGCAAAAATCATTCGCTCTCAAACGAATGTACCAGATTACGGCGCCAGCCCAGAGCGCATATCAGTAGGATATTTAGATAGTGGTCGCTTTCACTTTAGTGCGAATTATATCAATGTAAAATTTGATGGCTACATGAAAGGCACTAAGGACGTATCAATGGACGATGTGCTGTGGTCTGGCCCTAACTCCAATGAAGCGCGCACTGACGAAAACTTCCCCATAGTACCGACTGTAATTTACCAACAGGCCATACAATTTAAAGGTGCGTACGACCTCTCGGAGCAATTCAGCGTGAGTTTGAGTATCCCCTATATCCGCCAGGAAACGGAGCATATCTCTTTTAAGCCAGGCTTTGAAGAATTCACCATTGTTAGTGAAGGCATTGGAGATGTTGAACTGGGTGCCACATGGCTACATCGGTTGAGCCAAAATAGCAGCTTACTCTTGAATCTGGGATTCAGCCTTCCTACCGGATCTATTGACGAAACAGGCGACACACCTAGTCTTGGTCCTGACAATCAGTTGCCCTATACCATGCAGTTAGGCTCGGGCACCTACGATATCAAACCCTCGATTGTTTACTCAGGAGTTACGGGCGACTGGACCTATGGTGCTAATTTAAATCTCACTCTTCGTACCGGCAAGAATGATCGCGACTATCGTTTGGGCAATGTGTACCAAGCTGGCATTTGGACGCGCTACGCCCTGACCGACTGGATTCAGCCGTCGTTCGGCATCGACGGCGTTGCCTGGGATGAGATCAGCGGAAAAGACCCTGCTCTACCTTACGACTCTAACAATGACCGCTACCCTGCAGCGGTCGTGAAACCTGATAATTTCGGTGGCACGAAGTTACTGGCACTGGTCGGATTGCGTTTGAAAGACCCTCGGGGCCGACTTGAAAATACTTTTTTAGAGTTTGAGGCGGGTGCACCTATCTATCAAAAGCTAAACGGCCCACAACCGTCAGAAGACTTGCGCTTCTCGGCAAGTCTTGTCCTAAGCTTTTAACTAATCGTCATGCAGCCCATAATGATATGCCTCTTTTGGCCATTGTGCTTGTCCCTCCCGATGGGCTCGATCTCTGCCTCAAATGACCAGCAGGTGATTGAGGAAAACCAAGGCAAGGCGCTTCTCATCTATAATATTGCAAAGTTCACGGTATGGCCTTCCGAGGCGACTTCCTCAGATACACCCTTCATCATTACCCCATGGAACGATGAAGCCCTCGCCGATGCATTCCAAATAATTGAGGGCCTAGAGACACAGGGTCGAAAAATTAGTATCAATCCTCAAGACAACGACAGTATACCTGTTGCCTGCGATATAATCGTCATACCAAAGCAGCAGTTGCAGCTGTTTATCAAGGCGAGTCATGAATTAACCAATATGCCTATCCTAACCGTGACTACAGAGCTGAACGTTTTTGAATCTGGAGCCATGATTCTGGTCGAAGTGGTCGATGATCACTTGTCATTTTCGGTCAATCTCGCAGCCGTAAAAGCGAGTGGGCTTGAAATAAGCGGAAACCTGCTGCGCCACGCGAAGAAAGTTAACTTCTAGGAAATCATGCTCAAGCGCTTCTCACATCTATCTGTACGCAACAAGCTGACACTGATCATTACATGTGCTGTACTATCGGCAGTGACCCTTAGCGGAGTGATTACAATCATCACTCACGCTCGATTTGCTAATAATGAACTTCAACGTGAGATTGAGACGACGACCGAGCTTCTCGCTTCAAACATAGCCGCCTCGCTGTTATTTAATTCTAAATCTGAAGCCGAGACAACGCTTTCCAGCCTGCGATTCAAAACGCACATCGAGGCGGCGGCTCTTTATAGCAACGATGGTCAAGTATTCGCCGCTTATAGTCGCCCCGACGCTGATCACAAACACGAGATATTACCGACACCAGATGAATCCGGCACCTTTTCTCCACACTTGTCAGTCGAACGGGTAGTTTTTTTAGACGGCAACACTGTTGGCCGCGTACTGGTCGTGTCTTCAAAAAAGCCTGTTATTTCCGCAATTCTCAGCTCAGCAATTACTGCAGCACTGACAATCATTTTGAGCACTGCACTCGCGATCAAACTGGCATTTGGTTATCTTCGCCGCGTTTCTGCACCGATTGAAGAGCTCGCCAAAATCGCAGATGACGTTTCCCACACCGAAAACTTCAGCCTGCGTTCACAATATGATAGCAAAGACGAGCTGGGCCAACTTTCGCGTGCATTTAATCATATGCAGACGTACATCCAGCAGTCAGATGTTAAGCTTCGACTTGCCTCAGATGAACTCTCTAAAAGAATTGACGAGCTCCACGTCGAAAAAGAAGAACGTGCCCTCTCCCAAGATCGAGAAAGCCGCTTGCAGGATCGTCTAGCAGAGGCACAGAGGCTGAAATCTCAAAGCTTGCGTGACGCCAAAGAATCCGCCGAACAGGCAAATCGGATCAAATCAGAGTTCCTCGCTGCCATGAGCCATGAAATCCGAACGCCCATGAATGGTGTGATTGGCTTTACTTCGTTATTACGCGACACTGTGCTGGATCAGGAGCAGCAGGAGTTTATTGATATCATTCACAATAGCGGTAATACTTTATTACGACTTCTGGATGACATCCTAGACTTTTCTAAAATTGAAGCAGGTATGCTAAGTATAGAAAAAGAAAGCTTTAATATTCGTGAGCTCTTGGCAGAGGTCGTCCAAATATTAGATGAACAATCGAATGAGAAATCCGTCGTTTTAATTATTAACATTGATGAAGGCGTGCCTGCCTTTATTGAGTCTGACCCTGATCGGATTAGACAAATTTTTATAAATCTTATTGGTAATGCAATAAAGTTCACCGATGAGGGCTCAATAGAAATACGAATAGAATTTATCGATTCCAATGAAAGAAGTGAACATCATGGCTACATGGGCGCGATCGAGTGTTCCGTCATAGATACTGGAATCGGTATTTCCGAAAACGATCAAAAGCGACTATTTGATGTTTTCACTCAAGTGGACTCATCAGACACAAGAAAATACGCTGGTGTGGGGCTCGGCTTAGCCATCACTAAGCGCTTATGCGAAATGCTCGGCGGATCAATCAAGTTAAACAGCGAACTAGGTGTCGGTGCCACTTTCCACTTTTCCATCCCCGTATATTCCCATGCAGAGTTTGAATGTATACCCCTGCCAGAATCCCCTGAAAAGTCGATTATCAGGTTGAAGGACCGCGACTTAAAAATGCTTATTGTCGAAAACAATCGCGTGAATGCGAAGCTACTTGCTGCAATGCTCCAAAAGACCGGATATTCCTGCGATATTGCTCATAGTTCAACCGAATGCATCGAATACATGGGTGATGAACAGTATGATGTGATTTTTATGGATCTGAATATGCCCGATATGGATGGTTTCGAACTGACCGCTCGCATTCGAGAACAAGAATCTCACTCCGACAAAGCCAATGCGCGACACTCGATTGTCATCGCAGTTACTGGTTGGACGATGACAGGCATGAAAGAACGCTGCCTAGAGGCGGGAATGAATGGCTATTTATCTAAACCTGTTATTCGTGATGAACTGAAAAATATGATCGAAGACCTCTGCGGTGAACTGCCGTCGTTAGCTAACAAGTGAAATTACATCCGCCATTTTCGCATCTCTAATCCACTCTTCCTCAGTGAATTTGAATCAGCTTCCAACTACAGCCTAACTGGCAGTCCTTTGAATTCCAAGTCATCATCGGCTTGTTTGATAGTAAAAGTGTCGATGTAAAAAATCGAAGCGGCCAGTACGGCACTGGTTTTGCCCTCCGTAGTTGCTTAGAAAAGGCGGTCGAGTGTGCCGGCACTGCAGTCAGCGAGCACCCGACCAATGGCGGACGCGGTTTTTTGCGAAGTTATTATGCTTGAAGAGTTCAAGCGAAAGAGACCGACTTGATGCACAATACAGTGTAACAAACTGCCACGCTTGAGATCCTTCCGGCAATTGAAAACTGCAACATGCTGCCAACAACGTCTGGTGTTCGAGCATTGGCGGCAAGTCCCAAGCCCTAGCAACACACTCTGGGTGATGCCCGAAATCGGCACCACTCATAAATATAAACTAAGCTGCTTCCCTAACATCTGTAAAGATACAGCTGCCTTAGGTAAAGATATTCAAAAAATTGGACAGCAGAAATCGCCGTGCTAAGATTTCAGAATTCAAACATCTTAAAAAGTAAATATTATGAAAAACAAAAAAATCGGTTTCGTCGGCCTCGGCCGCATGGGTGGTAACATGGCGCGCTGCCTCAAAGAAAAGGGCTACAACCTAAGCGCCCTGTTCGACATCAATCAAAGTATCGCCGCCGAACTGGCTGCCGAAATTGGCTCAACCGCTTACGAAAAACTCGCAGACGTAACCGCCAATGCCGACATCATCCTGACTGTCGTGACCAACGACAAAGCGATGGACGCCATCTTCTTTGGTGACGACAACCTCTTCACCGGCGCTGAAGGCCGTACCTTCATCAACTGCGCAACGCTTACACCCGCGGTGCACTCCGAGCTCGAAGACGCCGCAGCTAAGCTCGGCGCCACATGCCTGGAAGCCTGCATGGCGTCCAGCATCCCACAGGCACGCAACGGTGAGCTGTTCCTGATGATCGGTGGACAAGAAGCCGACTTCAACGC
>JBLHWY010000279.1:0-4810 GCA_047629195.1 Candidatus Azotimanducaceae bacterium
GGTTCTCTGGTTTTTGGCGAGTACTGCTGACGGTACTAAGTAGCACAGAAGAAGGATTGCGAGACTAAGGTTTTTCATCCTGTCGGTTGTATAGTTTGTGCCAGGGGTATCGTTAGTTATTGCACATTTTATTGATAACGGCGCATCCTTTCAGGCTCGAATATAGTGGGTCTAATAGATTAGGGGTATTGATCCGCAGTATAGGACATTGTTTGACGGGCCAAAAATAGTCAAATTGGCGTTATGCTAATGTTCGAGCCAGAAGTTAACGTTTGAAAGCTAGTCAATTTTTTGGAGGAAAAGATGCCTTTTTTGCAAGTAGATGCCGATTGTCGGGTGAATTATTCAGTGTTTGGTCGCGGCGAAAGAACTTTGCTGTTTTTTAATGGTGCTAGTTTGCCCATGGCTTTCTGGCGACCCATTGCCGAAAGTCTTAGCGCGGACTATCGGGTCATCATGTTTGATCAAAGGAATGCGGGCGCTACGAAGTTTGAAGGGGATTTCACGCTGGCTGATGTGGCGCGTGATGCAAGCCAGTTGCTGCACAAGTTAGAAATTAAACAGGTGGTTGCCATCGGTCATGCATGGGGTGGCAGGGTGGCGCAGATATTTGCTCGTGACTACCCAGAGTTCATGCAGGCGATGATTGTTTGTGGCACCGGTGGTCAGTTACCCGCGGTTGATATGAGTGAAGTGCAAGCCGAACTCAGCGCAGCAAGGAAAGCTGGTAATCGAGACGTATGGGGTGCCTGTATAGCGAAAATGTTTTGTGCAGAAGGTTTTACAGAAGATCATCCAGCGCAGTACGAAGATATTGTCGAACTTATGTGGACGCATAAACCTAATCGAAATGCCAGATGGAACATGGGTGCTATCCCTAGCGATGAGTATTGGGGATTGTGTACACAACCAACACTGTTGATTTATGGAGCCGAGGACAAGAACGGTACGCCAGAAAACGCAGATGACCTGCATAGGCGAATTGAACAATCAAAACTGGTAACGATTAAAGGTGCGGGTCACTTTGCGATCAGAGAAAAAGAAAGAGAGGTAGTTGAAAAAATTCGTCTTTTCCTAAGCTCTCTTCCTTAAGCTGTTTATTGCAAGTTCGCTTTCCTGATTAGCGCACAAGGTCTGCAACCGCCGTGTGTATCGTTGTATCGGTATTGATGCCCGTATACCAGATGGCGCCATTAATCACCCGTTTGTCATTCAACATATAGTCAAACCTAGCCTGAGCCGCAAGTACCCAGCTTCGGTCAAGTTCGAGACTCGCATCCTCTGTGCCAGCAGGCAAACCAACAATGCCATCGAGGGCAGCATTCAATTCGGCGTCGATCTCTTCTTCAAAGAATATGGTCGTGTTAATACCGAGGCTAGCATACGGCCGAAACTTACTTGAAGCGTCTCCAAAATAGTATTGGAAAATGAATGGTGGTGGTAATTGCTTGGTGCTGCCAGCCTTGATACCCAGGCCTGCCACAGTAATATCATG
Organism: Candidatus Azotimanducaceae bacterium; assembly: GCA_047629195.1. Taxonomy (GTDB): domain Bacteria; phylum Pseudomonadota; class Gammaproteobacteria; order Pseudomonadales; family Azotimanducaceae; genus UBA4582. Next base: position 1,496 of record JBLHWY010000279.1, read on the forward strand.
TTTGAACGGGGTCGCCGCCAGTGATTCTATCCTTATGTTATTGCTCAGCATATGTATGTGCCAGTAATGCCGATTTGGGTGTCTGAATCAACATCAACTCCGGGTAAAGTCGTCAAACCTGCAACATCAATGGGTGATTCGTCTCCTGTGGCGGCGACGTTGATAATCCCGCCACGCAAAATGAACACTCCCTTCTCATGCGCTATCGCTGGGCTGCCCTTGAAGCTTAAAACGAGCGTCAAAGCTAGGGCTGCATAGGTAAAATCACGATTAATCATTTTCTTTTCTCCGTTGATGATGTATCACTGGAGTTGATATTATTCCTGACTTTTATAGGGTCCATTGTATTGGATCAAAATTTTGGATGTTAAGTAATATTTGTTTTATGAATGTACAGTTTGGCCTCAGCCAAAAATTCACCTACCATGGGCATTCACTTATTCAGCGGGCGAGTCACTTTGCCCGGCAAATAAATTCACAGAGGAATATTGACTATGTCTGAACATCTTATTGAGACAATGGAAAATGGCGTTTGTACCCTAACAATGAATCGTCCCGAAGCGCGTAATGCAATGAGCGGGTCGATGATGCAAGCCATGAGTGAAGCGATACCAAGGGTTGCGGCTGATAAAAATGTCAGAGCAGTTGTGCTAACGGGTGCTGGTGGCGCCTTTTGTGCGGGTGGAGATGTCAAAGGCTTTGCTGCCGAGCCATCCAAGAAAGGTGGTGGGGCAAGCCCAACCAGTCTAGAGGAACGTATTCACGGTCTACGCCAGGGCATGGAGATCAGTCGTCTTTTGCATGAGATGCCAAAGCCAACCTTGGCTATCATTCCAGGTCCTGCAGCGGGCGCAGGTCTATCTTTAGCCCTGGCTTGTGACCTCAGGTTCGCGCTTGATACTGCCAAAATCACAACTGCATTTTCCAAAATTGGTGCTTCTGGTGACTACGGCGGGTCATTCTTTCTTCCCTACTTAGTGGGTGCTGCAAAAGCAAAAGAACTCTACTTCAGCGCTGACGTCATTACAGGTCAACAGGCCTATGACATGGGTATGGTGACAAAGATAGCAAGTGCTGAAACCTTTGCCGACGAGGCTAAAGCCTATGGCGAGTATCTCGCTTCATTGCCAACGGTTGCTGTGGGTTACATGAAGAAAAACATCAATGCAGCTCAACATGGGTCTATAAATGATGTGTTTGATCTTGAAGCAGCACATATGATGCGTTGTTTTCAAACGGAAGATCATAAAAGCGCCGCCAAGGCATTTGTGAATAAAGAAGCGCCAGTTTTTAACGGCAGATAAACGCTTCTCTAAATGACCTCGTGATGGGAGCGTGCTTTGCAACACGAGGTCTGCTCCCTAATTTTGAGAGGATTCCTATGATCAAAATATACGGTAATTTAACCGCAGAAGATGATTACACCCACGCGTTAGGCCCGGAAGAGAATTTCAACGAATCGGTCTATTTCAATTTCTTTGACCCCAGCCAGAAGAGAGGGGGCTTTGTGCGCATTGGCAATAGGGCCAACGAAGGTTATGCCGAAGTCACCGTCATTGTCTGGAATCCAGATGGCTCTGCATTTTTTAACTATCTTAAACCTGAGATCTCGCACAACGATGCTTGGGATGCTGGTGGTCTTCGAATTGATGTAATTAGACCCTCAGAAGAAATCCGAACAACCTATTCTGGCAAAGCACTGTATCTACAAGATCCAAGAGCGATGCATGATCCTGGGAAGGCGTTCAAAAGTAATCCAATGCAGGACTTGTCAATTGACCTTACCCATCATGCGGTCGGACCACTTTACGGCCATGTGGGTTCTGCCGATGAAGGTAACGATTTTGCTCGTGCGCACAGTGAACAGCACATGCGAGTATCAGGAACGATCAAAGCCGGTGAACAAGCCCCTTTCACCGTGACGGGCCATGGTTTGCGAGACCATTCCTGGGGGCCAAGATTCTGGCAGTCAACGCCGTCTTATCGGTGGCTCACGGGTAATTTTGGCGACGATTTAGGTATGATCATTAGAACCAACGATGAAGGTAAAGGCGGTGGTCTTTTTCATGAAGGACAATCCCTAACGCGAATCACCAACACAGTGCTGACAACAGAGTATGAGGGTGATAGTCACTACCATAAGAGCCTCAGGGCGGAGCTAGAACTGGAGGATGGGCGTCATCGAGTACTTACCGGTAGAGTGATGGGGTACATCCCATTGCGGAATCGCCGAAGTGGCAAGAACACACATGTTGGCGAGGGAATGACTGAATATACCCTTGATGGTGAGCGCATTGGTTATGGGTTGAGTGAGTACCTTGATAACCCGAAAGATGACTAGCGCGAAGCGATTGCACCTCCATCTGAGGCGCTTTCGGTTCCGCCTTTTGTCTTTCTTTGCGCTATCACAACATACCTCATATCGCCGCCCGACTGAAGTGCATCAAATGGGTAGCAGGTGATGAGCACCAGTTGATCTTCATTGCCGGTAAAACTAAGTGGTTCAGATCGACTATCTCGGATCGCTATGTTGTTAACTTGGTACAGGCTTGTACCATGATGGGATTCAATTTGAATTTGTTGACCCATTTTTGCAGTTTCCAAAAACTCGAAGTGGGTATCTCGGTGTCCGCCAATAATACTAATGCCGGTCTGCCCTGGTAAAACGGTACCTTGCAAATGACCCGGCGCAAACGCAAGAGAGTTACCTTGAGCGCCTTCAAGTATAAAGAGTTCTTCTTTATTCATGATCATTCGAGCAACAGGCCATGTGTCTGCCCAGGGCCAAGGCTTGTGAGGCTGTTTGTCCTCGATACTTGCTTGCCAGGCCGACTCGATTAGCACTTGTGCCAGGCTTGCTTTTATGTGGATCCATATTCCTGCGCCTAACTGCCAACCAGCTAGCATGAATACTGCTATTGCAAGATATTGCCTCATATCATTTCTCCAATAAGTCATAGATGCTGGCGTGCTTGCCATAGCGTAGTCTTTGCATAATGTCAGGATTTAACAGGCTGATCATGAAGGCAAGAATAAGTAGCAGCCCGCCATAGTAAAAGTGATCACCTGCACTGGTAGCGGTATTAGGATAAGCAAAAGTCTGAGTTGCCTGTCCTTTCGGTGCTGCGTTGGGTATTGGTAGCTGCTTCAATAGGGCGTTTTTTGCCCTTTTGATGACTTCCTCGACAGCCACAAAACTTGTGTATTTGCTCACGAGTCGATGGTTGAGCGCTACATCGATAATAGCCTGTTTGGTTGTTTCAATATTCGCGCCCATTGTCGCCTCGTCCTGCAAAGAGGCAATTTTTCGGCGCG
>JBLHWY010000280.1:0-4745 GCA_047629195.1 Candidatus Azotimanducaceae bacterium
CAACTATACCCCGATACCGAATGTTGACGGCTACGACAGCGCTGCAACGGATATAAAGGTATTTTTGAGCGGCCCGTTTCACGCTTCAAGCGGGGCCCCTCACCCTAGCTTTAGCATCACTTTCTGGGTGAGGGTGCAATAGGGTATTGCCAAATTAGCTATTTAAGGACCCAATAATTCAACCTGATTTTATCTAAACCATCTCTGCATTTTTCCAAGACGCAAAGGAACATAATCTGAAATAACGATAAGTTTCAGCTGATACCAATTGACGTCCCAAATTGAATATACTATATACAGCAGCGTGAGTATCCAAGAACCGATACGCTTGTTTCATCGATTTAAATCGCGGCATACCCCACTCTCTTACCCTCGTTGGCTGATGCAATAACTCGGCACGATTGTTGGCATACTTCTCCATGTTATGAATTGAAACAGTCGAAAATGTTCTACAGAAAGAAAGGCTGAACTGGAGCTTCAACTTTCTCAACTAATAAAGAGAAACCAAGCACTTTCTGATGAGTCAATCATCAAGGAGGCCAAACAGTCATACAGCCAGAAGTAAGTAAAAACTTTGAGAACGAGAACGATAAATCCAAATGCTTTTTTTAAGTAATAGTCCTTTGGTGCAAGCAACGCACGCTGACATAGAAAAGCTGAAGCAAAACATTGTCGACGAGAATAAAGCAAATAAACCACATTTTCCGAAGCACGGTCAAGTATGGTAATTGCTGATGCTCAGTCAAATTTAGGACTCAGTGGCGTAATGATCCTTTTAGATGGTCAATCACTGCAATGGACTAGATCTGCTGGCTTACAGACTGTTGGGTTTATCGCTGCGAAGATTTAAAGGTCGGGCAGGGGTGATTTGGCTTGTTTGATCGAGCATGTTTTATGGTTGGATAGCTATTGCAGGTTTGTTGGGTGGTGGCTGCGACCTAGGCGGCCCCGTCCGATAACGCGGATGGAGCCACCACACAATGGACATACGGTAGCACTGATGAGCAAAGTTTGTTTCGTACACTCAACGGTTTACTTGAATCGGGTGATATTATTTTGGGTGATGCGTTTTCCCAAGCTATAATCTGATGGCCGAAATGCTTGAAAAAGGCGTAGATATTTTGATGGAACAAATGGGCGCGCGTCTCCGAAGCGTTGATTTTGGATTAGGGACATCGCTTGACGCAGCCTGATTGGATTGACAATGAGAGATATGAAGCAATTCCAGATACAATTATTGTTCGTGAGTTCAAAGCAAAAGGCAAAATATTTGTAACCACATTGACCGACCCTAAACTTTATTCAAAACAATCTATGACTGCCCTCTACAAGCGTCGTTGGGGATTAAAACGAATATTGGCCAGATCAAGACCATGCTTGGAATGAATATATTAAGCTGCAAAACGCCGGAGATGATTGTCAAAGAAATTTGGGTTTACATTCTCGGGTACAACTTAATCAGACTAGTGATGGCACAGTCGGCTGCCGTAACAGGTTTACGACCAGCTGACCTGAGTTTTAAACATTGTCTACAATTATGGCTGAACTATCTCCAGCAAACTGCGACGCTGGATGAAGCAAAGATTGTCCTACTACTGACTTTAATGGCACAGCAGAGAGTCGGCAATAGACCGGGTCGAATAGAGCCCAGGGCGCTAAAACGTAGGCCTAAGGCCTATCCGATGTTGATGATACCGCGAACTGAAGCGAGGGAGATTGTTCGCAAAAATGGTCACCCGGTAAAGCTTAAGTAAGTGCCATTCTACACCGACCCTATTTTTCACACCGACCCCATTTATTAAGACTTAGAGAGTGCCGAGAGCGCCCGCACAGGCGTGTGGGCGACGGGAATCAGTTGATCAGTCGCTCGATCTGATCGAGAAATTTGCCTTGGTCAAGAAAACGCATCAGCATCGCAACACCCCAGCCGCCCCACATTAGCCGCGTGATGACCACGTCCCAGCGCCTCAGCGGATGTACTTCGTCGGCGTCTTCCTCATGCCATGGCGTGTCCGACATTTTTGGTACAAACATCGTTATATACAGCGTTACAAAGAAGGCGAGTGTCCCAATTGAAAAGGGAGCCAGGAACCAAGGGTTGCTCATAGGGTTCGATTTACCATGTTTTTAAAGGACTGTTTGTAAAGACAATTTGTAAAGACAACTTGTAAAGACAAGGGGAGCGCGCCCGTCAGAGATCGACGAGGCGCTTGTTTGGGTAGAAGGCCAGCATGAGTTGTTCCTTGATTGACAGCGGCACCGCTTTGCCAGCGCCGACCTGCTTTACATCGCTGGACTCGTCACCACAGTAGGTGCCGAAGATACGGTCCCAGAGGATAATGTAGCAACCGTAATTCGAGTCGCTCTGCCGGCGGTTCAGCGAGTGGTGAACGTGATGCTGGGGTGCGGTGGCAAATACCCAGTCAAAGACGGGCAGAGACTTGAGCGGCAGGTTCGAATGATTGAACTTGCCACTCAACATACCAAATACCGCAGAAACCGCCAGCACCTCGTCGCTCGCGCCGATGAAAGCCATAACCATCAACCGGCCAAATGAAAGCGCTAGGAACTCGATAGGATGCGTCCGCGCACCCCGCAGGAAGCTCATTTTTGTAATGTGGTGATGGGTTGCATGCATCCGCCACCAGAACAGAACCTCATGCTGTACACGATGCAACCAATAGTAGGGAAAAGCCGTGCAGATGCGTATGAAGATGACCGCGCCAAACAGCCCAAGCACGGTCGTCGGCTCAAAGCTGATTTCCAGCAAGGTCCGATCACGGATGGCGCGGAAACCCTCAGAAACGGGTGTTCGATACATGCCAGTGATAATCGGCCCCCAGAGAAGTGCACCCATCGCGACCCAGAAGCCGTCCTCGGCGAGTTCGGATGGCTTGAGCTTCCAGTCACCCCTGCCCCAGCGTTTCTCGGCCCAGACGAACACCGGGATCGGAAGAAAGACCATGACCAGGGCAAAGAGCATTCGGTCTGCCTCTTGCCACCAATCGCTGAGCAGCGTGACGGCGACGAGGAGCGGAGCACCAAGCGCAAACGTTGGCTGCATCCAGGTCCAAAAGATGTTGTTTAGTGTCTTGGTTTTCGTTTCGTGTTCGGTGCCCTGCGAGAGTACCGCAGTGTCCATTGTATTCTCGCTCATGAACGAGTCTCCATTTCATATTTTGCTTTAGGTAGTCACCTCTGTAGCAAAAAGTGTACCAAACCTCCTCCAAGCATATTTAATCGTCCCTGATTGGCGATTAATGCTTAGACGGTAAGCGATCACTATCAGCCTGTCCTATTTGATACCTCGCTGCTGGTAGTGAAGCCTTACCATCGCAAGATTCAGCCTCCGAGAAGGCAGGGGCTGGTTCCTCAAATCAAGCTGGAAGATCGAATTCAACACAGCACTTCCATAGCGCACAGAAGCGCGGCGTGATGCCTTCTGGTGCAACTTTCACCAGTCGAGAGACTAGATGGCACACCGGAGAATCGACTCGCGTACACGAACTAACGCGTCCGCAACGATGTCACTCACGCGGTCACGTATGGCACGTCATTTGCTTCTTATTTAGCACCCGCAAACCTGGAGAGCCGCTCTGGCGTTTGCATCCGATATCGTAGTAGCAATAGGACCGACCATGGCGACAGAAAACAGTAATCCCGAGGCAGACAACGAAGTTCCACCAGTAACCCGAGTTTTGGGTCTCGCCGTCTCTGAGTGGGTCGTTTACAGCTTTGTCGCCATCGCTGCCATTGCCGTAATCATCGGCTATGTGGTTGGTGGTGAGCGTGATGCCCAGGCTGATCGCGCCATGGCAACGATGGCAGCACTCACCGAAGAGGCGGAAGGTCGTGTTGCCGCGGGCGTTGAACTCGTCTGCGACAGTACGCTGCTCGATTCCGAACTTCTCGCGAATGACTACCTCACACTGTCGATAAGCCAGGCACCTATTAACGAAAAGGACAAGAGCCTTGGTTACGGCCCGGCGCTCTACGTCAGTGTCGTCGAAGAGGAAGTATCGGGAGATACCTGGGACACAGCGAAGCGGCTCATGGACCTCGTCAAGGAAGCGGGTAAAGAAGAAGCAAACGAGTATAGTTCTCACAGCGACATTGCCAGTAACGTTGCAGCAGACGAAGAAGCGGACGACATAGACAAGAAGCCCAAGAACGCCCTGCGCAAAGTAGGCAAAACCGGCTTCGGCGAAGATGAGGAATATCTGCGGTACTACATCCTCGCGTCTGACGTCGCGGTCTGCAGCTAGCAGCTAGGGGACAGGATGGACAAACCCCATTTCTGCACCGCCTACCACACGATTGGCCAAGTCGTTGTGAGCATGCGTGTTTGTGCGATGGCGACGGCAGTACTCCGGTTCGTCTCAACTTTGCTGTTCTTCCTGCTAACCTAGCGTCGACTGGATAAGGATATGCTAGATAGGAACTAAAACCTGTTCCTCGCAAGCAGTGATCTGGAGAATGGGCGGCGAATAGAGGAACATCACTATGCGCTTGTCACAGAGAGCCCCATATAATTTCCCGCTAATGTTAACGCACTGAGAATAATGCAAATAAACCACATTTTCCGAAGAACGGTCAAGCTTGTTAACATGATGAAGGCGGCTTGACTTGATCAAAGCGGACAGTTTTGATGCCATTTATGTCGAAGAGGAGGGAAGATATACTAGGTGCATTATCGATTGTTAAGGCGATAGTCTTTTGGCGAAATCGATTCCCAGGTCTTGAAG
>JBLHWY010000281.1:0-4620 GCA_047629195.1 Candidatus Azotimanducaceae bacterium
TAAAGCATGGAGTGATGCTGTCAAACTAGCAAAAACCAACAGAGTTGATATGTGCAGTGCTGCTGCTATCACTGAAGAGAGAGCAAAATACCTAAACACATCGTTGATACACATCAAGATGACACCCTATTTTACATGCCGCTAACGGACTATCATGGTTGGTGGTCAGGAATAACGCCGCATCTGCGGCTGGTTAGTAGCGCGGCGGAAAACCAGTCCGACAACATGCGCTTGTTAAATGCCCTATGCTTCATACCTACTTGATACTTAGGATTAGAAGCAATTCTATCAAGCCATGATTGAATCGCTGGGTATTTAGTAAGATCAAATCCGCCTTCATGTGCTACATGGGTGTACCCATACAGTGCACATATACTTCAGCTGAATACAAACACTCCATACAGAATAAAGGTCAAAATTGTTTCGTACTTTATTGACTCCCATGAGCGTATACAGTATTGCGAGAGACTCCCAATTGACGTGCAGCCAACGCAACATTTCCGTTACACTCTCGCATCACTTTTCGAATTTCGAGGCATTTAGCTACCTTGGCCAAATGACCTGCGCAACGGGTACAGGCAGAAATTTCAAGTTGATTATGCCCCAAAATTCGGGCAACGTCTTCTGCCCGGACTATGCCTTCATGATGCTGGATCGCGAGAGTACGAAGACTCCAATCTAGGTCAGAAAGATTATCGATCGCAACATCCTTAAGCGCTTCTATGGCGTCGTTTGATAGTGTATGTTGAGGTGAGATTACCGCAAGCATGTTGTAACATAAGTGGCGAAAATCAGAACGATTCTTAAGTTTGGGTAGAAAGAGTGTAAAGCCTGCAAGACGGTTTAACAGATGTTTGAGAGGTCCATCTGCAACTTTTTCACCAGCTTCAGCCTGTGTACTGCTAAGAATAATCCACTCGCCGTCAACCAACAATGGATTTCGCCTTTGCATAACACGGTTTAATAGTGTGTTGAGACTCGCGACTATTTCAACCGGTAACAGGTCGACTCTATCGAGATAAAGCGTGCCGCCTTTGTCTAAATCAATTTTATTTTGCTTCAGTGCACCGCTCTCAAATTTAGATTTCATTTGCGCGATGAGTTGGTTTTCAACCGAGTCCAAATTTACGCTTGCACAGTCGACAACGACAAAATTCTGATCCGGATGTAGCTGGTCATGTATTTCTTCAGCCGTTGCATTCTTACCTGTTCCTGGTCCCCCACAAATCATAACTGCCAGACCTTGTTGAGATGATTTTTTACCTAACCGAAGATTGTGCCGTAGCACCTCGTCTTTGAAAATTCTTCCCGTAGCGAAATTATCTGTCGTGTTTGTGAGCCGGTAGATTGGATCGGCTGGCAAAAATATCTGCGTTTTTGTCAGTTCGTTTTTAGCGGCGTGAGTGAGCCTGAGACGAGCAAAATAGCCAGCATTCAACCAATCCGTAATCTGAACGACCTCGCCTTTACAAATACGATCAATCAATGAACGGAATTGACCCTTGAAGACATCTTGATATTTGGGTGAACTTGTCTGTTTTAAGCCGGTTAACAGTTGTCCAGTGCGGCGGTTAGTACCTGTTATTTGTCCCTCTTGGTTAAAGGCCATCATACCGACGTTCTGGGTTTGGAGATATTCCTGGCGGGGATGAAACTGGATAATGTGATCGCCGCGATGGTCGTCCACAAATAGTCGATTTTCGACATTTTGAGCAGCGAGATTGACCAGAGCAAGAGTATGGTGTTGCCGAGCGGCCACTTCAGATGAAGCATCGAGCAATCCAATCAACTGACCTCTACTATCAAATATGGGTGCGGACACGCAAGAAACATTGCCCTCCTTTGCAAAGAAATGCTCACGACCAGTCACATTGCAGGGCGCGCCAGTATAGAGTGCTAGCCCAAGAGCGTTCGTTCCTCGTATTTCCTCACTCCAGATCGAGCCCGGAAGAATACTTTTACCACAGGTGGAACTGCGAAATTCATCGTCGATAATATGATCAAGTACGACACCGTCACTGTCTGCAAATGCCACCAGAAAATTTGAGCCAGCGATTTGAGAGCTGAGCAGTTCCAGTTCGGGTCTGACCAGGCGCATCATAAGGTCTAACTTATCGCGACGCTGGTAAAGATCTGTGTGCGAGACGACGTATTCCTCAGGCTTATTAACGGGATCTAGACCTAGGCGTAGACAACGGCGCCAACTATCGGCTATCGGTTCTGGCACTGCCCCGTAAGCGAACTTCCCTCTCATTTCCAACGCGTTACGAGCTTTCTCAAATGCAGTTTCCACAACATACCCCTTTTGTATCTATCGACACATAACATGAACGTAAATGCACAAAAAATAAAGGGAATTTGAAAAATTGTTCTATTTTTGAACACCTAAAGACTATCACTATGCAGGAATTGAACACCTACTTATAACCCATCGACGTGTTTTAAAAGATATATTCAGGGCTTGGCCAAGCATACAACATTTTAAATTTCTGGAGAGTCCCATGAAGGCACAAGTTCTACATAAATACGATGATGACCTAATAGCATCATCCTGGGTCGATTATATCGATGTCCCAGACCCAGTTATCACGAAAGGATCAGACGTGATTATACGTATTGGTGGTGCTGGTGTTTGTCGTACCGATCTACACGTCATAGAAGGTGTCTGGCGTCCTCACATGGACCCGACCGGAAACGATTTACTGCCGCTTATTCTAGGCCATGAGAATGCGGGTTGGATTGAGGAGATCGGTTCTGAGGTTGAAGGCCTGAAAATAGGTGACCCTGTCATTGTTCATCCAAAGATTTCAAACGGCACGTGTCTGGCATGTCGCCGTGGCGAAGATATGCACGGTGAGGGCGCATTTCCGGGGCTCGATTCCAACGGTGGATATGCGGAAGCATTGGTGACCTCAGAGCGTAACATTATTAAATTACCGAAAACCTTACTACCTAAGGAGGTTGCGCCTTATTCAGATGCAGGACTGACAGCGTATCGGGCAGCCAAAAAAGCAACTCGACACCTTCTGCCTGGCCAGTACTGTGTTGTGATCGGCGCCGGTGGTTTGGGACACATTGCAATCCAAGTTCTGCGTGCGATGTGCGCAGCAGAGATCATTGTCGTCGATACTTCCCTTGACTCATTGGCCCTTGCAGGCAAGTGTGGTGCCGATCATTTGGTACATGCCGATGGTGGTGAAGTCGATGCAATCCTGACGCTGACTAAAGGTCACGGAGCCGAAGCAGTATTGGATTTTGTTGGTGAAAAAGGTACGACCAGCAAGGGTTTAGCGATGACCCGATCGGCCGGTAGTTACTATGTTGTAGGGTACGGCGAAAATATTCAGGTACCGACAGTTGATCTTGTGATAACAGAAAAGAACATCATCGGTAATCTTGTTGGCACTTGGGCTGAGCTGACCGAATTGATGGAGCTGGCTAACCGTGGATTAGTTGATCTAACAACTAAAGAATATGCGCTTAGCGATGCAAATACAGCTTTGCGACACCTTCACGAAGGCAAAATCCATGGCCGCGCGGTTCTGATCCCATAAATCTACTCCAATTCTAAAGTAGACCCGAGGGGTAAAATATTTGTGGCCCCTGCAAGACCGGTCAAATCGAATACACCGGCTTGGCCAAATAGAAAAATACAAATAATAAGAAGAGAGGAAGTTCATGAAAAAGTTTATCCAATCAGCATCCTTACTAGCGCTTGCGGTGTCGACTACACTGCCAGTATTGGCACAGGATTACTCCCGCTTTGGCATCGAAAAAGATTTGCCAGGCACCTGCAACTATGCGGCTACCGACGCCAAGGATTACACCGGGCGTTCCTTAAACATCATCACTCACGCGATCCCAGTGATCGGCGAACCGACAGCGCTGCATGCTGAGCAGTTTGCTGAACTTACCGGTGCTAAAGTCAATGTTGTCCACGTCCCATTCGGGGATCTGTTCCAACGAATCATGATCCCTTTCCAAAGTGAGCAGAACGCCTATGATGTGATGTTCTATCCATCGCTTTGGATTGGTGACTTCAGCCGGTTCCTTGCGCCTGTCCCAGATGCCTACGTCAATTCGACTGGCATGCAAGATGTAACCGCAAGCTTTACCGGTGTTGCAACTTGGAACGATGAAATGATTCAGTATCCCATGGATGGTGATCGCCACTATCTTAAAGTCCGGACTGACATTTTTGACAATGCCGGCGTGCAAGCCAAATATCTTGCCGATACCGGCAGTGAACTGGTTATTCCTGAGACTTGGGAAGACTACAACAAGGTTGCAGCCTATTTCAACGGCCGTGATTGGGACGGTGATGGCGAGCTGAACTATGGTTCTGCTGAAGTCGCTAAGCGCGACGACCTGATGTTCTCAGCGTTTATAAGTCGTGCAGCACCTTACGCCAAGCACCCAGATGTCAAAGGTGGATTTTTCTTTGATCTCGAAACAATGAAACCACTAATCAACACACCAGGATTCGTGCGCGGCCTTGAACTCTTTATTGATGCCCAGGCCAGCTTCCCGCCAGGTGGCAACAACTTTGGTTTAGGTGATGAGATCTTCTCGTTCGGTGGCGGTCAAACCCTGATGAGCTACAGCTGGGATGATGCTTAT
>JBLHWY010000282.1:0-4480 GCA_047629195.1 Candidatus Azotimanducaceae bacterium
ACGATGATAGTGGCGGGGTTTTCGATGCCAACATCGTATTGGAACCGAGCAATATTAAATTTGCAGCTTACGCCGAGGCTTGTTATCAAGCTGTTGACCCGAATAACGAAAGGTCAACCTTTGCCGATTGGAAATCCTTAAATTTTTTTGACCAAAATATAGATTTCAATGCAACCTTCAGGAATGTGTAACAGACCATGTCTTTGCTCCAGTAATAGGGGAGAGTTACAACTTTTTCTCTACCTTTGACCAGAATCGGGCTGCCTGCTTCTCAAACTCAATACCCAATTCCAGTGTCATCGCAGCAAATTCATTCACATGCCGTTCCCTGGGTATTTGCTCGTATACGCGGCGTCTTTCACTATGTGCAGCCTGTTGTGTCCTCGCCAGGGCTAAAAGTGAATCTTTACCAGCAAACTCCCCGAAGTAGAGTTTGAGAATAGCTAGGTCGCGAAGCTCCATATGGTTGTCCACAGCTTCCAACATCCATTTTCCAAACGCTTTCTTGCCGGCTGCAGTTACCTTGTAGAGTTTTCTGCGTCGTCCTGTGGTTTCCTGGCGAACTTTTAGCAGACCAAGTTGCTGCAATTTTTTTGTTACCTGATAAATCTGGGGGTGTGAATAGGACCAGAAATATCCGACGCTGGTGGCAATACGCTGTTTTAAATCGTAAGGCGTAATTTCATCATGTTGCATGGCCAGCCCAAGCACAACAAAAGCGGAACTACCAAGTTCAGAGTCGGACATCCTTTACCTTTGGATTAAAAAAGCACATAGTATAGTTTATACCATACATTCTATACTGAGGATATCACGTGAAGAATCTATTTTTCAGCATCGCAGGCTTACTACTCTTATGTCTAGCTGGGTCATTTTCGCAGGCGAACGAAATTATGGATGCCTGGGGTGACGAAATTATTCCAGGAATAATATCGGAAGGTGGTGTCGGAAAAAAAGAAGCGACGCGTGCATTTAGCCGAATCACGGATCTCTCGCCGCTTGCTGCGGGTCCGGGTAGCTGGGTTCACGAACTCAATTTGCCGGGCGATGTACATTTGCGACAAGCAGAGACTTATGAAACTAAAGGTAATAACAAAAAGGCGCTAACGCATTATCGACAGGCAATGGCGTATTTTAATGCTGCACGGTTTCCGGCAACTTATACTAAAGAGCGCAAGGACGCTTATCGCAAGCAACTTCATGCTTACCGTAAGGTTGCGGCGATGTCTGAGTTTCCACTGGAACTTGTTGATATTCCGTTTGAAGGCAAGACAATTCGCACACACTTCCACAGCCGAGGACCAGGACCGAACCCTGTTTTAGTCTGGTCCGGTGGGCTCGACGGCTGGAAAACTGGCGGCATGGGTTTTAAAAAGCAGTTGATGTCTGAGGGGTTTTCTATTCTTGCCATGGACTTGCCAGGCACGGGGGAAAGTGAATGGTTACTCGAAGCTGACTCTGAGCGCATCTACTCTGCGGCCATCAAACATATTCAAAAACGTAAGGACGTTCAGGCAGATAATATCGCGGTATATTTTGGAAGTTTTTCAGGCGTCTATGCGATTAAGCTCGCGCTAACGGATCCCAACATTACCGCTGCTGTCAATCATAGCGGCGGTATCCATCTCTTCTTTAACCCTCCCATTGATGAACTTCCACCGCTAACAACAACGATGGGCATGCGAGCAGCAGCCACCATCCATATAATGGGGCTGGACGGCCAATCGTTGGATATTATCAAATCGCATTTGGCGACTTTTTCATTACGAACACAGGGGCTACTGAAGTCGACACCTGGACAGGCGCCACTGCTGAGTATTTATGGCACGGCTGATCGACTGATGCCAATCCAGGATCTCGATGTCTTAATGGCCAGCGGCATCAATAGTACCAACCTCGTGTATGAGGGCGATCGGCATATGGCCTGGGAGCACGCGGACGATCACCAGCCTAAAATGATAGGCTGGCTGAAAGTTCAATTGGGTTTAGGAAATTAAACCTTCTAGGAATAACGATGCCAATTTACAATACAAGTACTTAATGACTTGAGTGTTGATAGCGGTAGATGGCCAGCGAAGCTAATGTAAGTTCATCTCTTTGGCTGACAATTCGCCCTTTTCGTACTAACTTAGTTGTCTAGCGGCCAATACACTATTCAATCATCTTCGGTCTAAGAGCGCCTTTTCATCCAATTGATAACGACGACAAATCGTAGTACACAATTTGGGTAAATTCGACCCCAAGTTTTTTACTTCAGGCGGGGCTGTCAAACCCAATGTATCTTTCGTTAATGCCGTTTCTTTAAAGTCTGAACCCACCAGAACACGTTGAGAATAAGGCAAAAGACCACATGTTATAGATAACGGTCAAGTATCACAGTTGTAGACGTTGATTAAAATTGTGTACGGTGTTGCGTAATGATCCTTTGGATGGTCTATGTCTGAATAGCCACTGATCTGGTGGCTTACAGACCGCTGGGTAATTTGTTGGCAGAATTGCAATCGCAATCGCACCGCCATTGAATGATGGGTGTCCTAATCTTTCACCCGGGAAGTATTAACGCCGTGCGATTGCATTGCGTTATGACACTATAAAAAGTTGGATAGTGAAAAGTGGCCGCTAATACTCGAGCCAACCCAACAACTTGTAATATCGGTACCATTACTAGCCGCGTGTCGTAAGTGAATTCTGAAAGTAGAATTGCAACAGGTATACCGCAGCAGTTTTGTATGATGATCTTTTACGAGCAATATGTGAGACAGCAATCGCCATGTGAATATGAAAGCATAGGTATAGAAAAGGAATTGAAAATGATTGTGAGCGATGCCTTGCCGATCATCGCTCACCTCAGTGTCGTGGTCAAAGCAGCAACGCGCTGAACTATGGGCGTTGCTGTCTTATCTGACGAGTTGATGGTTTGCTAAGCTTGCTGCTCCTTCAATTGTCTCGCCCGAAACTTATGGATGAGATACATATTGAAAAAATGAATGGCCCCTAAAGCCATGAGTACGAAGCCAAGGCCTGAACTTAAATATACGATCATTTGCTCTACACTATTGATGCTAGAATCTGTTTGCATTCGTAACAAAACGAACCCGAGATTTAGTAGGTAGAATCCTACAACCAGCATGTGGTTAACGGAAGTAGCGAACGCTTCATCGCCATTGAAACCGTCTACTAAGTATACCTTGCCATTTTTGCTCAAGGTTTGCGCAACGATGATGGTAATGAAAATACTGCAAGCGATGTAAATTAAGTAAGAGATTGAAGTCATGATGTATTCCTTTAGCGGTGAGTTCGATACTCAATTTGCCGCCCCAGGATCTGTCTTACTTCCTGATCTATAACCTGCTAACAGAAAATTATAATTGCTCATTAAATCAATGCTTTGAAATCCTCCTGGTTTATAAATCAGGAGTTCGAAGCACTGTCGTGGCCTAATGCTTGGGTGCGGTACTGTCCTGGTGACATGCCCGTTAGCTCACGAAAGGCGGTGTAAAAATTTGATTGGGACTTGAAGCCGGTCATCATGCTTATCACGAGGACTGACGTCTTCGGTTCATCTAACAGCAGCAGCTTTGCTGCCAAAATGCGCTGCTCTCTCACGTAACGAGAAAAGCCAACTGCGAATTGTGAATTGATCAGCTCTGACAACTGGTGATTACTTAGTGAGACCAACTCGGAGAGTGTTTCGAGGTTCAGGTTTTCATTTTGGTAGACTAGGTCCTGCGTCATTACGCTTTCTAAACGCTCCAATGCCGCGGGAACATCCACGTTTGTGAGCTTTGATTTTGCGTATGCCTGTTCCGCAACTTCAACGATGTCCGCCAACAGATCGGGAAATGAGACCAACGCAGTCAGTATCAACAGAACTGACACGCTGATAAAGTTTGCATATGCCAAGTAAAAAACAGAATGATCGATGTATGGCAGCGACAAACCTAGCATCAAACCGGATAGGGCTGTGGCGGCGAATAGACCAAAAAAGAACATTTCGAACTTGAATCGTCGGCTATGTCCGCGCATGCCATACACCACTCTGGCGAACCAGAAGGTGTAACAAGTGCCACTGAGAAACGCGACCGCTGGACCAATCAGTGTGGGCAATGTCAGGGCACCGAGGGAAAAGGGTAAGAAATGCAGTAGATGCCAGAGTTTCCAAGTAGCGCTGGGGAGCAGTACTGCTCGGCTGCTAACATAAAAAGCTGGAGGTACGAGCAAGAGTAGCGAAATGTACCATCGATGGGACAACACATCGACGTTTTCAGAAAAATACAGGTAGTGCCCGAGTTGGAGTCCGACGAGACCGCCCAGCATTAGGAAGCAGCCGATACGTGAAGATAAACTTTTAGCCAGGGCAGGCAAAAAAAACTGATAGGCGATCAGTAGCGCCAACGAACTGAAAATGGAAAACCCAGTCAGTAGTATAGTTAAGTGATAGAACACAGCTTGTACGCCATCGATGAAGAATTCGAGGGTA
>JBLHWY010000283.1:0-4453 GCA_047629195.1 Candidatus Azotimanducaceae bacterium
TGGAGCAAGTGGGAGACAGTATCTCTGTTACTGCTGAATCTGAAGGACGAGGCTTCTTCGGATCACGCCGCTCCAACATCAGTTTCAGGGTCTCCGTGCCTAAGCAATACAATGTAGAGCTTGATACTGGGGGTGGCCCAATAGATGTCGCTGAGTTAAGCGGCAATGTTACCGTTGATACAAGTGGTGGTAGCATTCAAATTGGCAAAATCAACGGCGGTGATGTGAAAGCAGATACCTCCGGTGGAAGTATTGACATTGAGGATGTCGACGGTAATGTTGAAGTGGATACCGCTGGCGGCAGAATCACCATTGGCAATGTTACGGGCGACGTGATTGCTGATACGTCCGGTGGTGGGATCTCTATCGGCAATGTGCAGGGGGATATGTATGCTAATACCTCTGGCGGAAATATTGATGTTGGACAAGGGGCAGGGCGAGTAGAACTTGATACCTCGGGCGGCACTATTCGGGCGGCCTGGGCCATAGGAGCCATAATTGCTGACACCTCTGGCGGTAATATAATCCTTGAAGGTAGCGCAACCAGTGTTCGGGCGGACACTTCAGGCGGCAATATCACAGTCGAGAAAAGTAATGGTCCGGTGGACGCCGATACCTCAGGCGGTAGTATCACGATTAGAAAAAGCGTCGGGCCTATCCGCGCTGATACCAATGGCGGGCGTATCGATGCCGAGCTTGTGTTAAGTGACAATCCTCGAGCGGGAGGAGTGGAGCTTGAAACTGCGGGTGGTGATGTAACAGTCAGGATTCCCAGCAGCATGCAAGCTTCGATTTACGCAGATTTAGAAGTTTCGCGGCGGGGCCGTGGTGATTATCGTATCTATACAGACTTTCCCCTGACTATTCAGGAGGATGATAGAGGTAATATCGTCGGTCAGGGTGATATTAACGGAGGTGGCAGCCGCATCTATTTGGAGACGACTAACAGCGACATTAATATTTTAAGTGTTAAGTAATTTGAACTGACTATCATTGTAGCCTAACGGTAAAACTAAAACCGGCAGTGTTAGCGCACTGCCGGTTTTTTATGGGCTAATTTGAGGATTTTTGAGACAATTTAAGCTAGCTCTAAAGCCAGGTTTAAACTAAGTTTCTCGCAATCAGGTGGTCAGGAATTTGATCGGCTATTTTCTCATGTAGCTTAGGCAACTTAGACCAATGAATCCCTTGCTTATAGTGATGTGCAGTGTGGTAACCCAGATTACCGGTAAGCCGATTATACCAAGGGTTTAAGTTGTTGTACGACGCCTCAAAATGGCTATCTGTGTCCAACCCCGCATGATGGTCATGAGTCGCCCAAGCCGTCATGAACAAGCCCATTACCATTGGCAGTACAAAGACTAATAAACCGGGTATCGGATTATAAGCGACTAAAAGCGCAACTATTGAGAAAGTAATTGCTGAAAAAATAACAAATGTGCGCTGCTCTTTCGGATATTTATTACCCACCAGATAGCCTCGATAATAAGCCGTTGCAGTTACATTCAGGCTGTATTCCAACTCGCCCATGCGTTGACCGCTCTTTCGCTTCCAACGGCTTTCATCTTTAGATTGGTCAAGATAATTCATGTGATGCCCGTACACGTGATGCAGCACCCACAGGTTGGTGGTGACTCCTGTGTGTAAGGCATAGAAAAACTCAAGTATTCGGTTCGGGATTGTAGCCTTGAAAGTAGGTGTATGTTGATGATGATGATTCCAAGCGCATACCTGAGATTTAGGAATAATAAGCACATAAAAATAGAGTCCCAAAAAATAAGGGTTCTCTACTAAAAAATATACGAGGAAGTCAACGGCACTAAATGCCAAGATCAAAAGGACCGGTATTCGGTCAGCTGCATTTTTAAACACGATAGAAGGCTACTGCTTAGAAGTCTGCGGTGAATTTGAACCCGAGACTAGCACAATAAAGTGATGCGAGTCATCGGCGGTTCATCCCATGATAGACAGCATGTAGCCTTATTCGTAACGTAAAGCGTCAATAGGGTCCAAGTTAGCAGCTTTGGCAGCAGGCAGAATGCCAAATAGCACACCCACAAAGCCTGAAAAGCCAAGGGCAAGGGCAATCGACCAAAAAGGAATGCTAGCGGGTGGAAAGCCGGGGATGCTGCTGGAAATCAGTGTGCCTAGGCCATAGCCCAGTGCAAGTCCGATAAGGCCTCCCAACAAGGATAGCAGCAGTGCTTCAATGAGGAATTGCAGCAGTATATGGTGGCGCTTGGCACCGATTGCTTTGCAGATACCGATCTCCCGTGTACGTTCGGTTACCGAAACCAGCATGATATTCATGATGCCGATTCCGCCAACTAGTAGCGAGATACTAACAATGCCCCCGATAACGATTGTCACCATGTTAATCACAGTATCAAAGGTTTCCATTAGCTGTTCTGAAGTCGAGATTTCAAAATCATTTTCTTCATTGCCTTTCAAATCGTGAGAATCTCTGAGAATCGAGGTTAATTGCGCGGTGACCACGTCAATGTCAGCATCTTCAGCTAGGCTAAGTTGAATCTGTATATCAGTTCGTGCCTGATTGCCCTGCAGACTCCCCATCGTGGTGTAAGGCATCATCACCATATCGTCCTGGCTAAAGCCCATCAGATCACCTTTAGTTTCCAGCAGGCCGATGACCTTGAACCACTCGCCACCAATTTCTACATACTTGTTGATAGGGTCTGCCGGGAGATCTAGGTTTTCTCGTACTTTGTTACCAATCACCACTACTCGGCGGCGGGTTGAATTATCGCTCGGCGCAATAAACCGGCCTCGTGCGACGTAGTACTGGGCGATGTCTTGAAACGCATAGGTCGTTCCCATAATCTGGCTGAAAGCGGTTTGCGACCCAAACTTTATTTGCGAGGTGCGGTTGGCAAACAAAATGGGAGTAATGAGCGCGATACCTTCTGCGCGCTTTTCAATTAATTCGAGATCCTCTGACGTTAGCCGTGCTCGGATACCCTTCATTTGATCTTCGCGAGGAGTGTCTGATTCAATTGTTAAACTGTTTGAGCCCAAGGATGCAAACGTGTCGCCAATAAAGGCGCTCATTCCCTGTGTAACTGAAACCACTGCAATAACACTTGCCACGCCAATAACTATTCCTAGTGTTGTTAAAAAGCTACGCAGGCCATGGGCGATGATCGAAGCAAAGGCTGAGCGAAAGCTCTCTAGTAGTGAGAAAATCATTAGACGCTTACCCCTTCTTGAGTTCTGCTATCGCTGAATATTTTGCCATCTTTCATCTCTACAACGCGATGACAGTGACGCGCGATTTCGTTTTCGTGAGTAACCACAATCAAGGTTTGGCCTTCTTTGTGGAGTTCGTCGAATAACTGCATGATTTCGACGGTAGTTTGGGAATCGAGATTGCCTGTTGGTTCATCTGCTAACAATATCGAAGGACTGGTTACCAGCGCCCGAGCGATGGCTACGCGCTGGCGCTGGCCACCGGATAGCTGGTTTGGTAGGTGGTCGACCCGATCGGCAAGGCCTACTCGTGCCAGAGCCTCAGAAGCCATTTTTTTGCGCTGCCTTAAATTAATGTTGCGATAAATCAGGGGTTGCATGACATTACCGAGTGCGCTGGCCCTTGGTAGCAGATTAAAACTTTGGAAAATAAAGCCAATCTCCAAATTACGAATCTCGGAAAGCTGGTTCTGATCAAGTGCCTCTACGTTTTTTCCATTAAGGAAGTACTGACCTAAGGTGGGTTTGTCTAGGCAGCCTAGGATATTGAGCATTGTGGATTTGCCGGAACCTGACGTGCCAATAAAGGCTAGGTAGTCATTCTGATTTACGTTGATGGTGATTCCATCTAACGCCTTTACGGTCTGAGAGCCCATCTCATAATACTTAGTGATGTCTTGTAATTCGATTAGTGCCATTGCTTGGGCCAGTTCAGACGGGGTGAGATATTAGTCAACGCGTGTGGTATCGATGCGGTCGCCTTCAAGTAAATGCCGCAGCTCTTGATTGGGGCCTACAATAATCTCAACATTGCTATCTATGATGCTTATGAGCTCCTGAAATTCGTCGTCGGAGAGCCCTACATCAATTTTGGTTTTACGTGCTATCCCGTTGTCGTTAACAAAAATAAAATGCTCAGATCGAAGGGCCGCGCGATCTTCCTCGAACAGAATGGCTTGGATAGGTATAGCTGCGACTTCCTGGTCTTGACGGGTAAATATTTCGGCGCGGCAAGACATACCAGGGCGAAGCACTACATCGCCAGCATCAATGATTTCTAATTTAACAGTAAAGCTCAATCCCTGACGCCCGGGTGCTATCTTGGCGGTGTTGGCTATATATCTAACTTCACCGAGCATGGGTTGATCAGGATAAGCGATTGCAACAATCTCTGCGCGCTGCCCTATTTGAATATTGGCAACGTCGGCTTCGTCGACAAGAACTTCCGTATATATACTGGCAGGGT
>JBLHWY010000284.1:0-4414 GCA_047629195.1 Candidatus Azotimanducaceae bacterium
TTGAGGATGAAGTGCTAGATAAAAGGGGCCTGACACCGCCGCCGGTTGAACCAAGGAAAATAGAACCGCAAACCCCTGCATTATTTGATTTCAGAAAACATGATCGTGAAATCGAAATGCCGGTTGGATCGTGATAAATATTATTTCTAAAGGCTTTCTATTAGAGACCGGGCCCCGGCGCCATTTTTGAGCCATCGGTGAATCTGGAAAATCGAAATCGATCCAAATCGTAACCAGCCTGTTTACCGATGATCATATCCGCCATCACTTTACCGGCACCTGGACCAATGCCAAAACCGTGACCACTGAAACCCGTCGCAAGGAAGAGTCCTGGGTGGCTAGGAATCTCATCCATGACGGGCACGACATCAGGTGTGACATCAATCATGCCTGCCCAAGCTTCTGCTACGGGCAAGTTTGCCAGCTGCGGTAATCGCTTCGCTAATCCCGCGCGCATCATCGCAACCGCGCTTTCTGATGGCGCTGGGTTGAGCACGCGTGTCTGCTCAAACGGACTCGTCTCATCGTCTTGCCAGTGACGTACCGGCGACAGTCGCTTGATCAGGTCTCCGCCAAATTTCAACTTGATGAATTTTCTGCTGGACGCCAAGGCAGGTAGGAACTTAAAAAAGTGGCGGAAGCTATCTGCGCCGATGAAATGCTCATTGGTACCACTTGAGGCCACAGTATAGCCGCCGTCTTGTCGGCGCCGGATCGCGACTTCGCCGACCGAAGCATTACCGTTGTATACATTCGGTGCTGGCGCTGTACGCATGACTGTGGCGCGAACAGTGAGCTGTGGTAATTTCACGCCTAAATTGTCCATAAACAATGACGACCACGCGCCTCCGGCACAGACAACTGACTGTGCTTTGACATGTCCGTGTTCGGTGACAACGCCAGCAACAGCGCCCGCTTGCATATCAATTGCCCGTACCGCGCAACCTTCCCTGATGAGGCCGCCGTTTTGACGCAAAGCTTTTGCTAGTGCTGGGACCGCTTTGAAGGGTTCGGCACGGCCGTCGCTGGGGGTAAACATCGCGCCTTTCCACTGTCCGGGTTTGTCCTTGAGTATCCCGTCGACTTCTTTGCCGGATAACATTCTTGTATCAAGTTGATGCTGGGTTGCGGTATCTAGCCACTGTTCGAGGTTAGTGAGTTGCTCGTCCGTTTCAGCGACGCTAAGCACCCCTTCTCGAGTAAAGCCTATGTCCTCGCCGATCTCTTTCGAGAGTGATTCCCAGGTGTTGATACTGTCCGTCATGATGGGGAGTTCTGCTGGGTCTCGCCCCTGTTGACGTATCCAACCCCAGTTACGACTGGATTGCTCGCCGGCTACGCGCCCTTTTTCGCATACCAGCACACGCATGCCACTTTTAGCCAAGAACCAGGCTGTGGATATACCAATAACGCCAGCGCCGATAACAACGACATCTACCGCGTCAGGCAATGGGTCTTGCCAAGTCATCGGTGTTTTATCACTAAAGATCATAGGGGCTACCGGAAAAATTCTAGTATATCGGTGACAGCTAAGAATGCCAAAATGTTGTGTGAGCGTTGTGACTAGGCCATCACACTTGACCGGCAGGTGCATGAGGAAATTAACGCCATTAAGTATGCAGGTTGTAAAGTCATCACAATTAAAGTCAAAGACGAAGCGTCAAAAGTTAGATTGTGCTTTCAAGATGATGGGGGCGCCTTAAAGCAGGTTGTGGGTATTGAAGAGGGTATGCGCAATCGATTAATGAAAATAGCAGCCCCTAGGTAAATGTAAGCGCCTCAATCAAGCGTAAAGCGTTGCAGTCGTCGCTTTAGTTTTTCATTCTCTAAACGAAGCTGCTCCACTTCATCAAGCAAACTAATTGCCAGCGCAATTCCAGACCAATCAATGCCGAGATCATGGTGTAATCTACAGGCTTTTTTAGTCACCGTGATCATCTGCGTATCAAAGGACCATGTGTTTGGATCGCTACCTTCAGGTTCGATAATACCGTGTTCAACAACCTCGACAATCACGTGTGAGGACAACTCGGTAACATCACAAAGTTCTTCAAAGCTAAAATATCGCGTTTCTAATAGGGTCATTATGAATCACTCCATTCTGCACGTGGATCGAAAGCCGCTTTGGTCGCGAGTTGCTCCCAATGCTGCTTGATTTCATCACTTGTTGATTTGGGCATTACAATTTTGAGTACTGCGTAGAGATCACCGAAGCCATCTTTTTTGGCAAGCCCTTTGCCTCTGATACGCATGCGTTGGCCAGTCTGACTGTTTGCAGGGATCGATAAATTGATTTTCCCCGTTAATGTAGGGACTTCAATTTTTGTCCCTAAAGCGGCTTCCCACGGTGCCAGAGGCAGCGTGATAATCAAATTATGTGCTTCAACATCAAACAGCGGATGGGGTACCAGGCGAATGCGTAAGTAGAGATCGCCGTTAGCACCGCTTCCCTCGCCCTGCGCGCCCTGTCCCTTCAAGCGAATACGTTCGCCGTCGGACACACCAGCAGGAATTTTAACGCTAAGCGTTTTCTTGACCTCCGTCACTCGACCATCGGCACCGCGTTGGGGCAGATGATAAGAAATAGTCTGCGAAGCATTCGACAGCGTGTCTTCTAGAAAAATCGACAGTTCGGTTTCGATATCCTGACCCTTTTGATTGAATGCGAATCCTGCTGACGCTGATTGTGAACCTGCACCTCGACCGCCCCCTGAAGAACGAAACATAGATGAGAAGAAGTCTGAGAAATCACCTTCATATTGCGGCCCGTTTTGCGTGCCACGCTGGGCACCAGACTGCCAACCGGGTGGTGGCCGAAACTGTTGACCATGAGCGCCATACTGTCGAATTTCATCGAATTCTGCCCGTTTTTTTATGTCTTTTAATACTTCATACGCTTCGGATACTTCTTTGAACTTCGCTTCAGCATCATTTTGTTTACTCACATCAGGATGATACTTACGCGCTAACTTCCGGTAGGCCGTTTTTATTGCTTTGCTATCAGCATCGGGTTCTACACCCAATATTTTATAATAGTCTTTGAATTCCATGTGTCACTCGCCAGGGGGGGGTGTGCAATCGACAATATTTTTACTTTGTGTTGGAGAGTTTAAATCTAAACCAGGCTAAAAGGTTAGTGGTAATGCTGGGTTGATTGATTTGAGTCACGATTATTACCAATGTTGCACCCAGTGCCCAGCATATCCCCTCTGCAAAGTATTTGGTTGTGTTGGCTGAGCTTCGAGAAAGGTTTATGCCTCGCTGGATGTAGCGCCGTTGTCGAGTCTCTCTGCATTAGCTTGTTCTGGATTGAATTGTTCTGCCTCATGCTTTGAGGCAAGTGCAAGATACATACTTGGCAAAATAACCAACGTAAAGAACGTACCTAACAACATACCAGCCACCAATATGATGCCGATGCTATTGCGAGCCTCAGCGCCAGCGCCGCTAACCAGCACTAGCGGAAAGTGACCAACTACGGTGGCACCGGTGGTCATCAAAACGGGTCTTAGCCTGATGCTCGCGCCCTGGCGGATTGCCTCGAATTTACTTAAACCCTGCCGTTGCAGATGATTCGCGAATTCGACAATAAGAATAGCATTTTTGGTCACCAGGCCAATCAATGTGATCAGACCTATCTGCGAATAAATGTTCAGTGTGGTCCAGCCCAGAAAAGTAAACATGAGCGCACCCGCAAGTGCCAACGGGACGGAGCCCAGCAATACCACTAACGGATCTCTAAAGCGGTTAAACAGCACCACCAATACCAGAAACACAAATGCGAGCGACATACCCAGCGCGCCAAACAAGGTGTTACCTTCCTGCCGTATTTGTCGTGACTCACCGGCATAGTCAACGATATACCCAGGCGGCAAAATTTCTTTTGCAGCCGCTTCAATCGCGCTCAACCCTTGCTCTTTTGTGTAAGCGGGAATCATGCCTGCAAACAAGGTGAATGAATTTCGCTGCTGGAATTTTGTCAGTACGCGCGGTCCAACTTTTTCTTCCAGCGTCGCAAGTGCCGAGAAAGGGACCAGTGCGCCCGTGGGCGTTTGTATCTTTAGGTCTTGCAGTGCATAAATATCGAGTCTGTCTGCATCCTCTAACATGGGAATGACGCGATAGGCCTTGCCCTCGAGGTCAAAACGATTGACGTAGTTGCCCGAGAGATAAGTTGATAACTGCTGACTGACACCGGAGACAGTTAACCCTAGGTCAGCAATCCGGTCCCTATCAAGCTCAAAATATGCCTGAGGGAAGTCGATCTTGAGATTGGTATCTGCAAATAGAAAAAGATTCGTCGCATAGGCAGCGCCAAGTAACTTTTCTGCATAGGGTTGCATTTCTTCTGCGCTATCGGCAGAAGTCACCACGAGTTCAACAGAAAATCGGCCTGCGCTAGGCAGCGATGGCG
>JBLHWY010000285.1:0-4088 GCA_047629195.1 Candidatus Azotimanducaceae bacterium
GGGAGTGGCTTACCGCCAACGTAAGAGCACCGAAGTGCTTAAGTTGACGAGCGCGAATGAATCGGCTCGATACGGGCGCGTATCCAGAACCTTGCACTGGGTGACCGCCATCTTGTTCATTTTGATGGTACCTATGGGTGTTTTCGCTTCCATGATTCCAGAAGGTGTTTGGTATCGAACATCCTATAGCGTTGTGCATAAGACCATCGGCCTTATCGTGCTGGGGCTGTTTGTGGCCAGACTGCTGTGGAATAGAATATCCAAAAGACCAGAGCTGGAGTCTTCTCTCAAGCCGGTGGAAAAAAAACTCGCCCATGGCGCACACCTTACGCTTTACATTCTTATGTTGGCAGTACCTGTTACGGGTTACTTCATGACCAGCTTACATGGGTACCCATCGTACTTCTTCTCCATAGAAATTCAGCCGTTTCTCGCCGAGAGTGAGGCATATAAGTATTGGGGCTTGTTCCATAAATACATCCTGCAATACCTGGTCTATTTGATACTAGGTGCTCATGTTCTTGGCGCTCTGAAGCATCACTATATTGACAAGCACCCGGCGGGATTCAAACGCATGGTCTCCTGACAGATGGGGCCGGAGTAGACTAACAAATGACAGGTGTTGGCCCGGGCATGTAAGAATTGAACATAACCCCGGAACTACCCAGCCCGCCTCTAAGCGTTTTATAGTGATGTCCCATTTCCGACAATTAGAAGTGTCTCTTTTGAGCGCATGAGTACCGATGAGCAAGAGACCAATCGAACACAGGCCAGTCTCAAGCTAGGAAAACTGCCGCCTCTGCAACATGTGCTGAAATGCGGTAAAGACGCTGTTCATATTTTCTTTCTTGTAGGGATACAAGTCCTCCGGATCCATGTCGTGCACAACCATGGCGTTAGCAACCTCGAATACCAGTAGTTCTCCGGCCTGGGTCTCTGCGCAATCGATGCCGAAATAGTCGAGTCCAACCTTAGCGACTAGGCTGTTGATGGTATGTTGGTGCTTACTTACAAATTTTTTCTCAAAGTTAGCCATCATGTCAGCTTCTTCTGCTCGCTTGACAGCACTGTCGGTCATGCCCGCGTTTAGGTAGTGCACCATCCAATGGCTTGATATGGCCATGTGACATAGAAATGCCGCACCCTCGACGAACACAATGCGATATTTCCGAAATTGGTGATCAACACTTCGATAGTCGATGTAGTTTGAAACGTAGTACACATCCGCGATGTGTTGCGCCAAATAGGTATCCAGCTCTGTGACTTGCTGCAGCAACTCAAGACCCTGTCCCGCATGCGAGTCCAATGGCCGTATGATCAGCGGAAAGTCGGGAATACTTGCGGTCTGTGCAATTAATGCATCTCGTGACAGTCGTACGGTGTTGGGTATCTCCAGTTGGGGAATGCCATGCAGCAGTTGGTAAGCGCGATCTCGCGCAAGTTCTGGTATTCGATCGGGCTGATTGATCACTGGTATGCGCCAACGCGCGCATAGGCGTTTGGCTAAATCGAGCATCGGCAAATTGGGTTGCGATTCACTGATGGCGACAAAAACCAGATTGTGGCCCGGGGTTGCCATAGGAATAGGCAGGTGAGGCGCGATATACAAAACGTCGACACTGATATTCGAATTTTTGGTCAAGAACTCAATCGGGGTATTGGCCATAAAATCCCCGGGTGTTTTTAATACCAGTACCCGCAGCGCCTGCGCCTCTGCTGCATGTTGCACATGGAAAAACCGTTTTAGCTGTAACGCTTCTTTCAATAAGCCCAGTCCACCATCCCTGTCGCCACGCAAAATCAGGATGTTGGAGAGATCGAGTAAAGCTTCCGCATCAAGTTTGTCACTGGTTGCACGCTTGATCATTTGTTCAGCTTTACGACTGAGGTCGTCGCCGCTGAACATTGCCCGCATCAACGTATCCTGACCGAGTAAGGGCCTGGTTCTGGCTGTAATTTGCATATCACTATTGTCCTCTGAATCTAATCATCAGTCATAATGCAAATAGTGTGCCTATCTTGAGTGGAACTAGCGGTCTAATAAAGTGGTTAAAAAACAACCTGTTAGTTCTGCAAGTCGCATCAAGCTAATCATACAGATGGGGATTTGGCAGCCGGTATCCGCACTCGGCGACGTTTTGCCACTTTTTTCCGTTAGATATCACCTCTCGCTAACCCTCGTTTTCGCCCTGAAGATCTACCAACAGGTTGCCCTCATAATCGGCGGAAATTGAGAATGTAATAGGCCGACAGCAAACCTGACAGTCTTCGATGTATTGCTGATCAACGTCCGAAGGATCGATCAGTACATTGATGATTTCGCCGCAGTATGGGCAACCAATATTTTCTTCGTGTAGCGCTTCCATTGAGTTTTCAATTCCCAAAATGTTCCAATGTCTAAAAAGTGACTGCTGCCAACTTTTGCAAAGCCCGACTTATTGTAAAACTTAATTGCGATGCGCCACTGCCGTGATATTCAGGCAAAACATAAAGCCTTTGAAGTTCGGAAGCTTGCGTTGAAATGGACGTGGTTCAAGCTTCATGCGCTCTTTTTAAGCAGTGGATGCTAAACATCTTCTGATCGGATTTTAATGCACTCGTACGAACCCATTTCAAATTCTCGGCAGACCCAAGGTCGATCCTCGTAGATCGTGCATAGATTGGTGTTTCGATCTAAAGCGGCACACCAGCCATCATCTAAACGTAGCATCGTTTCTCCGCCGTGTTCATCCACCACAATGTACCGCTCTGGCACATTGGTGTCGGTAATCAAGAAGACTTCTAAATGGCAGCAGCTCGCCTTACAGGTCGAGCAGGTGACAGTAGGGTCTGGCAGGTTCGTGACTTCAATGTTCATGCAAACCCCTCCCTCCTATAAAAAAACACCTGCGCGCCGTGGTACGAGTCAGCATCACGAATTAACTGCGAGCCGCATATTTTAGAATATCAACGACTTGCGCTGGTGTGGTCGCCCAGGCCTGCGCGACTGCGTCAACTTCCTTTAATGGATGAACCAGGTTTTCTCCGTGCAAGGTGATATACGGTTTGCCCAGTGCCGCGCAGTAACCCGCGTCAAATGCCGCATTCCACTGTTTGAACTTGTCACCAAAGCGAATAATCGCTATGTCACTTTTTTCAATTAGCGTTCTGGTCCGTACCGCATTAACCTTTGCCGATTTGTGATCTCGCCAAAAAGACTTATCCTCTGCGCCCAGCATGTCGCCAGCCGCATCACTTGCTGCATGGTCTGTGACGGCTGAATAAAAGGTAATCTCCAAATCATGCTTTTGACAGCCCTGGATAATTTGATCCCGCCAGTCCGTATGAATTTCACCGGATAGATAAACTTTCAATTTCATCGCGCTAATTCCCCAACGTAAGATTTGTCATCAGATTCAATAACACAAGAATAACAGTTCTACTACAAAACGTTCTAGGGTGCCGCTTAGAAATCAACATCGCGCAGAAAAACTGGAAGATCATTCGCAGCTACACTCGCAGGAATTTGATACATTAGGTCGCTAACGAAACCACGGTGGTATGTGCCGTAATTAACAATATGTAATAAGATCTCGACCCGAGTCATTTTACCCTGACCGCCGCCGATGAACCCAGCATCGCCGCCACCCGAGGAGAAGCCATATCGTTGCGGCATGGTCTTGGCCATCGCGGAACGAAACTAATCTTTATTGTTACCATTATACGAGACCAATCTGTTTTGCGGTAATGATAGTCAAGCTATGCGAGTTAACAGTCAAAATGGCATTGAATTTAGTAGAAGTAAAATAGTAATTTTTGCCTTTTTTCTCAATGCAATCAAGTGGAGTGGATAACAGTATGCCCCTCAAGTAATTCTCCGTTGCGCGGTCTGAGTAGTCCTGTATTTTCAGGTTTTTTCTAATCCTCAGGAAACCTAGTTCAGTGTTGCGAAAATTTTCCACGATTGATGTTTTGAGATGTCGATTCATGTTGGTCTAAAGTTCATAAGTAGAAACAGAGAAAAGGTAACTGATTTATTTGGCTGAACTTAATTGTAGGCAAGGCTAACTTTCAATCTTCACTGCAACTGCTGATACGCAAGTGAATCT
>JBLHWY010000286.1:0-3899 GCA_047629195.1 Candidatus Azotimanducaceae bacterium
CTTGAGAAAGCGGGTTATCTGATTCCACAAGTTCCACTTCAGTCATGTCTTTGTCGCTGTGTTGATGAATTTCACCAAAAGTATAACCCCGGAGATAGAGAGGTATAAGCCACATTTTTCAAAGGATGGTCAGGTACAGTAATTTTCTGATGTTCATTCAAATTTAGGCCACCAAGGCGTGGTGACCTTTTTTAGAAAATACGTTTTACGATGACGACACTGCCTGTGCCTGGGGTTGATTCTCGCTCTGTAGCCGATTAAACACCTCGCCAGCAATTTCGTAAGACCGAATTCGTTTGCTGTGATCAAAAACAGAACTCACGATCATCAGTTCATCTGCCCCGGTCTCGATAATAAATTGACGTACCTTGTTTTCCACCGTTTGTGGTGACCCTACCGCTGAACAACGACCAATCTCCTCTACCATCTGTTGCTCACTGGGCGTCAGACTATCTTCATAACCTTCAACCGGTGGCGGCAGTTGCCCTGGTGTACCACGCCTTAGATTCACAAATGATTGCAACGACGAAGACCGAAGAAAGACGGCTTCCTCATCAGTGGGTGCTGCACAAATGTTGAAACCAAGCATCACGTGTGACTTCTGCAACTGTTCGGACGGCTTGAACGTCGTGCGATATATCTCAACCGCCGCGTCCATGTAAGACGGCGCAAAGTGTGAGGCGAACGCGAATGGCAGTCCTAACATGGCGGCAAGTTGCGCCCCAAATAGTGACGAGCCCAGAATCCAGATGGGCACGTTTGTGCCAGCGCCAGGGGTCGCAATCACTCGCTGACCCGGTTCTGCTTCTTTCAGGTAGTGCTGCAGTTCTATGACATCACGGGGAAAGTCCTCGACATCGCCGGACAGCGTTCGCCGTAGTGCCTGCATCGTGAGTTGATCAGTACCGGGCGCACGCCCTAAGCCCAGATCAATTCGATCGGGATACAGTGACGCCAGCGTGCCAAATTGTTCTGCAATCATCAGTGGCGCATGGTTTGGCAACATAATGCCGCCTGAACCAACACGAATGGTAGAGGTGCCCCCAGCGAGATGTCCGACAACAACCGCCGTCGCAGAACTCGCAATACCGCGCATATTGTGGTGCTCAGCAACCCAATAGCGGTTATAGCCCCACCGCTCGGCATGTTGCGCAAGATCCAACGAGCACTGTAAAGCTTCGGTCGAATTGCTACCTTGAACAATGGGTGCAAGATCCAGTACAGAATGAAGTGCCATGGGTGGTTCCTCTGTTGTTTATCAACAAATAGTTGCTTATGAACAAATAGCGGCGTTCGATACACGCTTGTTGGTTGCCAGTATACCAAATTGGTGAAGATCAAAAATTGAAGTGTTATCGCGGCAGAATTTTTAGGCCCTATCGTCTGGCAAACGACTTAACAAACATATCCTCACTATCAAGGCAGTTACCAAAACACGGCTTGGCGTAATTTAAGGGTGCTGAGCCGTGCGAAAGTACTTTGAGGGGCAAGGGTTTAACAACCGCAAGTCGCTATGGACTCGTTATCCCTTAAAAGTGGCGTTTCTTTTCAGCAGAGACCGCCGGCGAGACATGTCCCCAATTAGCTACGCTAACAGACGTTCAAAATCCCGAAGGCGGCCAGTGGGGAAAAAGCGGTGGCGCCGGTTCCCCAGGCAGATAAATGATGGATGTCCTTAACTTCTTTTTTAACTTCTTTTTTAACTTCTTTCAATCTCTAAGGATTAAAATGAGATCTGCGTTTAGTCTTGCAAAGCGTTTACGCATGCACGTTCTGATAGAGGCTCAACACGGCCTGACAAAAAACCTCCGTGTTTAACGAGGCTCTATCCGAAGTACCCGCCTATCCTCCTCGAATTGATCAATTATGGCTGCATCAGTCTCAGCAATCGCTATCGCTGGATGAATGAGTTCACTGCCGTCAAATCGAATGCGAATCCTTGGGTCAGATTGCATATATTCATACCAAACACGTTCTTGCGCAGGGTCGATGTACATATTGTTGTTAATCACAACAAAACCAACATGAACAGAATATGGATCATCGGGCCTTGTTTCCAAGGCTATTAAACCGCCATCTACTGGCAGCGAGGACAATACTAAAGGTGTTTCCTCTCCCTGCAGAGCACCACCTGGAATTATTGACAGAGGTCCATTGCAAGCCGCGAGTAAGCAGCATGCCGATAAAATTAAAAGTTTGTTCATCATCGCAAAAAGCCCTTCCTAATTTGATTTAACATTATACTATATTAGTTTAGCTTTAAATCAAATAGATTCTCTTTTATACTTGCCACAAGTAAAACAAACCTCCTGAAAATCATGAAACAGCCTGTCAACGCGTTCGAAATACTCAATGAAATTGGCATCATCAATCAGCTGAGCACTTCTCGCTTTGAGCGCTCATTAGGTGATGGTCTCACACGGTCTCAATTTTCCGTCTTAAACAACTTCGTAAGACTAGGCGGTACTCGAACACCCGCTGAACTGGCAGATGCGTTTCAAGTAACTAGAGGCGCTATGACAAATACGCTGAAACGCTTAGCGGATAGAGGCTGTATAAAAATCGATGTGAGCGATGAAGACCGCCGTAGCAAGATCGTGACAATCACCGCTCAAGGTCGTAGATTGCGTAATAGTTCAATTGCTGCCACTCAATCAGATTTGGCTGAACTAGTGGAAGCTGTGGGAGAACAAACACTGCGAAATCTGCAACCGTTGCTAACAAAACTACGCGTGTACTTAGATGATCATAGAAGTGCGGATTAGTGTCATCACAATGGCCCGCAGAAAAAATTGAACTTTAAGACAATAAAAAGTAACTGCGATGGCTAGACCATGAGAAACAGTCTAATTTCCTGAAGATTAGTATTCCTGCAAAATTCACAAAAATTCACGACATATATCAAATCGCCATAGCCCACATGAAATTAACCAATGGCATATCGAGGTTCGGGACATACGTTAAATCGTTATAGCCCACTTAAAATTTGCACAATGGCTTACAAACCATTGAACCTCGGAAATGAAATGACGGGCCGATGAAGTATAAGTTGTTAGCTGTTTGAACCAAGGTGTTTGACCAAATGAGGGAAGCCCTTAATTTCTTTGCTGAAAATTGAAAAATAACTATGACACGATAACAAGCTCAGCATGTTTACGTGCCAACCGATAGCTGAGCTGATAATTCTTTAGCGCTGAACCACCGATCGAATCAAGAAACTCGTCTGCCTTGATTTTCTCCTGAGCGTCCATTAGCTGATAGCGATCGAGGGCTGCCTGCAGCCGCCAAATTGGGAATGATCGCGCTAAACAAGTACCCTGCGCTTCGCCAATCGTCACAGGTGTTTGCTCGAAACCTCGCGGAACCTGTTCTGCAACTTCTGCATTTTTGGCCCATGCGTTTAGCATCGCATCGGACGCGAGTAAAACCGGCAATTGCTCACGCATTTGATAAGTCATGATTGCTCTTAGCGTGTCAGGAATCTGATCGTTCTGAATCATATCCCCGGCTTGTGAGCCGCCAGTTTGGCATCGCTCAACCCAGGCACTTACGTTTGGTGCGACGCGCTGCATGATTTTATAAGATTCAGGATCTCTATAAAGGTGCGCGTATAGTGGGCCGTAAAAAGCGAAATCAGCAAATGATGGTTGCTCGCCAAACAAATAATCTTGTTGTTCAAGGTGTTCTGCAAACATGCAGAGGAATGCTTCGTAGGTTCTTTCAACTTCAGACACGGTGTCCTCAGTCACGCCAAGCATAACGGGCCAGCGAAGAAAGAACTGAGCATTCTTGCGACCGAGCTCGAACTGCTCTTGCTCAGTTGCTTCGGGTATCGAGGTTTTACCAAACTGCAAATAGGCCCAATCTGCATTGTAAGCCCAACGATAATGTAGCGCGGG
>JBLHWY010000287.1:0-3823 GCA_047629195.1 Candidatus Azotimanducaceae bacterium
CGCTCATTTTGGCTCATTCATACTGGGCCTAGAACTTGTTAGCGTTTCTTTATACGCAATGATTTCTTACCCCGTCAAAGGACTATTTGGGCTAG
The DNA here is from genome assembly GCA_047629195.1 of Candidatus Azotimanducaceae bacterium. Classification (GTDB taxonomy): domain Bacteria; phylum Pseudomonadota; class Gammaproteobacteria; order Pseudomonadales; family Azotimanducaceae; genus UBA4582. The sequence goes on from JBLHWY010000287.1 coordinate 96, forward strand.
AGGCTGCACTAAAGTACCTCATTCTCTCTGGCGTCTCCTCGGCCTTCATTCTGTTTGGTATTGCATTGTTGTTTGCCATGCTAGGGACATTGTCGTTTACCGGCATGGCGAGTGCAGCTGTCGTCTCAGCCAGTGCTACTAGCCCGTTTATGCTGGCCGGAACCATCATGATAATTGCAGGTATCGGATTCAAATTGTCGTTGTTCCCCTTTCATATGTGGACACCGGACGTGTACGAAGGCGCTCCGGCGCCAGCAACTGCACTACTTGCTACGATTTCTAAAGGCGGTATCTTCGCGGTACTGCTTCGTTTCTTTCTAGAATTCAATGGGTACCAATATAGCCTGATCGTTGAGGTCCTTATTTGGATTGCATTACTCTCTATCGTCGGTGGGAACGTGCTTGCACTTATGCAAAATTCAATCAAGCGAGTGCTCGCATATTCCTCAATAGCACATCTCGGATATCTTATGGTTGCCTTCGTCAGCGCGAGCATTTTGAGTAGCAAGCAGCTCGCTATTGAAGCATCCATCTTCTTCCTATTTGCTTATTTCATTACAACCATCGGTGCCTTCGGTGTCGTTGCCATAATGTCGGGAGAATCAGATGAACACGATAACGACGACATATCGCAATATCATGGTCTATTTTGGCGTAAACCATTACTAGCAACTTTTTTTAGCGCCATGCTTTTGTCCTTAGCGGGAATACCGCTCACACTTGGCTTTGTCGGAAAATTTTATATTGTCGCGGCGGGAGTAAGTTCCGGCTTATGGTATCTGTTAGCAGCAATCGTCGTAGGAAGTGGCATAGGTCTTTTTTATTACCTTCGAATCATTTTTGCCATGACCAAAAAAACGGAATCCGATCAAACAATAGATATCCCAGCTGCGGGTGGCTGGGCACTTGGTACATTAACTATCCTGCTGGTCTTTCTCGGCATATACCCATCCTCAGTTGTGGATTGGATCGCAGGTGTTGCGAAATCAATGATCTAACGTGCATCATTTTACGCTGTCGGTAGCACGGTTGGTGGCGCTTATATTTTGGCGCCAATTTGGTGTAACTGGTCAAAACTGACCAGCACCACCCTAAAATGGAGGTAAGGCATATGCTAGGTTCAGTTGAACTAAGTGACTACATGTTGAAAAATCCCGTAACCGCGAAAGCAAACTTAACGGTCTATGAAGCTGCTCAAAGAATTCTTGACCATAAGGTGTCTGGCCTCGTCGTCATTGATGACAGACGAGAGATGCTGGGTATGCTATCTGAATTAGATTGCTTGCGAGCTTTACTCGCAAGTGTCTACAACGATGAAGTTTTTGGTGCAGCACTTGTGGGCGATCTCATGACGAGGGAAATCGAAATTCAAAGCCCGACTGACGACATCGTCGATGTTGCAACATCCATGCTCGATCATAAACACCGTCGACGCCCAGTAGTGGTTGATGGATTATTAGTTGGTCAGGTGACTTGTCGGCAGATTTTGAATGTCGTGCTCAGTGGTCTTAAGAAAAAATCGATCCCAATAAGAAGGTAAACACGGCATTGAACGCGGTATAAATCTGAGTGTTGTTGCGCGATTATGTCAGTTGCTCGAGAATCTAAAACCTCTTGCAACACTACATACCGTTAGGTTGCGCTCAGTTTCTAGCCCGCGGCAGTCCCAGTTTGGGGCGCGCGATCGCTAGATGTTGCTGTCTAAATTGACTATAAAAACTTTAGGGGCTTTATTATGTTTTATCGACTATTTATTTCATTAACACTACTGTCCTTGACCTCACTTGTATTTGCAGCAGACTATCCACACATGGAAGGAATCTGGAAAGGAAACGTCAGAATCATTGAGTCGGGTATCGCGCAAGGCGTGTCTTCTGGCGGCATGAACATAACAGAGACAGAATTGATTGTGACCATCGAATATCAGGTTGAGGAATCATTCATCGGTAAAAGCCGCAGTACATCCACACCATCAAGCGAGGCCAGCACAAGGGTTTGGGGCTCAATACGTTCTAACGGCAAAGAAGCAATATTTCTAACGGGTAATGGCGGTCGGGGACAAATTTGGTTTGAGAATGATACTCGATTCGAATTTTGCGTCACAAGTGAATCAGCGGATGCAGTGACTGCTTATTGCGCAGTGCTTAACAAAGTCGCTTCATGAAGGTCAGGTAAAACTTTAAGTGAAGGTGAAGGTGAAGCACTAGAGTGAATGGCAACACCTTCTGCAAACAAGCCGACTATTTTACGGATTTCTCAGCTTCAACTCTGGCAACACTGGGATGTTGCGCCATCTTGGTCATGACGGCTGCAATTTGCGGGTAACCTTCAAGCAAGTCTATATTCCAAATCGACTTGGCGATACCGCTCGCAAGTCCAAAGCTATAGAAGGTATAAAAATCTGCAAGGTTAGGCGTATCACCTCCAACTGTTGGTGCTTCAAATAACCTGGCAACAGCTTTCATCCCTTTCTCTAAATCTGCTCGGGTCGATTCTTTTGTTTCGTCGCTGACTGTCTGGCCGAAAAATGCTTCAGGCAAACAGCGCCGAGCGACCAACTCAACATCCAATTTAATATGCAAAATAAGCTCCGTGACTTTTGCTGCCTCCATCGCGTCTTCGGGAAATAGAGAGTCGCCCTCACCTACTTCTTCGACGTATTGTGCGATCGCCATAGATTCCGAAAGAAAAACGCCATCGACTTCAATCGCCGGCATTTTACCCATTGGGCTTTTGCTAAGGAAATCTTCGTTTTGTGAGGGCGGCGTTTTCACTTCCTCAAATTCAACTTCTTTTTCAATCATCAGCGCTTTGCCGAGACTGTAATAATTGCTCATTTTCAGACCGTATAGCTTTATCACTGGGTAGTGTCTCCGAGGTTAAGTCATTGCATTAAATTCTATAGCTAGTATAAAACATGTTTTCATAACGTGATCAACTTTGAATAATTTGACAGAGGCGTGCAGCGATTGCTTGATCAGCGCCGCTACTTTAGTTTCAAATCTAAATCTGTGCTGGCGACCTTTTGGCTAGATTGTTGAATATTGCAGGTAGCAAAGACCCCCGCCCCTGCTAAACATTCTATTGAGGGCGATCCCCTATAACAGTCACCCGCTCCATTTTCCTTACCTCTGGCCAATAGTCAGCGGCGGCAAAATGTTGAGCAGAACGGTTGTCCCAAAAAGTAAATGAATCTTGCCTCCACCTGAAGCGGCATTGGTTGTCTGGATTCCAGGCTGTCAAATAGAGTTTTTCTAAAAGCGCGCTGGATTCGTCAGCGGCCATGCCTTCTATACACCGGGTGAATATTTTGTTGACGTAGATTGATTTTAAATTGCTAACCGGGTGGGTACGCACGACCGGATGCCGTACAGGCGGAAACTTTTGGCGCATCGCTTCGATTTCATCAGCCGAGGCGCCCCGTTGTTTCATGCCAGACAAGAAGACCTCGTTATCGTGAATCGCATACAACCCGTCAATTTTTTTCTTCGTTTCATCATCAAGCCCTAAGTATGCAGCTTCCATGTTTGCGAACAAAGTATCACCCCCCACTTCCGGAATCTTAACGGCACGTAGAATCGAACCCAATGAAGGCTGCTCGCGCCACGTCACATCAGAATGCCACTGATTAATCTTCGGCGGACGTTCTCTATCATTATCGAGATTTATGACTTCAGGGTTTAGAGCATCATTATTTGTGAATGGATGAATCTCCACCTCTCCGAACC
>JBLHWY010000288.1:0-3623 GCA_047629195.1 Candidatus Azotimanducaceae bacterium
TCTGGGTTGCCTACACTCAGAGAGGCTTTGGTAGTTTCGGTAGTGAACTGATTAACCGTTTTTATCTGAGAGGGCTGAGGCTTTCCCGGGCTAAATTCCTGGGCAATGATGCTGGTACCCTTGGGAATGTCCATGACCTTAACTTGACTTTGTACGCCGAAGGCGTTCTTCATCGAGCCGGCAACTTGTTTGTATTTTTCTACGTCCATCTCCGAGAACGATAAAAGCAGTACAAAAAAGCACATTAGCAAAGACATTAAGTCCGCGAAGGTCGCCATCCATGCTGGTATGCCGGGCGACTGTTCCTCTTCAGCTTCAAACTCGATCATTACCCGGCCTCAGCTTGCCCTGCTTCATCGCTGTCGCTGTTTTTTGCTCTCTGTTTGGGCGTCAGATAAGTTTTGAGCATCGCTTCTATGACGCGCGGGTTTAAACCCTCCTGAATGGCAAGAAGTCCATCAAGGCACATGGCCTTGATTCGGCCCTCTTCAGTTTTTCTAAGCGTCAGCTTATCTGCTATAGGAATAGCGATTACGGTGGCGAGCATGGCGCCATAGAGCGTGGTGAGCAGCGCCACGGCCATCGCCGGGCCGATTGACTTGGGGTCCGACATATTGGAAAGCATTTGTACGAGGCCAATTAGAGTACCGATCATGCCCATGGCAGGGGCCACGTCGCCGGTGGCGCTGAATACCTTAGCGCCCCATTTATGGCGGTCAATGGTCTGCTGCAAGTCCTTGCTCATAACCGTCTGTATGACTTCACGAGTATTGCCGTCAATTAGCATTTTAATTCCCTCTTCGAGGAAATCATTCTCGACCTCTTCATTTTCAAGCGCCAACATTCCTTCCTTGCGTGCTATATCGGAGAATCTGACGATCTGTATGATGAGTTCTTCTGGGTCGTCCACTTTGAACATAAACGCGCGGGCTGCTACTTTAAAAGCACCGAAAAACTGTTTGATGGAAAACTTGATCATAACGACCATGAATGTTCCCCCAATGACAATCATCAAGGCCGGAATGTTCACAAACACCAATGGATCGCCGCCTGTAAGCATTGCCGCCATAACGATGCCTAAGGCACCAACCAAGCCCAGTAATGTTGCCAAATCCATACGCTATCCTAAGTCTCTTATTAGTCACTGCCCGAAGGCATATTGTTGCTAACCACACTGCTGGGTAGTAGCCGTTGCGCGATTATTGTAGCGAGTGTGCATGGTTCTTGTTGTGATTACTCTACCTGCCATACCGATAAGCCGTTTAGATCTGTTTGGTCCATTACTTCCCCAGCCGCGGTTTCAGCCAATACCCTGCTGTCAAAGCCCGAAAGGCGAACTTCAAAGACGTTACGTCCTTGCTCCACACGTTGAGCGATGTTCGCCTGACGTGATAGTGAGAGAAGTTGGCTCTGCAAATTGACAGCAGCTTGTTCACTGATAAAAGTGCCAAGATTGACATACCAGTTATCGGTCGGAGTTATGATTTCTTTAGTGAAAACTGTAATCTCTGTCTCATCCAGCAATGTCGTGGCTGCCAGGCTGCGATCTTCGCTTGAGATGCGGTTCTGGGCAGCCAGTGTCTGTTGACTGCTCACCGCCAAAGCGAGTTCTTTTAGCTGCTGCTCTAGCCCTGCAAGACGCTCATTACTCTCCGCGAGCATCAATTTTAGCTGTGGTGTAGTATTTAAATCGCGAGAGGTATTGGGAGCAGCGATTGTATAGGGTAATGTCGACAGCCAGAGTCCTGCCAGCAGTAAAAATACCATATTCGCAACGGCTACTATCGCGGTAGTGAGCGCCGGTATATTTCTGCGTGAAGCTGCTGGGGAGGTTTTGGTGTGTTTTCCAGATCTTGGACCTGCAGATGCGTCTGCTATTCCGCTGCGCATAGATTTGGTTGTAGCCCTGTCTTGAATTAGGCTGTTATCAAGTGACAGATTTAAGTCTTTGCGGGTCATACAGGGTCCTCGGCAATCCTTCGTAATAGGGGCTGCCAATATTCACAAACGATGCAGCATACGTAGACCATGCATAAAACATGCCGATGAGGTGATATGAACGAATTGAAATTATCCTTAGCCGGCGCACAGCTGGGAATGAAGTCACCCGTACCGCTGATCCAGTCGCTGCAGGTGGGTCAAAAGCTCATTGCGACTGTGGTAGATAAGCCTTCCTCAGGCACCTTGCTACTTCAGGTAGGAACTCATCAAGTGTCCGCTAAAGCTGATGTTTCCGTGCAAATAGGCACGGTATTGAGCCTCATAGTGAGCCGCCTAGGTCCCACGCCCAGCTTGCGAATTGTCAACCCGGCTAGTGCCGGTCCAGTAGACAAAATTCCAATGGGCAGCTTCCTGAAATTATTGGTTCCAGCACAAGGTGGCATTGTTGCACCGCTGCAGACGTTGCTGCACCCAGCAAAAAACGCCAATATTTTGTCACTCTTGGGTATCAGCAAAGAAGAGATGGAGCGGATCTTTAAAACGCTCGGTCAAAACGAATTGCCAGTGCATGCCAGTGCGGTAAAGGGTTTTGTAGAAAAGTCGGGGCTATTTTTAGAATCTGATTTGCGGTTACTGTTGGAGGCTAGCGGGCTGATTCGCTCTGGCGACCTTAAGGCGGTTTTGCTGAGTCTGTTGGGCAAAGTAAAGTTGGCACTGTCTAAATCAACCCGCCAGACGGGTGTGACTGCGGGCAGTGGCGATTTATTGGCCTTGCAGGAGGAGTTGGAGGGCGCCCTTGCAACGATTACGCTGAAACAGCTATCGGCGTTGCAGGCGCATGAGCGGGGGGCGGGTATTTGGTCATTTGATTTACCTGTTCGCCTGCAAAATGAAGTACACAGCATTCAATTGACCATTGAGCGAGAGGACAAGGCGTCAGAGCAGGACTCACCGAGTGAAGATTGGAAAGTACAGCTCAATGTCACCCTGCCCCACCTGGGTCCCATTGAGGCCGAGTTGTTCATGCGGGGGAGTAAGGTGTCGGTGGTTATCTATGCAGAGCAAGCTGAGACAGCGCACATGGTGGATGGAAGCCTGGGCGGCTTGAAATCGGGGTTGGAGAACGCGGGATTGAGTGTGTCTGTGTTGCTGTGCCATCAGGGTAATCTGGGCGAGCGAAGTGTGGGCGCACAGTGGAGTGAATTTGTGGATGAGAAAGTATGAAAGATAAGCCGAAAAAACGCGCCGCAGCGCTAAAGTACTCAGGCCTTGGCGCGCCAACTGTGGTGGCAAAGGGAGAGGGCAACACGGCGCTCAAAATACAGGAACTGGCCAGCGAACATGGCATCCCGCTGATTCAGGACGCAGCCCTCACCGGTATGCTGAGTCATGTGCCGCTGGGAGAGGAAATACCTGAGAGTCTATATGTTGCTGTGGCCGAAGTTTTGGCCCTCATTTATAAGATTGAGGGCTTGCGGAGCTCGCAGTTTGAGACCCAAGCTTGAGTGTTTCCACCAATTTGGCGCAGCCAGCTACATCCATATATTTGGGCACAGGGTAGTTGTTGCCCTCTTTGCAGGCATCCGCTGCAATGGCGGCAATATCCGCATCCTTGATTTGCTCAAACCCTCGAGGAATACCCACTGCAGCGTTTAGTTCAACCACTTTGTCGATCAAAGTTT
>JBLHWY010000289.1:0-3547 GCA_047629195.1 Candidatus Azotimanducaceae bacterium
TACAACGATGTTGACCTCTGTTTAAGGCTTCGAGCAGCTGGAAAACTCGTTGTTTATACGCCCTTTGTTCGGGCGTTTCATCATGAATCGGCGAGTAGGGGCTTTGAAGACAACTTGATCAAGTTGGATAGATCAAGAAGAGAACTGCATATCATGAAAGAAAAAAACCATGGCTTCTATGATGCTGACCCTTACTTCAATAAAAACCTGGCTCAAAATCGTGATGATTTTAGCTTTTCAGCGATTGTCACGCGAGATTTTGAAAAGGTGATCCCTAAGACATTTCATGAAGAGGTTATATTCGAAGCAGAATTTAGTCCTATTTCAGCTCGTGCAGTTTGTGTCTTCGCACACTATGACGCTGGAGGATTGATCGCACCCTATGTGATTTATTACTTAACCGAAATTAAAAAGCATATGGATATCGTGTTTGTATCTACGTCGGAAAAAATGAGTAAAAGTGAGCTATATAAAATACAAACGCTAGTTAATATCGGGATCATAAAGAAAAATATAGGTTACGATTTTGGTAGTTGGAAAACGGCGATTGATAGAATTGACCACGATCGAGTTGATCGGTTAGTTATGTGCAACGATAGTGTATTTGGTCCGTTATTTGATCTCGGGCATTTTTTTGTTGCCTGGGAGGAAAGTGGTGCAAACGCTTTCGGCATCACCGATAGTTTCGAAATTAGACATCATCTTCAGAGCTATTTCGTCGGTTTTGATAAGAAAACTATCAATTCTGCCAGTTTCGTGGGTTTTTGGGCGAAAATGAAGGTTATTGAGCTTAAGGAAGAACTCATACTTAGAAATGAGATTGGTCTTTCTGAAGAGCTTAGGAAAGCAGGACTAGTCTTAGATTGTTTGGCACCCGCTAGAAAACTTGGATATCTAAATAATACCCATTTGTGCTGGAAAGAATTGATTACAGAGTTTCGCAGTCCTTTTGTGAAACTCGAGTTGCTCAGGGATAACCCACTAGAGAGGGATCTTTCTACCTTTCAAAACGTTGTCGAACATCATTCAGACTACCCATGTGACTTGATAGATCAGCAACTGCTGCGAGCTGGAATTCAACTGGATAGTTACTTGAGTAGTGGCCACGTTGAACAAATTAAGTACGCTTAAACACCGAATACGGCGCCTTGCTCGGTTTGGTATTATTTTTTTCGCGATACCAGATGTTATTCGCTTCCGAAATGGCTTGGTGAGTGGTTGCCTGTTTTATTACGGCTTTATCAGAGATTCTGGCCTGCGTAGTGCTGGGGGCAGGCTCGTTTCTGATTCGGCATTTGTTCTGAGAAAATCATCCGTACTTTACAGATATTGGCTAAAGAACGAAGTAGTACTTCAGGCTAGGCTCGAAGTTCCCCTTGAGGTAGTCGCAGACATTCGGGATTGGAGTGCGGTCGAGGTGGAGAAATTTTCGGATTACCTGTCAGATGTGAAATGGGTAGCGGCTCAGACCCTAATAGAAACGGATGAAGCCGCTCTCAATTTCTACACAAGCACCTGTCTCGAGATACAAAGTAACCCCAAAAAAATTGTTCTGTTTACAAAATATCCATGTCTCTTCCATCAAAATATGGAAGCAGTAGCCCAAAATTTCTTCGAGACTGATTTTGACGTTCTTGTGTTTGATCATGATGAGATGATTGATGGTGTAAGGTGCAAAGCAAGCTTCCATCCCGGGGTAGACAAAGAACTATTTGTTCAAGAAAAGTACAATGCTTGCCTTTTGTTGAACGCTGCTTTCTTTAGAGGCGACGCGAAGGAATTCGGACCAAATAATCTTGGCGCCTCTTTCTTAAATAAAGCCATCACTCCGCATCACCGTCCGTTGGTTTTGGTTCACTTTCTTCGAGGGCCGCCAATTTGGTGTGGGGAGCCTCTTCATAATCGCGAAGCTTATGATCAAGTCACAAGCAGACTAACAAGCATCATAATTCCGACCAGGGATCGCTTAGATTTATTGAAGGAATGTGTCGAGTCAATCGAAAGGAAGAACCCAAATGGGAATTACGAGATCATCATTGTGGATAATGGATCTCGCGAGAGGGAAACACTGGATTGGCTTTTAGAAAGGGAGAAGCTTGATCGGCAAGTTGTTGTAAGGTGTGATGAACCCTTTAACTGGTCTCGCCTGAATAATTACGGTGCAGCGCACGCTAAGGGTGAATGTCTAATTTTCCTCAACAACGACACGCGATCCATTGATGAGGGTTGGATAAGCAAGATGGAAATGGCTGTTCGGCAGAATGATATAGGATGCGTCGGCCCTATGCTTTTATATCCGGATGGCACAATTCAACATGCAGGCCTTGTCGTTGGGTTTGGTGGCGGTGCTGATCATATATATTCTGGATTCGATCCGGCGGATTGTTTAGACAGCCCGTTCGTAACTCCCAATGTTACTCGTTCAGTTACCTGTAATACGGGTGCTTGTTTGGCGGTCGAAGCCTCTCGGTTTTTTGAGCTGGGAGGGTTCGACGAGGAGTTTGCCATCGCGGGGGATCTAAAATTATGCGTAAACTTCATGAGTCATGGTTATCGCAATATCTATTTGGCATCCGTTCGCCTAGTCCATTTTGAATCTGCGTCGAGAAACCGTGGATTCTCAGATGGCGAACGCCGATCTATTGCGGCGTTGATTGAGGCGAACTTTGCAGGGGGAGATCCTTACTTTAGTAACAATTTGTCGACGGATAGCTTGTATCCTATGGTCAGGTGGTACTAATTTGAGCTTATTATTTAGGTGCCCTCGTGGCTTAGGACTTAGTTCTAGAGCGAACTGGTTTTCTGTTAGTCAAATAGAATCCAGAGACCGGACAAATATTGCACGCTGTTAAGCGATTCCTCCAAAATTAGCAATAGTCAAAGAGCGATATCATGGGAAACCAAGATCTAGTCATTTTCCCGAGTTTAAGCTTAAGGTAGCACTGGCCGTGATAAACGGCCAAGTGACCATGTACCAGCTGATTACGAAGTTTGACGTCCACGCCAATCAGACCACAGATTGGATAAACAGTTGTTGGGAGACTGACCTGCCTGCCAAATCTAGGACCATTTGATTCTTGAGAGTATGGTACCCCTTGGAGGGAGTTACCATGAAGAAGAGCAGATACACGGATGAACAAATTGTTCGGATACTTCGTGAAGCAGATCAACAACCTGTCACACAGGTCGCAAAAAAGAATGGCGTCAGTGAAGCGACAATTTACACCTGGCGTAAGAAGTTCGGCGAGATGGAAGTCAATGATGTGAGACATCTCAAGCAAGTTGAGCAAGAAAACACTCGGCTCAAGAAATTGCTTGCTGAAAGAGACCTTGAGATTGAAGTCATGAAAGAGGTCAGTCGAAAAAAGTGGTAGCCGCGCCAGCGCGGCGACGACAGGTCACTTATGCGATTAAGAGAGGATTATCACAACGAACTGCGTGTCGCCTGTTTTGTGTCGCGCGATCATCGTTAGGTTACCAGTCTCGAATGAAGAAGAAAGACGCGCCCGCTCTCGTGGCCATGCGTCGCTTAGCGAGACAATATCCT
>JBLHWY010000290.1:0-3406 GCA_047629195.1 Candidatus Azotimanducaceae bacterium
TGGTTTGGTGAGCGATCCACATGCTTATTACATTGCATTAGGTGCATCGACGCTGGTATTTGATGTTGATCATGAGTGCCGTGAGTTGTTCGGCGTTGATCCAACCACGGATGTCTTTATTCGCGAGCACGCTGACCGAGTGGCTGATGTCATTCTGCACATGCGGCATAGTCGTTCTGGAAGAGAAATAGCCTGACGGGAAATGGCTTGCGGTCAGCAGCGGCAATTGTCTGTGACACGCCCGGTAGCTTTGGCTAGGTACTCTGTTGCAGGCTGCAAGCTAAAGGTAGATTGAAAGCAAACAGCGTTACGCCTTAGATAGGGGCGGTCAATATGGTTGGTAAAGCGACTCGCATCGCAACTGCAAATCGCCACGTTGATTAACAATATAGTGGGCTCTGCTGTGCGTGTTCTGAGAATACTCGCAATGTTCCTCCACCTTAGCCTGCTTGCCTTGAAGACATATTGTCACGGAGGCCTATCACGGGGTTGTTATAGACGATGGTTTCATCGAACGCATGTTGCGCTTCTAAAAAACTAAAATAGGTAGGTGAAATGCTATGACAATATGGTTAACTCTGATTGCATTTGTTGTCGGGGTCGTCTGGTTTCTTTACGAGAAATCACGGCGAAGATCACACCCGGTTTCAGGAGGTGTTGATCGCTCACAGACACTACCTCATCAGGCGCCATTTGAACTTTACAGCAACAGTTTTTCACATTGTTCACGCAAGACACGGCTGGCCATGGATGAACTGAAAATCGATTACCAATACCACCCTATCGATCTGATCGAAACGGGCTGGTATCAAACCATCAGCCCACAATATCTCAAGGTCAATCCCTCAGGGTTGTTACCGACGCTGGTCCACGAGGGGCATCCTGTGTACGAGTCCGATGATATTTTGAGCTATGCACAAAGTGCCGCGGGAACGGATGCGCCAAAACTAGTGCCGCAAGATCCTGAACTCAAAGCGACGATGGACAAGTGGTTGGCCTTTTGTGCGATCGAAAGTGGCAATCCAATGGGTTCGATGGCGAGCAAGGCCGGTGCCTGTATTCCGGGTCTGACCATGCCGTTGTTTATAACCGCGATCCGCTATATTCCTCTGCAAAGGATAATGGTTGGTTTTCTGTTTCACTCCGACAAACAGCGACCAGCGTTCTTCTCTGCGGCCAAACTCCTGGGACTGCGAACGTTGATGTCGATAAAACCGTTGCGCCGCGTGGTGCATGCCAGCCGCGACCATATGTGTCGACATCTACTGACACTCAATGAGCAGCTAGCGATAACTGAGGGGCGTTGGATTCTGGGCGAAAACTACAGTCTGGCGGACATCAGTATCAGCTGCCTCTTGTTGCGGTTGGAAGAAACTGGCTGGCTCATTTATTTTGAAAAAACGCTGAAGATTGACGAACTGCGAGACTATTACCATAAATTGAAGGCGAGGCCCAACTGGCAGACGGCCATAGTGAATCACGGTCATCCGATCATCGAACAAGCGACGCTGGATCTGGCGGACATGACGGCCCGGGATCCTGAACTTTACCAGCGGGTCTATTCAGGCGAAACACCTGGTGGGGTTACCTAATATGTCTGATGATAAAGAAAAATGTTCGAACAAAAGAACTACTGGGCCCGCAGGTTCTGCACAAATTGCAATCCGCGGTGATCGTTGGGGCGACCGGCAACATAGCAATCATATATGTCGCGGTGCAGTGCTGTTGGTGTGGTGACGGGATCGTGAAATTTTCGGAGCAATTACGCGAGTCGCTCCTCTCTAGGGTTGTCTTTTGTTAATGATGCTGCTTAACAAATGCGCTTTCCGAAGCGTTGCAAACATCGTTGCCAATAATGATTAAAATAAGAACAGGAAGCCCATGCGAATATTTATATTGATACTAACGCTTGTGTTGTTTAGTGCGCCGGCAGGTGCTCAAGCAGTGCCGGCTAAAAGTACGCATCCTACTCAGCGCCCCAACATTTTGCTTATCGTCGCGGATGACTTGGGCTACACTGATGTCGGCGCGTTTGGCGGTGAGATCGCTACTCCCAATATTGACCGGCTAGCGTCAGAAGGATTAAGACTGAGTAATTTTCATGTCCTACCCACTTGCTCTCCGACCCGCTCGGTTCTGTTAACCGGCGTCGATAATCATACTGCGGGCATTGGGTCTCAAATTATCACGGCAAAGCAAGAGGGAAAACCTGGCTATGAAGGTTTCCTAAATAAACGTGTTGTGACGATCCCAGAGATCTTATCTACAACGGGTTATCGCACCTACCAGACGGGTAAATGGCATCTAGGGGTTACCGAAAGCCAGTCGCCCTTCGCTCGTGGTTTCCAGGAAACGTTTGCGTTGTTGCCTGGCGGTGGCAGCCATTTCAATGACCAGCAACCGCTACATCCGGCAGAGCCTGTGGTGTACCGGCGTAACGGCAAAATTGTTGACGAGCTTCCTGACGATTTCTATTCAACGCAGTATTACACCGACATGTTGCTCTCGTGGATGGAACGGGATAAGAACAGTGGTCAGCCTTTTTTCGCGTATCTGGCTTACACGGCCCCCCACAACCCTCTGCATGCGCCCGTTGAGTATATTAAAAGGTACAGTGGGCGCTACGATGCCGGGTATGAGGTTTTAAGGAAAGCGCGCTTCGCTGCGCTAAAGGCCCAAGGACTTATTCCTCAAAATCAAGAGATGGCCCCATGGCCTGCGGCGGTCAAGCGCTGGAACGATCTTTCGACGAGTGAAAAGGAGAACGAAGCTCGCGATATGGAGATTTATGCGGCCATGATTGATTATATGGATGAGCAAATCGGTCGGGTTTACCAATGGCTGCAAGACAATGGCGAGCTCGAAAATACCATTATCGTGTTTTTTAGTGATAATGGCGCCAGTGGTTTGCCCGTTAGCATATACCCTACCCACACCCCTGAGTTTCATACCCGCTTCGACGATAGTCTAGACAATCGCGGCGCATCTGGGTCGTTTGTCGTAATGAGTGCTGGTTGGGCGACCGCGAGTACTGCTGCCTTCCGTCTTTTCAAGGGTTTTTCGACGGAGGGGGGTATTCGTACTCCGGCCATTATGCGGCCGGCAGGCCCGCCCCTTCAGCAAGATAGCCCCGTAACAGACTCGCACAAAGAACTAGCCACCAGCGGGCAGTTTGTGCATGTGCGCGATTTGATGCCGACAATTCTCGACCTTGCTGAAACACAGCTTCCCGCCACCCAAAAACTTGCAATTGGACCGCTGGAAGGTAAGTCACTGATCTCCTTATTGGACGACCCATTAAACACCATTTTCGAAGAAGAAGAGGTGGGCTACGAGCTTCACGGTAGCAGAGCGTTTATAAGCGGCGAATGGAAAGCCTTGCAAATACCTGTGCCACTAGGTAACG
>JBLHWY010000291.1:0-3292 GCA_047629195.1 Candidatus Azotimanducaceae bacterium
TATTTGGCATGGTACTAGTGATAATTGGTCTCCTATCGATATGGCAAATTATCTTAAAGATAATATTTCAGGGCCGACAACCCTTGAGACAATGCAAGGCTTGTCGCACTATACGTGTCTATACGCAGCGGCCCCTAAAATATGCAATCAACTAGCCAAAGCATAACAAGTTGCTGCATCGGACGCGTCAAACAGTAATGGACCCCGATTCTTGGACAACGCTATAAGTGTTGTCCAGTTGGTTTAAGCGGCCAGCCGCTCCGCCTTGTCATAGTAAGCCCGGTCGGGTGTTCGATCTTCCAACGATTGGTGCTTTCTTTCTGAGTTGTAAAATGTGAAGTAACGTTTCAGTGACTTCCTCGCAACCCTGATGTCGTCGTAAGCGTGAAGGTTTGACCAATTCATTTCCAGTTTTTTATTCGAATTTTTGGGGTCAGAGTAAAGTGCCAGAACAAGCCCCTTTCACCTCCAGTTTTAATGACTCACTTTTTCTCTGAGCTTCTTTTTCCAAGCATCAATCCGAGTTCAATTAAGAAACAGCGCCTAACAGCAGTTTTACTCTGGCACTTTACACTGACCCCAATAATTCTAAGGCAGTCTCTTCAGCATCAAGTACATAATGATATACCACTCCGTTATTCACCGTGAAGACGCTGCCAAAATCACGAGAGCCATCACTGTTCGCGCCATAGACAGCATCGGATGTTCCAGTGGGACCCGAGGGAGAAAACAGATTCCCAAAGAACCTGGAAAAGAAACCAGCCTCAGGAACACCGATAGTCGTACCAAATGCGGCGAAGGTCAGGAGTCTATCTACGCCTTCTTCCTGTAGGAGCAATGCTCCGAAGGGGCTGGCTGTTGACCCTTCGAAATTTAATGTTTCTGAACACGAATTGTCCGCCGCTACAAATTTTGTGACCCCGGTACCGGTTGCCAACAATAGCTGTGAGGTACAAGGCTCAGCCTCAATGCAAGACAAACCCGCATCAAATTCAACTTCGCTGTAGGGTGGCTCCCCTGCCAATTCGATACGATCGATGCCTGCACCGACTTCAATAAATACCGGTTCTGTAATATCAGTACTAAGGAAGCAGAACCCTTTAGTCTGAACTTTAATCACTCCACGACCGGCGCTTGAATCGTTAATGACAGCGCCGAGGAAAGATCCATCTGCGTATCGAATGCTAATCTCGACCGTACCTTCCAGACCCTCTGGGAAAAATAAATAGGGTCGGGGTAAAATTTACAAAAAACTCACATGAAATTAGGAGAAAACCTAGGCTTATTCGCTCGATTTGCTTACATTTTCCTATTCGGGATAGAGGAATAATTCAACCTCAATCAGTTCTAAAAGGTTGTTTGTCTCATGCCCAGAATGCGTCGATGCCTGCCTGTTGGCACGCCAGCTCACATCATTCAGCGAGGCGTCAACAAACAAATCTGTTTTGCATCTGATGAGGATGTGGCTGCTTATGCAAATTGGCTTTTAGAAGGCTCATTGAAGTTTGGCGTGCTGATTCATGCATGGGTGTTTATGACCAACCATGTTCATCTCCTCATGACACCGACGCAAGACCGATCGATTTCAGATTGCATGCAGTACCTTGGTCGACTCTATGTCAGATACTTCAATTATCGATACAAACGCACCGGGACTCTGTTTGAAGATAGATTTAAATCCCATCCGGTTCAAACGACACAATACCTTATGGTGTGTTCGCGTTATATAGAATTGAACCCTGTTCGCGCTGGTATGGTCGCGGACACAGGTGAATACAAGTGGTCCAGTTATTGTGCTCAGGCGTTGGGGCGACACGTGAGTATGTGGACACCGCATGCAGAGTATGAGCATTTAGGATCGACCAAACAAGCGAGGCAAATTGCCTATCGCAGTTTATTCGAAGAGGAGTTGGAAACTGAGCTGATCTCAGAAATTAAACATGCCCAACAAACTGGTTTCATACTCGGGACTGAAAAGTTTCGCCTGCAATTCGAAGATCTGACGGGCTTCGGTCAGTCGCACAAGAAAAGAGGACGGAAGCCACATCAGTAAATGTTTCTATTTTGTAATTTTTACCCCGACCCCATTTATTTTCTTTCGCTATCACTCATAGAATTAAATCAAAAGTTGAAATCGTTATCGATTACCGATAATGTAATAACATGATTGAATCGTTCGGAAATCAACTTGCAGAAGATTTGTTCGACGACAAAATCAGTCGAACAACACGAAAGTTTCCGAACGAGTTAAGACGTGCAGCAAGAAGAAAGCTGTTGTACCTACACGATTCAGTTGAATTGAGAGATCTAAGAGTCCCGCCCGGCAACAGATTGGAATCATTAAAAGGCGATCTTGCAGGATTTCATTCGATCCGAATCAATAATCAATGGCGAGTTGTTTTCATGTGGACTGGCGGTTCACCCGAAGAAGTGCAGATAGTGGACTACCATAGTTAGGAGCTAATATGTCAAAGCAGCCAAAGAACCCTTTTCATCCAGGTGAAATATTACTCGAAGAATTTCTCGAACCGAAGGGCATGACCCAAGCTGAGTTTGCGCGCCAACTTAGCTGGACCAAGGCAAGACTGAACGAACTGATTCGAGGCAAACGTGGCATTACAGCAGAATCCGCACTGGATCTTGCAGACGCCCTGGGAACATCACCAAAGCTCTGGATGAACCTTCAGGCAACTTATGATCTTGATCGGGCTATTTCCGCAAGAAACGTAGCATAGCGCCTAGTGCCTATATCCGGAATACGTTCTCGTCGAATTACATTGCGACTCTCCAGTTTGAAAACCAGTTACCACTGAAATAAAGCCAAACGACCGCGTGTAAATCTCGACATTTCATCTACGAGCCAACAACACCATCTCTGCTAACGTGCAATATTCGTGACTCTTATCAAATTTTCAAGGTAGGCCAATCGGTTTGAAAATCCCCGTGTCGGTGCCGGATGCGGACCAGTCCGATTCCATCGGATCGCCGCCCGCACCGGCCACCATTTTGCGCTTCGCGCAAAATGGAGAGATAGCCCAGCACACTCAGCGGCAGCCTTTTCACACAGTGAAAATGCGAGAGCTGTCCCTCGCAAATATTGATCTAGACAAATTCAAGCAGCTGCTCGCCACTCATATCGATGGTGGAGCCCACCTACTTTTGGCAGTTCCACTAAACGGTCAGATATCGAAGTCTGATTAGTGACCTGGCGATCAGTTGGCGACTCCTTTTTGATGCCCAAGTGAGTCCGGTCATTATTGTAGTAATCAAAATATCCACGAAGAATCTTTTT
>JBLHWY010000292.1:0-3031 GCA_047629195.1 Candidatus Azotimanducaceae bacterium
CTGATGCCATCAGCTGCCAGTTCCAGCGCAGCGACACGCGCTAGCTGCGTAATACCCGCTTTGCTAACTGAGTATGCTGCGGCTCCGGGCCCTGGTGCTGCGTAGTTGCGCGAGCCGACAATGAGAATGGAAGGGTCTATGCCTAATTTTAAATAGGGAATCGTCGCGGTCATAAACCGTTGTGTGGCGGTGAGGTTAATGTCCAAGGTTTGATCCCATGTGAGCTCTGTGTGCTCTTCGATTCGCTCACCTGCCTTAAAAATACCCGCATTGCAGACGACAATATCAAGGCCGCCGTAAAGAGAGATCACATGGTCCACAGCGGTTGTAATGGCCTTGCTGTCGGTCAAGTCACATTCTAGCCCCGTCATTCCGTCGCGGCCCAGTTGGTTAACTACCCCTGAGTTGATGTCGAGCCCAACTACAACAGCCCCTTCGGCAGTAAGTGCTTCGCAAGTCGCTTTGCCTATGCCACTGTATGCACCGGTAACAATCGCTACTTTACCTTGGTGGTGCTTTCTAGACGCACTACTCTTTCCCAGTTTTGCTTGTTCAAGAACCCAGTACTCTAGTTCAAAAATATCTTTTTCCGAGAGCGCCTGCCAGCCTCCTAGCGACTCCCCAATCTGCACAGCTCGTCGAGTATGCCTGGCGATATCAGCAACGATATTGCACTCTTTGACGCTGCTGCCGAACGCTATGGATCCTGCTTTGCGCCAAATACCCACGCGGGGAGCCGGATCCAGTATCTGCAGTTGTGGCGTGCGATTTTCTTCGAAGTATTTCTTATAGTCAGTAACGTACTGATGAATCTCCGGAACGCCCTTAGCGGGTGTGGCGCCAATGACTACCGGAATTCTCTTGGTGCGAATGACGTGGTCAGGCGTTATTGGTCCTCTAGAAGAAATCTCGGCGACAGTGTCCAATGTGGAATACCCCTGTGCATCGGGTGATCGATCCAGAATCCCCAGTTGCGCTTCGCCGCGGGCGAGTGAGACGGCATTGCGAATACGCGCAAGGTCCAGTAAATCGACTTCATGTTCTGCCGTTGCAATGCGGGTGGTCCCGTTTTCAGTAATGTAGGCCTCCGCTCTGGATACCAGATCAATCATATTTTCATAGGCGATTTTGGCTTCATCACTGTAGGTGAATACCCCGTGATGCATAAGGATGATGCCTTTGTAGTGGTTTGGATCGTTCTGCTTAATCGCTTCATTAACTTGCCTTGAAAGAATGAACCCTGGCATCACATAGGGAAGTATCAGGCAGTCAGGAAAAACCTCTTCGAGTAAACGTTTTCCCTCTGGGTTATTACTCAGAGTGATAATGGAATCAGTGTGGGTATGGTCAATGAACTTCGATGGCAAAATGGCGTGCAGTATCGCTTCAACAGAGGGGGACGGGGCCGATGGATCAAGCATTAGAGCACGTAATTGTTGAGTCATGTCCGTGTCGGAGAGTGTCTCGAGCTCCGCGAGCATCTGTGTTTCTTGCAGTTTAATCGCCGGGAATCCAGGCTTTTCGATGGTTTTCAAGTCCCAACCGCTGCCTTTTACATACAGCACCTTAACGGCTCTGCCGAAAAAGTCCTCGGTGGTTGCCTTGACCGAAGTGTTTCCTCCTCCGTGCATGACGAGATTTTCATCTGAGCCTAATAGCCTTGAAGAGTATACGCGCATGCCAAGGTCATCATCACTAAAGGCTGCCGCGGCCTCGTCGTTCCACAGACTCTTCATTGTTTATACTCCAGATAAAAAGTTGAATTATTGGTGGTCAAGTGAGCAATTCTATTTCCTCACAGAGCGGTTGAAACGTCAAAAAAATATATTCGGTTTACTGCAAAGAATAATACCGACTTATCTGATGATTCTTTTAAGAACAATTTACGGCGGTATTTTTCCCAGCTCAGATCGAAAGCGATCTAGCATACTCGTACAGTTGCATATCAAAAGTGTTGTCGTCAGCAATGCGGTTTCGAAACGCAGTTGAAATGGCTTCGTCTTCGCCGACATGTCGATGCGGCTCAGATGAGATCTCCCAGCCATATCGCTCTACTAGTTTCGCGAGAAATCGATCGTAGTGTGCGGTGACCCCTACCAATTCTATCGCGGAAAGATTCTCCTTTGCGATAGCTAGCCTGCTTTCGTCAACATTGATTACGCCTGTGCTTGCGGCGACCCACTCAAGAGAAAATCGACCGGGCGCAGTCTTTTGAAGCATTTTAATCTCTGAAGAGAAGCTTTGTGCATCGCCCAAATCCTGCCTCTTCGGCAACGCTGTTGAGGAAGGTAAGAAGCGTTCTTCAGCCATAGCTTCTCGGGCAGACATGGAGAAAATCTTGGTCTGATAGTCGCCGATGAAGGATCCGTGAAACCATGGATCTTCATAAATTTTTTCTAAAGGTTGCTCCATATGTTCTATGTGGTATCGGCGACAATGCTTGAGATAGGATATGGTGCGTTCGATGGGATCGCGCAGCAGCGTTAGGGTTATATAGTCGCTCTCGAGTAATGACCGCACCGCGTAGGGAACATGGCCAAGCACTATTCGTAATTGGTCTTTCAGTGTATTGACGTCAGCAACAAATCTTGGAACATGCAGATAGGCATCGATTCGATCGAAAAATTCTGTATCAGCATTGAGGTAGGCGTCTGGATAGCGTTGCTCGGTCGTGAAGTTGGCGCTAAGAACCTCAGAAAATGAAGTCCCACCGGCTTTCATCACGTGAATAAATAAGAATTTATCTTTCTGAGGAAGGGTTATCATATGTCGGAAATTACGTTTGCTCTAGCCGCTGATTAGAATTCAACATCCGCTCTCTCGAGTCACGATCAGCACTAATGCTTCACTCAATGAGTGAAAAGAAACGAGCGCAGAGTTACGCAATGCCGCTGGCATCATAGAGTAGGTGGGCAGACAAATCGCCGACTAAATCAACGATCATTTCTCGGCTTAAAAATTGCCATTGGTTTTCGGTCTTGCGAAAACGGTCTTTGTACCTTCCACTGATAATTGGCTGCAAAGGGAGGGA